>PSKS01000085.1:0-431 GCA_040289115.1 Chloroflexota bacterium
CGCGTCCCCCCGATCACGGCGGTCGTGCGCCCACAGCTCCCCGAGCGGCGCCCGGCGGAGTCCCGCGTCCCAGCGGTAGCCCGTCAGCGGCACCCGGCGGAGGGCCGCGAAGGGGCCTAAGGTTATCTCCTTCGGCATGGTTGTTCACAAATTAGACGAGAATAATCTAGCATATAAGGCCCGTTTGTGTCCACCATATTAGTGACGGACCAAGAAGACGGGGGGTTCACGATATGCTCGCGGAACAGGAACGGCTGCTCTACCGGCCCGAGGAGGCGGCCCGGGTGTTGGCGATCAGCCGGTCGAAACTTTACCAGATGCTGGCACGCGGTGAGCTTCGGTCGATTCGCATAGGCCGCGCGGCGCGCATACCGGCGACTGAGCTGCGGCGCTGGCTCACCGAACGGCTGGCGGAGGCGGAAGAGCCGGCG
>PSKS01000085.1:463-7059 GCA_040289115.1 Chloroflexota bacterium
AACGTGGCAAATAAAAGGCCGGCCGTGGCAGCGGCCGGCCAAAGGAAACAACGCCATGCCGACGCGGGGGATTTGCCAGTCAAGTATAGACCATCGCCATAACAAAAGTCTAGGCCCCGGGGTGGCCGACCGGCCCCCGCTGGAGGCGGCGGCCGAATACGCCGCGTTGGGGCTGGCGGTCCTGCCCCTATGTGGCCCCCGCCACGGTTGTAGACACCCCGGCAAAGTACCCGTCGACTTACGCACCGACCGCCACCTGGAGGGGTGGCAGACCCGGGGTGTGCCCACGCCGGAGGAGGTCGAGACATGGCTATCCCTGCCCCTGGGCCGACGGGCCAACCTGGGGTGTGTTATGGGCCGGGCGTCGGGGGTGGTGGGGGTCGACGTCGACGGCCCCGAAGGTGAGGAGGGTCTGCGTGAGCTTTCCGGCGGTCACCTGCCGGATACCTGGGAATATCAGACGAGGCCCGGACGCAGGCGGTTAATTTACGCACTGCCTGAAGGGGTAAGGATTCCGTCGACCAGGCCCCGGCCTAAGTTGGAGATCCTGTCTGATGGTGCGCAAGCGGTCCTGCCCCCTTCCCTGCATCCCCTGGGACATCGATACACCTGGGTCCCCGGCCGTGATCCCTGGACGTTCGGCCCGCCGGCCCCGGCCCCGGGTAGCTGCAGGCCTTGGGCAACCGCCCCGAAACGGTGCCGGCGCCGCCCGAGGGGTGGCGGGCGCTGGTGACCGGGCCGATACCGGAAGGCATGCGCAATATCACCTTGACCCGCCTGGCCGGGTACCTGCTGCGCCGGGGTGTTGATCCCGGGGCGTTGGTGAGCCACCCATCGGCCCGCCCCTGGGGGCGATCCCGAGTGCTGTCTACGATGCGGTGGGCGTGAGGATCTACGAACTGCCGCTGACGCCAGAGCGGGTCTTGCGGGCGATCCAGGCGGCCTCACAAGAACAACTCTAGGAGATTCCGGATATGAAGGGAACTGTGCAATTCGGCGTTGCGTTACGAAACTTTGCGCCGGTTTCAGAGCTGTTAAACATTGAGGAAGTTTTAAGCTATGCAGAACTTGCCGAAAAGCTGGAATTCGATTCGGTATGGGTCTGGGATCACATCCTGCTGGGGACCAAACGGCCATTCCCATTTCTGGAATCGCTTTCGGTGTTGGCAGCGGTGGCAGTTCGGACCCGGCGGGTCCGGCTCGGAACTGGGGTTTTGGTTCTTCCTTTGCGGAACCCCGTCGTGCTGGCCAAGGTGGCCGCTACGCTGGACCACCTTTCCGGGGGACGCCTCATTCTAGGCTTGGCAGTAGGCTGGTACCGGAAGGAGTTTTTGGCCTGCGGTGTGCCCTACCGGAAGCGTGGACGCCTCTTCCTCCAGCATGTGAAGATAATGGATAGGCTGTGGCGTGAGGAGGTGCTAACTGGAACCTTTGATGGCTATGTTTTCGAAGAGGCGGTGATGCTACCCAAGCCTTTGCAGCGTCCCCGTCCACCCTTATACTTTGGAGGTTATGTGGAGCGGGTGCTCCGGCGGGTAGCCGAGAATGCCGATGGTTGGATCACGTATTTTTGTACCGCTGAAAGTTTCCAGCGGTCGTGGGAGAAGATCCGCCGTTACGCTGAGGCAGCCGGACGCAATCCCAATGACCTTAGTAGTATCAATCAGCTGCCCATTTGCGTGGCCAAATCCTTCGAAGAGGCGGACCGGCGGGTCAGAGATTTTGTTGGCCGCTACTTCGACATCGCACCCTGGAGCGAGTCTACCCTTGAAAGCGCCATCCGGGGAACACCAGAGCAGTGTGCAGAGCAGCTTGCCCGCCACCTGGAGGCAGGCGTGCGGCACATCGTGCTCGTTCCCGCCGACTACGCAACTGAACAGCTGGAGGCTATTGCCGGTGAAGTATTACCCAGGCTAAGGAGCGCTTCTGATGGGCATTGAGGCCGACTTCGAAACAGCCCGGCGGCAGGTAGAGGCTAAACGCCGCTCCATTACAGATAAGCGAATTTCGCTGGAGGAAGCGGTGGCACTGGTTCGGGACGGCAACGTGGTAGCAGTGGGCGGGTGTCTCTACTCCCGGACCCCCATAGGTCTCTTGTGGGCTCTGATTCGGCGCCGGCGCCGGAATCTCACCTTGGTTCGGAATCTCACCTGTTACGAGGCCGAGCTACTTATGGTGGCCGATGCGGTGGACCGACTGGTCACCAGCTGGGTGGGGATCGCCTTACCCTGGGGGCTATCCCGGATTTTTAGAGAATACGTTGAAAGCGGCCGGGTCGTTTTTGAAGAGTGGAGTCATCTGGCCCTGGGCCTTCGCCTTCGGGCGGCAGCCATGGGCGTCCCGTTCCTGCCTACTTTCTCGATGCTGGGCTCAGACCTACTTAAGACTTCTAAGGCGCAGACCATAACTTGCCCCTTTACCGGGAAAACGGTTTGCCTGGTCCCAGCCCTATTCCCCGATGTGGCTTTGATCCATGTGCACCGGGCTGATCCCTATGGTAATGCCCAGATCGACGGCTATCCCCACATGGACCAGGATTTAGCCGCCGCGGCTGCTACGGTGATCGTAAGCGCCGAAAGGGTAGTGGACCCTGAAGAGATACGCCGTAGCGGCGACCGGACCGTCATCCCCTTTTTCGCCGTGGATGCGGTGGTAGAGCTTCCCTATGGGGCATATCCCCACGAATGTTATGGACTTTACGAGGCAGATTTTGCCCACCTGGAAACCTATGCCCGGCGGGCGTCGGCCGAGGGCGAAGCTTGGGTGAGGTCTTACCTCGAAGAATTCTTCCATGGGCCCAGCTCCTTTAGTGAATACCTGGCCCGGTTTGGATTAGGCTCGCTACTGGAAACTGGACGCCGGGCCCGTATTTTGGTCGGAGGAGGCATTTCTTAAAGGTGACCAAATATACCCGCACCGAGCTCCTTACCGTGAGCGCCAGCCGTCTCCTTGAGGACGGCAAAATCGTATTCGCAGGCGTGGGGATTCCGCTACTGGCTTCCATCCTGGCCCAGAAAATCCATGCGCCGTCACTGACCATCGTCGTGGAGGGGGGTGCTATCGCCCCGGAGGTAGCACCAAGATGGGTGCCGCTTTCCACTAACGAAATGCGAGTCGCCCGACGCGCCCTAATGCTTCCAAGTATTACTGACCTGTTCCTGTATGCGCAACGAGGCTTTTTCGATTACGGTTTCCTTGGGGCAGCCCAAATCGACCCTTACGGCAATATCAATACTACGGTCATTGGCTCTTTGGAAAGGCCCCGGGTAAGGCTTCCTGGGAGCGGGGGGGCCAATGACATCGCCTCCCACTGTCGCGAAGTCATCGTGGTCTTACCGCACGAGCCTCGCCGCTTCGTCAAGCGGGTCGACTTTATCACAAGCCCAGGATATCTCTCTGGTGGAGATAGTCGTCGCCGGGCAGGCTTGCTTTTCGGCGGGGTCCGATGGGTTCTTACTGACCTAGCACTCTTCAGGGCTGATCCGGAGACCGGCAAACTTCGACTGAAAGCCCTCCAGGCTGGTGTTCGGCTTGAGGATGTGGAGGGTTGTACCGGGTTTCCGGTTGAAGTAGACTTACCTCTTGAAGAAATCCTGCCGCCGACCGAGGAGGAACTTCGGGTGCTCCGGGAACTTGACTGGAACCGGATCTTCATCGGCGAAGCTTCTTGAGGTGAAGCTCTGGCATGACCCGCCGTCCATCCCTTTCAGCCGTCCTCGCCGAACAGCTCCGCCAGATGATCCTCCTGGGGGAGCTGGCCCCGGGCCAGCGGCTTCCTTCGGAGGCTGATCTGGCGGCCCAGTTTGGAGTGAGCCGGGTCACCGTTCGGGAGGCCCTGTACAGCCTACATCAACAGGGTTTAGTCATTCGCCAGCATGGAGTCGGCTCCTTTGTCAGCCCCAATCCTTATCTGATTACCGCAGGGCTTGAACGGCTCGAAAGTTACACCGCGACCATTCGCCGTTCCGGCGCCCGGGCCGAGGACGTGGTCCTGGACATTTCGCCGGCCATTGTGGAGACACCGGTGGCCCAGGTGCTGGGCGTCGCCCCCGGCTCAGGCGCTTTTCGGCTTAGCAGCCTGCGGTTGGCAGACGGGGTGCCAGTGATATATTGCGTCGAGATTATTCCCCACTCGGTGGTTGCTGACCTGCAGATTTTGGAGCGTCGACGTAATTACGACTCTTTAATCGATTTTTTCGCCGCCGAGGTCGGGACCGTTCTGGCCACTATGTTGGTTGCGGTTGAAGCGGTAGAGGCTCCTGACGAGGTGGCTTCTTTTCTGGGGGTGCCTGTCAGGCGGCCTTTGCTTTTCCTGTATGGCCCGGGCTTCGACTCTCAAGGCCGGCCCCTTTACTATAGTCAAGTTTTTGTGCGCAGCGATAAGCTGCGATTCAGCGTTGTCCGCCGGCTGGACCAGTACAGGCTGGCAAACCTGCTTTCGCAGGTGTTGGCAAAGGTCCGCCGATAACCCGAGTTGAGGAGGCGCAGTATGGGGGTTCCCATCGGTGCCGAGTTGGTCTACGAAGACGGCCGGATCGAGTGGCTTACTGACCCGAAAGCGGCCACTCGGTGGTCTGGGGAGGGCCGAGTTGTCCTCCTCTACGACTACAGCCTCGAGCTTCTGCCGCCGCTTAACGGGCCCATCGACCTTTGGCGCTACCGGTCCTTGTTGCCCCTGCCCGATGGGCCGATAGGTTATCCTCTACCCGTGGGTGGCACACCCCTCATTGCCCCGCCCCGCTTAAGGGCGGAGCTGGGTATGCCCCACCTCTGGCTCAAGGATGAGACCCGCTCGCCGACGGGTTCCAACAAGGACCGGGCGACTGCCCTGGTCCTGGAACACCTGCTCCGGACCGAAGTTTCGACGGTGACCGCGGCATCGACCGGAAATGTGGCGGTCTCCCTGGCGGTAGGTGCAGCGGCGTGCGGAATCAGGGCGGTCATCTTCGTGCCGTCGGAGATTTCGGAGGCTAAGCTCAGGCTGATTCTGGCCGCGGGCGCCACCGTAGTTAAGGTGCGTCAGGGCTATACCGCGGCCTTTCGACTTTCCCGGGAGGCGGCCCGCAGCTTCGGTTGGGGTGATCGGAATACCGGGGTAAACCCCCTCACCATTGAGGCCAAAAAGACGGCGGCCTTTGAGATCTGGGAGCAGCTTGGCCGGCGGATGCCTGATGCCGTAATCGCCGCCGTGGGCGACGGGACCACATTGTGTGCTCTGGGCAAGGGCTTTCGGGAGCTGGTCGCTTGCAGCGCGGCTGTCCGGCCCCCACGCCTTATTGGGGTTCAGGCTGAGGGGTGTGCGCCGGTGGCCAGGGCTTGGCAGGCAGGACGGCCGGTGGTTCCCCTTTTGGAAGGCCACACCCTGGCCGACGGTATTGACGTTCCAGCGCCGGCCTGTGGCGGGATGGTGCTGCGGGAGATAGGCCTGTGCGGCGGAGGTATGGTTACGGTGTCCGACGCCGCCATGCTGGAAGCTGTCGAACTGCTAGCGACCCGGGCGGGCGTCTTTGCCGAGCCGGCGGGGGCGGCGGCTGTGGCGGGACTTAAGGCGGCGTTAGGCCAGGGTCTGGTAGGCCGCAACGAGGAGGTGGTCGCCATGGTTACCGGAACCGGGCTCAAAACCATGCAGTTTTTCAAAGCGTCGGGGCAGATAGTTGAAATCGGCGGAACTTTACAAGAGCTGGCTGAATCTCTCCGGTGACGGCTGCAAAACTCAAGACCTGCCTTGAACACCTGCACTGTCCGGCCTGAGAAACACAGCCGTGGGCCGGCGGACGGACCTACCCCGTTGGTGTGAACCTGCCGGCTGCTGGCCGCTAGTAGGCCGTTTCTTTATCCGAAGATGTCGGCCCAATGGAAGGGCGGCTGGCCCTTTTCGAGCCGCTCGGTGAGCCGTCCCCGGGCAAAGGTCAGGGCGTCCAGGTCAAGAAGGTCGGCGTGCAGTAGTACCACACCCTCAATGTAACGGGGGACTACCGGCGAGGTGGGCGATTGGGCTGCAACCAGGTGGTAGAGCTCAGCCGACAGGCCCACCTGCCTGCCGACCTCTACCACCAGGTACGAATGGGGAAGGTTTTTCCCCCACCTCCGAACGGCCGTAGGTTCCATTAGGCTTTCGCTCGTATTCGACGCATTTGGCAGCGTCGTGCAGAAGGGCGGCCGCCAGAAGCCGGTCACAATCTATTGATAAATCGTGGACCTCCTGCAGAATCTTCGCGGTGGCTAGGGCGTTACAGGCAACGGACCGGTGTGATTGATAAGGGAGACATCAGGCATGTCCGGCATGAAGACCGCATCGGTTATCTCCAGGTAACCGCTAAGTTCCCACAGCCGCAGCCAGACCCTGGCTACCTGCTCCCGCAACCCGGGATCTTTTATCTCCAAAATCTCGGGAAGCACCCTGGCCATTTTCCCCAATCGCTGTCCTGCATATCCAACCTCCCGCAGCTTACTGGCGCTGGCCCCACTTAGGCATCGGCCAGACGATCTCCCGGGTGGCCAGGTCGAAGGGCCAGACGGTGTAATACTGGCTCCCGACGATCTGCAGTACCACCCCATGGGCGTAGATGTTCTGGTGGGTCTTTTCGTCGAACTTT
>PSKS01000086.1:0-6959 GCA_040289115.1 Chloroflexota bacterium
CTCCTTGGGTATACTGCCGTCCAGACGTGGGCTTACGGCGTCCAGAAGGCGAACAGCTTCGACGGCGACCCTGTTGCCGAGGCACTGGCGGGGGCGAGGGTGCCGACCATCCGGGGGAACATCACCATTCGGCAGTGCGACCATCAAGCCGAAATCCCCGAGTATATCGGGACCATTTCAAGCTCCCTCCATCCCGAATACGGTTTCCCGATCTTAGAGAATATCTTTGTCGCCCACCCGGAGAAAATTCTGCTCAGCTGTGACGAGGCCCAGAAGCTCCAACCGCGCTAGGAAGGCTTTAAATGGTTGCCTGGCAGGATGCTCTGATTCAGCTTTTGTCCGGGGTCACGGCGGCTAGCGTCCTGTTCATCGTGGCTTCGGGCCTCACATTGGTATTCGGGGCCATGCGGGTGATAAACATGGCCCACGGCAGCTTCTACATGTACGCGGCGTTCATCTTGGCCAGTATCGCCGGGGGGAGCGCTGGGGGTGACCGGTTCTGGCCAGGGCTCCTGGCCGCGGTGATTCTAGTGACCGTGTTGGGCGCCCTGGTCGAGATTGGGGTATTACGCCGGATATACGACAAGGAGCACCTCACTCAACTCCTGGCCACTTTTGCCCTTGTTTACATCTTTGCCGACCTGGCCCTGCAGATTTGGGGTGGAGCATACCGTTCCGTTCCACTGCCTGCCGGATTGGACGGTCAGGCTGAGATCTTTGGCCGTCCGTTCCCGCTTTACAACTTCTTTTTGATCGGGCTCGGGGCATTTGCGGCTTTTGGCCTGTGGCTCCTGCTTCAACGAACTGTTCTAGGCTGGCAAATTAGGGCGCTGGTAGAAGACCCGGAGCTGCTCGCCGCGGCTGGTATTGACGTTCGGCGGGTTGCTACCGTTGCCTTCATGGCCGGGGCATTCCTGGCGGCCTTGGCTGGGGCGGCCCGGGCGCCTGGGATCACCATCGCCCCGGGGATGGACACAGAAATCCTGGTGGATGCCTTCATCGTCGCGGTGATCGGTGGGCTCGGCTCGGTGACGGGCGCGGCCCTGGGGGCCTTAATCATCGGGATTTTTCAGGCGATTGGGGTTTTGCTGGCGGCCGAGTGGTCGTCAGCTTTTATCTATTTGGCCATGATAATCGTCCTCATCGTTAGGCCTTCCGGTCTCCTGGGATTACCCGAACGGTAGTAAGGTTACCCCATGGCCAATCGGGTGTTGTCAACGGATCCCAAGGCGACACGGAAGGGCAGGATTGCCGCGGGTCTCGTTCTCATTCCCCTGGGACTCCTTTTTCTGGTTGTCTTGGCTTTCATATTGCCGCCGGCTGAGCTTATCACCTTGCAAAAGGTGCTGGTGCTGGCCCTCTTTGCGGTGGCTACCAATCTTCTTATCGGTTACGGGGGCCTGGTTTCCTTCGGACAGGGCGTCTTTTTTGGACTGGGCGCGTACATCATTGCCCTTAACTGGCGGCATTTCGGGGCGCCTTTCTGGGTTGCCCTGGGGATTGCCCCTGTCCTTGGGGGTGTCCTCGCCCTGGCCATCGGCGCGGTCGCGCTGCGAACCCGCCGGCTCTATTTTGCCCTCCTCACCCTGGCATTCTCTCAGCTTTTCTTCACCGTTGCCGAAAAGTGGTACGACTTCACGGGTGGGGACAATGGGATCTTCGGTCCGATGCTTCCACCTGTTCTTATGGACCCGGTCGCCGCTTATTTTTTCATTCTTGCCGTGGTTGTCCTTTCATTGTTTATCCTCTGGAAGGTTACAGCTTCACCCTTTGGCCTGGCCCTCCGGGCCATTCGGGAGAATCCGAACCGGGCCGAGGTGCTGGGAATAAATGTTTACACCCACCAGCTGGCCGCCTTTGGAATTGCCGGTTTTTTTGGGGCGGTGGCAGGCGTGTTGTTCGTCGTGCATGACCAGGCCGCGTACCCGCAACTTTTGAGCTGGGTAAAGTCGGGTGAGCCCGTACTTTCGGCTGTGATCGGGGGGATGTACGTGTTTTTAGGTCCAGCCCTGGGCGCCTTCATCTTCCAGTACGGGCATGATTTTGTAATCCGGTTGACGACCCGCTGGCAGCTTGTTTTAGGTTTGGTGCTCCTTCTAATTGTGCTCTTTGCCCCTGATGGGCTGGCTGGTATCCTGTACCGTGTCGGGAAGCGGTTAGGAGGTCGATGAACGCCCTCCTGGAAACCCGTGACTTGGCCAAAGCCTTCGGTGGCTTGCGGGCTGTGGACCGGGTAAACCTTCTTGTCGAAGAGGGCGAAATCCACGCCGTAATCGGGCCCAACGGTGCCGGCAAGACGACCCTTTTCAATGTAATAACGGGTCATTTACGGCCGACTTCCGGGCGTGTATTCTTCCGGGGCCTAGATATTACCGGGTGGCCACCCCATCGGGTCGCCCGAATTGGGCTTGCCCGGACCTTCCAGGTCACAAACATCTTCCCACGGTTGACGGTCCTTGCGTCGGTTCAGGTGGCGCTGGCGGCAGCCCGAGGTCGGGAAAAAGACCTCATCAGCTGGGGCGACCGGACGTTTCGCGACGAGGCTGTAGCTTTGCTGGAAGAAGTTGGCCTGGGTGCCCTGGCTGACTATGAATCCCGGGTCCTCTCCCACGGGGATCAGCGGGCCCTGGAGATTGCCCTGGCCCTGGCCACTAACCCCAGGCTCCTCATCCTGGATGAGCCGACTGCCGGTATGTCCCCGTGGGAGACCGAACGTACCGTCGGGCTTATCTACGGCATGGCCCGACGGCGCGGGCTCACCGTTATCCTGTGCGAGCATGATATGCAGGTTGTTTTCAAGGTTGCGGACCGGATCACCGTAATGCATCAGGGCCGGATAATTGCTCAGGGGCTGCCGGATGAGATCCGGCGGAACGAGACCGTGGTTCAAGTTTACCTTGGCGAACAGCTCGAATGACGCTGGAGTTACACGAGGTCCACGCCTATTACGGTCAGAGTCACATTTTGCAAGGCATAAGCCTCACGGTGACCAAGGGGGAAGTGGTCGCCCTCCTGGGTCGAAATGGGGCCGGTAAGACGACGACCTTGCGGACCATCATGGGCCTGACACCTGCCCGGTCCGGCCGCATTATTTTCGAAGGCCATGATATTACCCACAAGCCTTCCCATCTCATCGCCCGACTTGGGATTAGTTATGTGCCCAGCGGACGACGCCTATTCAGCTACCTTACGGTGTTGCAGAATCTTCAGCTTTGGCAGCAGCCTCCCCGGGGTGGGAACGGTTGGACGCTGGAGCGGGTTTATTCCGTATTCCCTAGGCTGGCCGAGCTGGCACCGAGACGGGCGGGTCTACTTAGCGGGGGGGAGCAGCAAATGCTAAAGATCGGCCGGGCCCTTCTTGCGAACCCCAAGCTCCTGCTTCTTGACGAGCCCACGGAGGGCTTAGCTCCGGCGGTGGTCGGACAACTTGCTCACTGGCTTCGACTGCTCAAGGAAGCCGGGCTGAGCATGCTGTTGGCGGAGCAGAATGCCCTCTTCGCCTTAAAGTTGGCCGACCGCGGCTACGTCCTCGAGAAGGGCCAGATCCGCTACTCCGCCTCCGCCGACGAACTCCGTCGGAGCCCCGAAGTACGCACCTATTTGGGGGTTTGATTGATCAGGCAGGCAGACGGGTTGCGGCGGATTTGAGGCGGCTGAGGATGCCCTGCAGGCGCTGCTGGAAAGCGTACAGGCGGTTGAGGGCCTCGATCGGGGTTATGGTCATGATGTCAAGCTTTAAAAGCTCCTCCAGCAGCCCCATAAGCTCCGGGTCCGGCTGAGACGGCTCGGGCGGCGGGGCCGCGTTCGCCCCGCCGGTGCCGGGAAGGTATCCGGCCCGCTCAAGCTCGTAAAGGAGGGTCCGGGCCCGCTCCACCACCTCCGGGGGGATGCCCGCCAGCCGGGCCACGTGTAGGCCGTAGCTTTTGTCGGCACCCCCGGGGACAACCCGATAGAGGAACACCACCCGGTCCCCTTCCTCCAGGACTTCCATCCGGTAGTTCTTCACCCGCTCAAGCTCACCGGCCAGGGCGGTAAGCTCGTGGTAGTGGGTGGCAAAGAGGGTCTTCGGCCCAAGGGACGGGTCCTCGTGCAGCTTCTCGACGACGGCCCGGGCGATGGCCAGGCCATCGTAGGTGCTGGTTCCCCGGCCAACCTCGTCCAGGATCACCAGCGACTTGGGGGTTGCGTGGCGCAAGATCAGGGCCGTCTCCGTCATCTCCACCATGAAGGTGCTCTGGCCGGTGGCGATCTCATCCTGGGCCCCGATCCGGCTGAAGATCCGGTCCACCAGGCCGATCCGGGCCCGCTCGGCCGGGACAAAACTGCCCACCTGGGCCAGCAGTACGATGAGGGCCACCTGCCTTAGGTAGGTGGATTTGCCGGCCATGTTCGGGCCGGTTATGAGCAGAATCTGGTCGGTCCGGCTGTCCAGGTAGGTGTCGTTGGGGACAAAGGGCCGGTCGGGCATTAGGGCCTCGACCACCGGGTGACGGCCGCCAATGACCTCGATCCGGTCGCCCTCGTCCAGCTCCGGCCGGACGTAGTTGCGCCGGACGGCCACCTCGGCCAGGGCGGCGTAAACGTCCAGTTCGGCCAAGGCTTGGGCCGTCTTGAGAATGCGCGGGGCGGCGGCGGTGACCGCCTGGCACAGCTCGCTAAACACCTGGCGTTCGATCTCTAGGCTGCGCTCCTGGGCGTTCAAAATCAGCGACTCGTATTCTTTAAGCTCGGGCGAAATGTACCGCTCGGCCCCTACCAACGTTTGCTTACGGATATAGCCCAGGCAGCGCTCCAGGTGCTCCCGGACGGTGCGGCAGCCGCAGCCGGGCTCCAGCACGTCGAAAAGGGTCGCCTGGCCGGACGGCACCGATGCCCCCGGCCCGCCCGCCCCAAAGGGCTGATTCAGGGCCGCGTGGGTGACCTCCAGGTAGTAACCGAACACCTTGTTGTAGCCGACCCGCAGGCTTTTGATCCCCGTACGCTCCCGCTCGGCCCGTTCCAGGCCGGCCAGGAACTGCCGGCCCTGCCGGGCGGCCCGGTGGAGCTCGTCCAGCTCGGCCGAGAACCCCGGCCGGACAAAGCCGCCGTCGGCCACCTGGGCCGGTGGATCATCCACCAGCGCCCGGCGCAGCAGGTCGATAAGCTCCGGGACCTCATCGAGGCCGGCGGCCAGCCGCTCGAGGGTTTCGTTCGGGCCGGCCGCCTTCAGGGCGGCTTTGATCCGGGGAACTACCTCCAGGCTGGAGCGTAGGCCGGCCAGCTCCCGGGGGCCCGCCAGGCCAGCGCCGACTCGGTAAACGTTGCGTTCCAGGTCGCCGACCTTTCCCAGGAGCTGAGTTACCTCTCGGCGCAGGCCGGTCCGGCCGAAAAAGGCCTCAACCCCGTCCAGTCGGGCCTGGAGGGTGGGCAGGTCCGTTCTGGGCTGGCCCAGCCAGGCCCGCAACAGCCGCCCGCCCATGGCGGTACGGGTCAGGTCCAGGACCGAAAGGAGGGACTCCCGGCTCGAGCCCGACCGGGCACCCCGGAAAATCTCCAGATTACGACGGGTCTGGGGGTCTAAAACCATGTAGTCGTGGGGGTTGTAGGTCTTCAATGGACGGAGCCGGCCTAGGGCTCCCCGCTGGGTCTCTTTTAAATACTTAAGGAGGCCTCCGGCCGCTCGCACGGCCAGGGGTTTGTCGGCGAGGTCAAACCCGGCCAGGGAGCCGACCTCGTAGTAGCTTTTAAGCGTCTCTTCGGCCGTATCGAAGGCGAAGGACCACTCCTCAAGGCGGGTGACCCGGAAGGCCGCCGGCTCGGGCACTTCCAGGCCTTCGGGGGCCAGGACCTCGGCCGGGGCGACCCGGGCCAGCTCGGCCGTTATGGTCGGCAGCCGGTCCTGGGTTGCGGCGAACTCGCCCGTGCTTATGTCGGCGTAGGCCAGGCCGGCCGCCGGCCCATCCCGGGCCCCGTGGTCGAGGACCACCGCGGCGATGTAGTTATTGGCCTTGGCCTCTAAAAGCCCGGCCTCCAGGAGGGTTCCGGCCGTGACGACCCGGACGACCTCCCGGTCGAAGAGCTGGCGGCCGGGCCTGCCGGTGGGGGAGGTCTGCTGGCAGATGGCAACCTTGTAGCCGGCCTCCACCAGCTTGCTTATATACGGCTCCGCCGACCGAACGGGCACCCCGGCCAGGGGCAGGCGGTGGCCCTTCCCGAACTCCCGAGAGGTGAGGACCACATCGCAGACTTGGCTGACGATGTGGGCGTCCTCTTCGAAGGTTTCGTAGAAGTCCCCCAGCTGGAAGAAGAGTATGCAGTCCGGGTACTGCTGTTTAAGCCGACGGTACTGCTGATAAACGGGCGTGGACATCAGTTCAGGTCGCCGCCTTCGGCATCTTTGACCGCATCACCACCCAGAGCTACGGTGTCGGCCATGGAAACTAACCGGCGGGCTTCAACCCAGACCGGCCCGGGGCCACCGGTAAGCAAAGGCTCGATCCTAAGCCGGCCGGCCTCAACCCGGAGCCGAAGCAGGTCTCCTGGCTTAAGACCCGGGCTTTCCCGGACGGCCCTGGGCAGCGTGAGCTGGCCCCGAGCCTTAAAGCGCATCACTTTCGCGGCAGGCCTCCTCACATTGAATGATAGCGGAGACGGCCCGTGCAGGCTTTTTGGATTTGGCTCGGGCGGGGTCAGGTCCGGCCGATGGGGCGTTCCTCACCCCGGAGGAGCCGGCTAATATTCGCCCGGTGGCGCCAGACGATGACCGCTGCCCCGCCCAGCACCATCACCAGGTATTCGGGCCGGTAGCCGCCGCCTAGGGTGTTTACGATGAAGAGGCCCGCGGCGACCCCCAAACCGGCCAGGGACCCCGCCGACGCATACCGGGTCAGGCCAACAACTACCAACCAGGTGAGGATGCCGGCCAGGGCGAGGGTAGGGGCGACGGCGGCCAGGGCCCCCACCCCCGTGGCCACCCCCCG
>PSKS01000017.1:0-45105 GCA_040289115.1 Chloroflexota bacterium
GGGTCTGGGCGCTTTCTGGGGGGAGGGATGGGGGGGGTTTTCAAGCCCCAGGCCCCGGTGCAAACCCCCTAGGTCCAGATGGGTTTCCAGGGCGTCGGCCAGGGTGTCCAGGGCCCTTTCCAGGCCCTCGGCCTCCCGCCCGAAAAGGGCCTTCTGCACCCCGGGGTTCTCCAAAAGCCCGTGCATCCAGGTGGCCAGAACACTCCCTTCTTGGTGGAAGAGGGGGAGGCCCTGGCCGTGGTGGATCTCGTAGCCTTGGACCTCGAGCCCGTTCAGCCTCCCCCAGAAGCCCCTGAGCCCCTCCAGGCGCACCCTTCTTTCCAGAACCGTCTTCCGGGCCTCCATCCGCACCCGGTAGGGGAGAAGGCCGAGCCCCGGGTGAAGCCCCTTTTCCTCCACCCCCTCCTCGTCCAGGATGGCCTCCGCCAGCATCTCCGCTCCCCCGCAGACGGCGAGAAGGGGCTTACCCTTTTGGAGGTGGGCCTGGAGGAGGGGGAGGAAGGGCTTTAGCCAGAGGAGGTCCTGGGCCGGAAGCCGGCTTCCCGGAAGGATGAGAAGCTCGGCCCCTTCCGCCTCCTCCGGGCTTTTGGCGTAGACCAGCCGGCCCAGCTCGGCCAGGGGCCAGAACTCGTCCAGGTTGGCGGCATGTGGGTAGCGGAGGAGGGCCACCTTGGGGCCTGTTCCTTCCTTGGGGCGGTAGCGGAATCCGTCCTCCTCGGGGAGACTCAGAGGGAGGAGGGGCAGGGTGCCCAGGACCGGCACCCCCGTCCAGCCCTCGAGGAGGCCGTAGGCGGGCTTTAAAAGCTCGAGGTCCCCGCGGAACTTGTTGAAGACGAAGCCGAGGAGCCGGTTCCTTTCCTCCTCCAGAAGGGCCCAGGTCCCGTAGAGGGCCCCCAGGGCCCCGCCCTGGTCCACGTCCGCCACGAGGAGGGCCTTGGCCTCGGCCCACCTGGCCACCTGGAGGTTGGGCAGGTCGGGCCAGAGGTTCCGCTCCACCGGGCTTCCCGCCCCTTCCAGGACGAGGAGGTCGTACTCCTTTAAAAGCCCCTCCAGAGCCTCCCGCACCGGGGCCTCCAGGTGGGGCCTGCGCGCCTTCCAGGGAAGGCGGGAGAGGAAGGGGTCGACCCGCCCCAGGACCACCACCTGGCTTCCCCTCTCCCCGAAGGGCTTGACGAGGACGGGGTTCATCCGCACCTCCGGCCTGGCCCCCGCCGCCAGGGCCTGGAGCCACTGGGCGCTCGCGATCTCCCCGCCCGCCACCACCCGGGCGTGGTTGGCCATGTTCTGGGCCTTGAAGGGGGCAACCCTCAGGCCCAGCCTGGAGAGGTGGCGCAAAAGCCCCGCCACCATGAGGCTTTTCCCCACCCCGCTTCCCGTTCCCCAGACGATCAAAGCCCGGCCCACGCGCCCTCCTTCAGAACCTCCTCGAGCGCCTCTAGAAGGGCCCCTTGGGCCTCCTCCCTCTGGGCGGAAAGCCTGAGCCACTCGGGAAGCCCGAAACTGGTGCACGCCCTCACCCGGATCCCCCGCTCCCTTAGGGCCCGGGCCACCTCCTCCGCCCCGCCCACCCAGACCAGGAGGAAGTTGGCGGGGCTTTCCAAGACCCGGAGGCCAAGCCCCCGAAGCCCCGCGGCCAGGAGGCGCCTCAGGCGGAAAAGCTCCTTTTTGGTCGCCTCGAGCCAGGCCCGGGCCTCGGGCTCCAGCTGGCCCCAAAGGAGGGCCTCCCCGTAGACGGAGACGGGCCAGGAGGGGGCGAGGTTCTGGAACGGGGTGAGGTCCCAAGGCCCCACCAGATACCCGGCCCGGACCCCGGTGAGGCCGTGGGCCTTGTTGGGGCTGTACAGGCGGAAGACCCCCTCGGGTAGGGGAAGGGGGGCCTCGAGGAGGTCGTGGTAGGCCAGGTCCAGGACCAGGGCCCCCCCCGCCCTTTGCGCCGCCTCCTGCAAAAAGGGGTAGACCTCCCCAGTGGGGTTGTTGGGCACGGCCAGAAAGGCCAGGCGGCTCTCGGGAAGGCGGTTTAGGAATTCCTCTGGGGTTTTGGCCTCCCATAGGGGAAGGCCCGAGGCTCTGGCTGCCCGGGCGTACTCGCCGAAGGTGGGGGCGAGGAGGAGGACCTCCCCCCGCAAGGGCGCCCAGCGGGCCAGGCGGTGGATGAGCTCGCTCGTCCCCGTGCCCACCGCCACCTGTTCCCAGGCCACGCCGTGGGCCTTGGCCAGGGCCTTGCGAAGGCCCCGGTACAGGGGGTCGGGGTAGCGGCTGGGGTCCGCCCGGCGCAGGCGCTCGAGGATCACCGGGTTGGGCCCCAGGGCGTTCGCGTTGGTGGAGAAGTCGTAAAGGGGTTCCGGACCCCCGTCCGCCCCTCCGTGGACGGGCTGCAGCGGATCGTCCAGCATCCCCCCATCCTACCCCTCCTTGAGGGCGAGAAGCAGCCCGACTCCGTACCCCAGGACCCCCACCCAGTGGACCGCCCGCCAAAGGTGCTCGGGCCCGGGGGAGGGGGCCCCGGGGTTCAGGGCGTAGACCCCCCGCTTGCGAAGCCGCACCCCCAGGCCCAGGGCCAGGGCGGCCATGGGGAAGCCGGCGTTTGGGGAAGGGGTCTTGCGGGCCTCCTGGAAAAGCCGCGCCAGGGGGGTTCTCCAGGGGCCCGAAGGGCAGAGGGCCCAAAGGAAAAGCCCGGTCAGCCGGGCGGGAAGGAGGTTAAGGAGGTCGTCCATCCGGGCGGCGAAGGCCCCCCGGGCCCCGTGTTCCCGGTAGCCCCACATGGCGTCGGCGGTGTTGGCGTACCGGTAAAACGCCGCCCCTCCCAGACCGAAGAGGGCGTGGTAAAAGAGGGGGGCGAGGAAACTGTCGGAAAGGTTCTCCGCGAGGCTTTCCAGGACAGCCTCCCGCACCTCGGCCTCCTCGAGGCCTTGGGTGTCCCGGCTCACCAGGCGGGAAAGCCGGGCCCGGCCCGCCTCGAGGCCCTCTGCCAGGGCTTTTTCCACCCCGGCCACCTCCTCCAGGAGCATCCTCAGGCTGAACAGGGGTTTGAGAAGCAACCCCAAGGCCACCCACCCCCAGGCCCAGGGCCTTAGGAGGAGGTCCAGAAGGAGGGCGGGAAGGGTGAACAAGACCGCCCCTAAGGTCCAGTAAAAGGCCCCGGACCAGAACCCCCGCACCCGCCTCCAGGCCCAGTCCAGGTACCGCCCCATCCAGACCACGGGGTGAAGCCCGGAGGGGGGCTCCCCCAGGAGGGCGTCCAGAAGAAGGGCGAGGAGGAGGCTCATTCCGTCGGGGAAGGAAGCCTGTCCAAGACCTTGTGGGGCCAGTCCACGAGGACGGCGCCCGCGGGGGGGACCAGGCCATCCTCCCCCAGGGCCCTGAGCACCGCCCGCACCACCCCCCCGTGGGTGAAGAGGACCGCGGGGGTGTTCAGTCCCTTCAGAAAGCGGAAGACCCTCTCCTGAAACTCATCCAGGCTTTCTCCCCCGGGCGGGTGGAAGCCCTGGAAGTGGAAAAGGGCCTCCTTGTAAGCCGCCTCGAGGCTCTCCCAGGCCGCCCCCTCCAGGCTTCCGAAGTGGATCTCCCGCAGCTCAAAGACGGCCAGGGGGGAGAACCCCGCCAGCTCCGCCGTCTGAAGGGCCCGGGTGAGGTCGGAGCTGTAGGCGGGCAGGGGAGGAAGCCGCCCCTTCAGGGCCCGGGCCTGCCTTTCCCCCAGGGGGGTGAGGGGGAGGTCGGTCCAGCCCAAAAGCCTGCTCTCCCGGTTCCAAAGCGTCTCACCGTGGCGGACCAGCCAGATCTCCATCCCCCTCTTTTTACAAAACCGGGGAGCGTGGGGGGCCATAATGCCCCCCATTTCAATGGGGGGATCTGACCTCCCCCCTCAAGTTCCGACAAGGGCTTGCTGAAAGGGAAAAAGCCTTCAAGGTACGCTGACGCGTGACCGACGCCATTCATCCAGCGCCATCCGCGTGCTTTCGCGAAGGGAAACACCTCCAAGGCCTCTTTCCACCTCAATAATGGTGTTCCCTTCGGGAAGCACTTGCCAAGCGCAAGCCCAAGGCCTACGAGGTGCAAGGGCCCGGGGACCTGGTGCAGGTGGATACGCTCACCGTGACCCTGGAGCCCGGGGTTGCTTTCGCGAAGCGAAACACCGAGAGGTGGTCAAGCACTTTTCAGCAGTAGACCTTTTCTCCCGCTTTTCTCTGGCCCAGGTGCACCGCCGGGCCAAGGCGAGTTTGGCGGCGGGGTTTTTGAGGGAGCTGGTCTTAAGGGTGTTCCCTTCGGGAAGCACGCGGGCGCCCTTTCCGGTGCGTGCGGTTCAGGTGGATGGGGGGAGCGAGTTTATGGCGGAGTTTGAGGCGGCCTGTCAGGGGCTGGGCATCCAGTTGTTTGTGCTTCCTCCTCGGAGTCCCAAGCTGAACGGGCATGTAGAGCGGATACAGCGGACCTTCCGGGATGAGTTTTACACCCAGCCCTTACCCACACGGATTCCTGAGCTGCAGGCGGAGCTGAACACCTACCTCGATCATTACAACGGCCGAAGGCCCCACATGGCCCTGGGTGGGCTTGCGCCTTTGGAATACCTCGATAGACTGAAGGGAGGTGGTCCCCAGGGAGTCTCAAATGTCTTGACCGACTACACTCTCTTGACAAGACCTCTAGAACCTGATATACTAGTACAAATAGGACTGCTCGGTGTGCTACGGGCTAGATGACGAACCCTGATGGCCTCCCACACCGAGCCCAGGAAAGGGGATGTTTTGGGTGAATAAAAACTTTTGGTCTATCGGCATCGGCCACTTTGGTATAACTCCTCTTCAAAGAGTGTTATACCGCGGGTGCGGTTTAATTACTAGTTAGGCGGCTACTACCAAACAGCTATCAATCGAAAAGGAGGGTTCTTGATGGATAACTCACTAGAAACTCAAACCAACTATCCGTCTGCGCTTCTGGTCGCCGCAGGCGAAGACCGCTTCGGCGAATACCGCGGTCTCGGCATTAGCTCCATTGCCTTCAAGGTGTGCGATAGCACTGGCCCCTTCATTCTGGAGAACACTTTCCACGCCAAGGGCGGCCCGGCGCGGCACTTGCACTACGACCAGGACGAGTGGTTCTACGTGCTTGAAGGTGAGTTCGTCTTCGAAGTCGGAGAGCACCAGTTCAGGCTGAAACCAGGCGATTCGCTCCTGGCGCCGCGCAAGGTACCCCACGTTTGGGCCTACGTCGGCGACGTACGCGGCAGGATTCTGGTCGCGTTCATGCCTGCCGGCAAAATGGAAGCCTTCTTTCGCGAAGTGACGAGGGAGAACGCGATGCCGCCGCAAGATCCGGCGCTGTGGCGCGCCCATGGCATGGAGTTACTCGGGCCGCCTTTGTCGGTAGACTAGTCATGAGGTTGGTGAATCTGATTGCTGTGGGTGTTCATTCGACGCCGCCCAACACGCGCTTGCACCTGACACCACACCGCTCCGCTTCGCGGCGCAGGTGAAGCGCAGGCCGTTGGGCGGCACCATTGACGCCATTGAATATTAAATCAACCGTTGAATTCTATACGCGATAAGATGCAAATATACAAAAAAGACCCCGGACTCCGGAGTCTTTTTACTTTTTGCGCTTGTGGCGAAGGCAATGCGCCAGACGCCGCAAGCCGGCCCTGGTGCGGCGGGCATCTTCATCGAGGACTAGACCTTCCCGAAACGGTGCGGCCACTTCGAAGGCAAACAGGTGACCTCGGCCGAGTAGATGGTCGTAAAAATCAAGGCCGCCTGCGAGGCCCGTCGGGATAAGGACTTCGTTATCATTGCCCGGACCAACGCCCGGGCCTTTTATGACTTAGACCATGCCATCGAGCAGGGGATAAAATACGCCGAAGCCGGGGCCGACATTATCTTCATCGAAGCCCTCTTGAGCGTGGAGGAGCTGCCTAAGTCGCCCGGTCCATCCAGAAACCGCCCCAGGCGAACCTGAACGAGGGCAGCAAGACCCCGGTCGTGTCGATCCGGGAGCTTTACGAACGGAAGGAGCTGGTAGCCAGGAAGTCATCAAGACGCTACCGGCCCCTGCCCCACTAGGACCGAAACCCCGACCCTGGCAACAATCAGGGCCTGGCCGGGTTTGACAGGGCCGGCAGGCAGGGCGAATACTTTAACTTAAGAATGGGCTCAACCCTTGCCCGGCTCGGCATTCTCGGAACGGCTGCCATCCTTTTGGGGGCCGTCCTCGGCGGTTGCGGTCCGGCCGGACTGCTGGGGGAGGTGACTGTCTCGGCCGACACGGTCACCCCCGGGGCCGACGGACCCGTCGGGACCGCCACCATCAGCTACCAGGTGCGCCGGGAGGCTCTGGTCACCATCCTGTTTCGGGACTCGGCCGGCCGGGAATATCCGTTTCGGGTGGACCAGCCCCGGGCTCCCGGCAATTACCAGGCCGAGTTTAGCGGAACCTACAGTCCCGACCCCGAGACCCGCCAGCGCAAGGTTTTGCCAAACGGGGAGTACACCGTGGTGGTGAGGGCCCGGGCGCCCGACGGGACCACCGACGAGCGGCAGGCCCGGCTTCGGATCGCCGGGGCGGACTCCACCGAGCTGGCCTTCGAGGAGCTTACGGTTACCCCTGACACCTTCTCCCCCAACGGCGACGCCGACCGAGACGAGACCATCATCTTCTATAGCCTGACCCGTCCGCCGACCCGGGTGGACATCTTCGCCACCGACTCCCGGGGAACCTCGTACCTGCTGGTCTCCTGGAGCCGGCCAAGCTCGGGGCCCCAGTCTCCTGACCAGCGGCCCCGCCAGCGGGACTCCTACGTCTGGGACGGGACCGCCGCCGGCCGGGTGCTGCCCGACGGTTCGTACGTTCTGCACGTGGTGGCCGAGGACCGGGTGGGGGCGGTGGCCGAGGCCATCAAGCCGGTTAAAATCGAAAACGGCGGGATACCCAGGCTGGAACTGGTCGACTTCCAGGTCAAGCCCACCACCGTCTCCCTCGGCGGAACGGTAAACGTCACATTCCGGGTGAGAAACACTGGGACGGTTCCCATCAAGACTCTGGGGCCGCCGCCCGGCACCCCTTACCGGACGGACATTACGTTCAACTGCTGGGTGAACCCGACCGATCCCGGCAGCCCCCTCTACTACGAGCGGAGCGGTGTCTGGCGGGTGGGGGTGATGTGGACCGGGGCCGGCTTGGAATACCCGGCCCGGTGGGGCCTTCTCCCGGACGGCACCCGGGTCGGTTTCGACCCGGCGGAGCGGCTTAAACCCCCAGAACAGGTCGACTACCACAGGCTCTGCACCGTGGAGGAGTGGCAGGGTCAGACTGCCCTGCTTCAGCCGGGGGAAGAGGTGGTGGTCACGGGCACCATCCAAATCAACCTCCGCATCCGGGAGGTCACCCTCTGGGCGGGCATCGAGCAGGGTGGGGTGGGTTTCCCGGTGGGCCAGTTTAAGCCGCAGGTGGTCCGGGTAAATTATTAAGCCTCCCCAATGTATCCTCGACTGGCCGTAATCATCGTCAACTACAACGCCGGAAACCTTCTTTCCGCCTGCATCCGGTCGGTCCTGGCCGCCTGGCCAGCCGGCTTCGACGGGGAAATCCTGGTGGTGGATAACGCCTCCACCGACGGAAGCGGGGAACAGGCCGCGGCCCAGTATGGTCAGGTGAGGCTGGTTCGGCTCGAAGCCAACCTGGGCTTTGGGGCAGCCGGTAACTATGGCCTCAAGCTGGTCCCGGCCGACTTCGCCCTCCTGCTCAACCCGGACACCGAGGTGCACCCCGGGGCCATCGACCGTCTGCTGGACACCCTGGGCCGGCATCCGGAGGCGGCCCTGGTAGGTCCCCGCCTGGTCTACCCGGATGGCCGGCTCCAGCACTCGGCCTTCAGGTTTCCTGACCTGGTCCAGGTCGCCGTCGACCTTTTCCCCGACCTTCTGGGCCGGCTTTATGAGTCGCCGTTAAACGGGCGGTACCCGGTTGGCTTCTACCGGCAGCCCCGGCCCTTTCGGGCCGACTTCGTCTTGGGGGCATGTATGCTGGGGCGCTATGAAGCCCTGGCCGGGGTGGGGTTCTTCGACGCGGACTTCTTCATGTACTGCGAGGAGGTGGACCTCGCCTTCCGCCTGCGGCGGGCCGGCTGGGAGGTGCTGTGCGAACCGCGGGCGGTGGTCGTCCACCACGGGGGGGCCACCACGGGGAAGGTCCGAACCGAGGCGTTCCTTTGGCTGTGGGAGAGCCGGCTTAAGCTCTTCGACCGGTACTATCCGCCCCCCTTCCGGGCCGCCGTAAAGCTTTTGTTGCGGCTGGCCGCCCGCCGAACCCCAGGAACCGGGCCGGGGCCTGAGGTCTGGGCCAAACTCCTCCGGGGACTGGGCTGATGGATTGCCAGGTTACGGCGGTAGTACTGACTTTGAACGAGGCCGAACACCTGCCCGGATGCCTTAAAAGCCTGGGCTGGGCGGACGCCATCCTGGTGGTGGACTCGGGGAGTACCGACCGGACGCCCGAGGTCGCCGCCGAGTTCGGGACTCGATTGGTGACGCGATCTTTTACAAATTTTGCCGATCAGCGCAATTGGGCGCTTGGGCTTGTCACCACCCCATGGGTTTTCTTCGTCGACGCCGACGAGCGGGTGCCCCCGGCCCTGGCCGAGGAGATTCAGCGGGCAACGGCTGGGCCCTGCGTGGGGTACTGGATTCCCCGCCAGAACCTGATTTTAGGCCGCTGGGTCCGGGGGGGTGGCTGGTGGCCGGATTACCAGCTTAGGCTCTTCAAGACCGACCGCGGCCGCTACGACCCGGCCTGGCCCGTCCACGAGGTCCTCCAAATTGAGGGGCCGGTGGGCCGGCTTGAAAACCCGCTCGTCCACCTAAACTACTCGACGGTGGGGGAGATTTTTGCCAAGCAGCGACGCTACGCCCGGCTGGAGGCCCTCCGGCTTTACCGGCAGGGGGTGCGTCCCCGGCCCCACCGGTTTTTCACGTTTCCGCTGCGGGAGTTCCACCGCCGGTTTCTCAGGCTCCGGGGTTACCGGGACGGGTGGGTTGGGCTGGTGCTGGCGGCGGCACTCGCCTGGCAAGCGGTCATCGTCCTTCGGGAGCTGGGGCAACTTGGGCGAGGTTGAGCTTTCGGTGGTGGTCGTAAGCTACAACAGCCGGGCGTACCTCCCGGCCTGTCTGGGGTCGCTCCTGCCCCAGGTCAGGGCCCTCCGGGGCGAGGTCATCGTCGTGGACAACGCCTCCACGGACGGAAGCCCCGAGGTGGTCCGGCAGTTTTCCGGGGTCCGTCTCGTCGAGAGCGCAGTCAACGTGGGGTTCGTCCGGGCCGTTAACCAGGCCCTCAAGCTGGCCCAGGGTCGGTTTATCTTGATTTTAAATCCGGACACCGAGGTCCGGCCTGGGGCCGTAGGCACCCTCGTAAGGTTTATGGCGGAGCATCCCCGGGTCGGACTGGCGGGCCCCAAGCTCCTTTACCCTGACGGCACCGTCCAGCCCTCACGGCGCCGCTTTCCGGGCCTGGCCGTTTTATTGACCGAGGGCACCTTCATCCAATGGCACTTTCCGGGCCTGGGCATCTTCCGGAGGTTTTACTGTCAGGACCTCCCCGCCGACATACCCCAGCCGGTGGACTGGGTGACGGGGGCCTGCATGCTTGTCCGCCGTGAAGCAGTAGAGCAGGTCGGGCCGATGGACGAGCGCTTCTTTATGTACTCGGAGGAGCTGGACTGGTGCCGGCGGCTGTGGTCGGCCGGCTGGCAGGTTTACTACGTGCCTGGGGCCGAGGTGGTACATCAGGAGGCGGCGAGCAGCCGGCAGGACCCCGTTCGGCAGCGGGTCAACTTTTACGCCAGCCGCTGGAAATATGCGGCCAAATACTACGGGCCGGTCGTCGGGGTGCTTCTGCGCGGTTTTCTGCTCTTCGGCTTAGGGGTGGAGCTACTGGAGGAGGCCATTAAGCTGGCCCTGGGTCACAAGCCGCAGCTCCGGCGGGGGCGAATCCGGGTTTTGGCTGGGGTTATCCGTTCTGGTCTCCGGTGATGGTTCTGTTTCTGACCGGCGAGTTCCCCCCCGATGGGGGCGGAGTGGGTGACTACACGGCCCTGCTGGCGGGCAGGCTGGCAGCCTCCGGCTGCGAAGTTAAGGTACTCACCCGGTCAGGGCCTACCGCCAAGGTGGCCGGGGTCGGGGTTTTCCCCCTGGTGGATGCCTGGTCTTCCCGGGCCTGGAAGTTGGCCCTCCGGGCCGCCCGGGAGTTTCGGCCGGACGTAGTTCACCTTCAGTTTCAGGCGGCGGCCTTCGGTCTGGCCCCGGCGGTGATGTTTTTGCCAACGGTACTGGGCCGGCTGGGGGAATTCCGGGTCGTGGTTACCTTCCACGACCTTCGACCGCCCTATCTCTTTCCCAAGGCGGGACTGCTTCGCCGGCTGGCCGTGGGGATGCTCTACTGGACGTCGGCCGGGGCGGTGGTGACCAACGGCGCCGACCTGGTGAGCCTCCAGCAGGTCAGGGTGCCCCCGGACCGCCCCCGGCCACCCCTGGCCTTCATTCCCATCGGCAGCAACATCCCGCCCGTGCCGGCCCGGCCAGAAGAGGTCGAGGCCCTTCGGCAAGCGGCGGGGGTTGGGCCGGAAGAGAAGCTTATCGGCCACTTCGGCCTGATGAACTGGAGCAAAGGGGTCGACCTTGTCCTGGGCACCTGCCGCCAACTCCTCGACTCCGGGTGCCGGGTTCGGCTGGTCCTCATCGGGGGCTCGGCCGGCCGGGCTGACCCGACCAACCTCACGTACGCCGAATTTATAAGCGGGGAGGCGAAACGGCTGGGCCTTGGGAACTGGGTTTCCCGGACCGGTCCCCTACCTCCCGACCGGGTCTCCCACTGGCTTCAGGCCGCCGACGTCATTCTGCTTCCTTACCTGGACGGCGCCTCCCTTCGGCGAGGCAGCCTGGTGGCGGCCCTGGTCCACGGTCGACCGGTGGTAACCACCCGGCCCCGGGATCCCCGGGCCATCCGGCCCCTGGTGGATGGGGAACATCTGCTGGCGGCCGAGCCCAGGGTGGAGGCCCTGGCGGCCGCGCTTCGGAAGGTGCTGGACAACCCCGAACTGGCCGGACGGCTGGGTGAGGCGGCCCGGCAGGTTGCGGGCTTTTTTGACTGGGAGGCCATCGGCCGGCGGCACCTCGATTTTTACCGTCTCTGCCTGGGCTGCGGCCCGTGGTAGAATAAGTTCAGGTTTGGGTGTCTGCCAAGGAGGTAATTCGAAGTGGGGTCGGGGGTTCGCCGGTTTGTTCTAGCCGGCCTTTTTGTTCTGATAGTTGCCAGCCTAAGTTTCGGGGCCGGCTTTGGTTTCAGCCGCTGGGCCGAGGAGACCGGGGCGATTCCGGGCCTGGCCCCCGCCCAGCCCCCAGCGGATATAAACGCCGATTTTAACGTCTTCTGGCAGGCCTGGCGGGTTATCGAGCGGGATTACGTCGACCGGGACAAGCTCGACCGCCAGAAGATGATTCAGGGGGCGATCAAGGGTCTTGTCGAGTCCCTGGGCGACCCCCATTCATCCTACGTTTCCCGGGAGCAGTACCAGCGGGAGCGGCTGGAGATGTCGGCCCGCTACGAGGGGATCGGGGCGTTCGTTGAGAGGGACCAGAATAACTTCATTGTGATCGTCGCCCCCATCGAGGGATCGCCGGCCGAGAAGGCCGGTCTCAAGCCCGGGGACCGGATCCTGCGGGTGAACGGGGAAGATATCCGCCAGCTCTCCCTCGACCAGGCGGTGGCGAAAATCAAGGGCCCCAGGGGCACGAAGGTCACCCTTACCATCGCCCGGGAGGGCCAGCCCCAACCCTTTGACGTGGAGGTGGTGCGTTCAGAGGTGCGCCTTCAGACGGTCAGCACCGCCCTGGTGGACGGCTACGGCTACGTTCGGATCTCGGTCTTCAGCGAAGTCACCAATGAGGAGCTGGTCGGAAAGCTCCGGGACCTGCTGGCTAAGAACCCGAAGGGGCTTATTCTCGACCTCCGAAATAACCCGGGCGGCCTGCTGGGTGCAACGGTGGACGTGACCGGCCAGTTTCTAAGGGAGGGGATCGTCCTCTACGAGGTCGACGGCCGGGGCAACCGGCGTACTTGGCAGGTGCGACCCGGGGGTGTGGCCACCGATATTCCCTTGGTGGTGCTGGTTAACCGGGGCAGCGCCAGCGGTTCGGAGGTGCTGGCCGGTGCCCTGAAGGACCACCGCCGAGCCGTTCTGATCGGGGAGGAAACCTTCGGCAAGGGCTCGGTGAATACCCTCCGGGAGCTTTCCGACGGGTCGGCGGTCTATATTACCATTGCCCGTTGGCTCACCCCCAACGGCAACCAGATCGACGGGAAGGGGCTGGCTCCGGATATACCCTTCCAATCCCCCGCCGATGCCCCAGCCCCGGGGACCAATCCCCAGCAGGACCCGGCCGTCCGGCGGGCCATCGCCTACTTCCAAACCGGTCAGTAGCTTTACGTTCCAGTCGGCCCGCCGGGCCACTAAGCCGGAGCCCGCCAGCAGTCGAGGGTAAACGGGCCGAAAAAGGAGCGATACCCTGAGCAGGTCCCGGCTGTTGATTCTACTAGCCCTTGCGGTTCTGGCCACCGCCTGCGGGCCGACTTCACCCCAGCGTCCGACTTGGCGAGCTGGTCGTGGGTTCTAATCGGATCGCCTCGGTCCTGGAGACGGCAGGGAGAGCCTTGCCTTCCCACGCCGCCGTCGGGTAGATTCCTACGAGCTGGGCGGCGGAGCCACCGAATACAAGGCCAATTGCCTCCGCTTTACTACCCAGCGGCCTTGGGAGTTGCGGGCCTACTCCGGCCCGGCGCTCCCACCGACTTTGACCTGACTTTCCCCAACCCCGGAACGTTCCCTTACGCCTGCCTGCTCCACGGACCTTTAGGCCGCGTGGGGACAGTGGTGGTCGAGCCCCGTTAGGGTTTAACGACCAGGCCTTCGAGAACACGGCAACGCAGTGCCCTCGGGCTTTTCGGCTACTCTGGTAAACTAAAAAGGGTGCTATATTCGCCGCCGCTCTGCTGCCCAGTTCAGCGTCTAAGATATGGTCCGGATTTTGCCGCCAAATCCCGAAGCCGTACGCGAGGGCGCCCGGCTCTTGCGCGAAGGCCAGCTGGTCGCCTTTCCCACGGAGACCGTTTACGGCCTGGGGGCCGATGCCTTTAATCCCCTGGCGGTGGCCCGCATCTTCGAGGTCAAAAACCGACCGGAATTCGACCCCATTATTGTCCACATCGCCGACCTGGCCCAGCTAAAGGAGCTGGTTACGCAGGTTCCAGAAGCTGCCCGCCGTCTCATCGAGAAGTTCTGGCCCGGCCCTTTAACCTTGATCCTGCCCAAGACCGAAAAGGTTCCCGGTATCGTGACGGCCGGCCTGCCCACCGTGGCCGTGCGCATGCCGGCCCACCCGGTGGCCCTTAACCTTATTCGGGCGGCCGACCGGCCGGTGGCTGCCCCCAGCGCCAACCCCTTCGGCTACCTCAGCCCGACCACGGCCGAGCACGTCCTGACCCAACTGGACGGCAAGGTCGACCTCATCCTGGACGGGGGACCCTGCCCCGTCGGGGTGGAGTCGACGGTCCTGGACCTCACTGCCGAGCCGCCCACGGTCCTCAGGCCCGGGGGGCTGGCAGTGGAGGATATTGAAAAGATTATTGGACCAGTAAGGGTCGCCGCCGGTGCGGCCGAGCGGCCCCGGAGCCCCGGCCAGTTAAGCCGCCATTACTCGCCCCGGACCCCCCTGGTGGTCTTCAGCGGTCGGAGCTACCCGGATCCCGGCGGCCGCCGGGCAGGCCTTTTGCTCTTTCGGCGGCCGACGCAGGCTCCGGCGGGCTTTGCGGTGGTGGAGTGGCTGTCGGAGGCTGGGGACGTGCGGGAGGCGGCGGCCAACCTCTTTGCGGCCCTGCACCGCTTAGACCGGGTTGGACTTGACATAATATTTGCGGAAGCGGTGCCGGAGGTGGGGTTGGGCCGGGCGATTATGGACCGCCTTCGGAAGGCGGCTGCCCCGCCAGTTGACGGCCCCGGCCGGCTTAACTGATAATTCGGTTGACCGTGGATACCGTTGTTGTCCTCGATTACGGCTCCCAGTACAGTCGGCTCATCGCCCGCCGGGTCCGGGAGTGCCGGGTGTACTCGGAGGTCCTTCCCTATGACGCCCCCCCAGCCGAACTCGCCCGCCTAAAGCCCCGGGGAATTATCCTTTCCGGGGGACCAGCCAGCGTCTACGAGCCCGGGGCTCCCGGTCTGTCCCGGTACGTCCTGGACCTCGGGGTGCCCGTGCTGGGCATCTGCTACGGCATGCAGCTGCTGGCCCATGCCCTTGGGGGGGTGGTGGAGCCCGGTGAGCGGCGGGAGTACGGGCCGGCCCGCCTCGAAGTGGAGGACCCGGCCGTTCCCCTTTTCGAGGGGCTGCCCCGCACCTTCCGGGTCTGGATGAGCCACGGCGACCGGGTGGCCGTGTTGCCCCCGGGTTTCCGGGCCGTGGCCCGAAGCGATAACTCCCCCGTGGCCGTCATGGTCGGACCTGGTGGTCGGTACGGAGTCCAGTTTCATCCGGAGGTGGTCCACACCGAGTTCGGCCGCCAGATCATCTGCAACTTCGCCTTAGGCGTCTGCGGCTGTGCCCCCACCTGGACCCCCGGCAACTTCATCGCCGAGGCCATCGGCCACATCCGGAGGGAAGTGGGCTCCGGGCGGGTCCTGGGGGCCCTTTCGGGCGGGGTGGATTCGACGGTGGCCTGCGAGCTGGTCTACCGGGCGGTGGGCCCGCAGCTTACATGTCTTCTGGTGGACACCGGCCTGATGCGGGCCGGAGAGGTGGCGGAGACCCTTGAGGTTTTTCGGCGGCACCTGGAGCTGGATGTGCGCCACGTGGACGCCTCGGCCGAATTTTTCGCCGCCCTGGCCGGGGTGACTGATCCCGAGGAGAAGCGGCGCCGCATCGGGGAGACCTTTATTCGGGTCTTCGAGCGGGAGTCGGCCCGAGCCGGGCCTTTTGAGTTTCTGGTCCAGGGGACCCTCTACCCCGACGTCATCGAGAGCGCCGCCGACGCCAAGGCTGCCGCCCGGATTAAAACCCACCACAACGTGGGTGGCCTACCCGAGCGGCTGCCATTCCGGCTAGTGGAGCCCCTCCGGTATCTTTTTAAGGATGAGGTTCGGGAGGTCGGCCTGGCCCTGGGCCTACCGGAATCGGTGGTGTTCCGTCAGCCGTTCCCCGGTCCGGGTCTCGCTGTCCGGGTCATCGGGGAGGTGACCCCTGAGCGGGTGGCCATGGTCCGGGCGGCCGATGAGGTTGTGCGGGAGGAGGTGCGGCGGGCTGGGTTAGAGCGGGAGCTCTGGCAGTGGTTTGCGGTCCTCACGCCCATCCGGACAGTCGGGGTCATGGGGGACCACCGGACCTACGGGTACGTGGTCGCCGTCCGGGCGGTGACCAGTGAGGATGCCATGACCGCCGACTGGGCCCGGCTGCCCCCGGAGCTGCTGGCCCGGATAAGCAACCGCATCGTCAATGAGGTCCCCGGGGTTACCCGGGTGGTTTACGACATCACCAGCAAACCCCCAGCCACCATCGAGTGGGAGTAGCCCCCATGAAGGTTCTGGTCGTCGGCAACGGCGCGCGGGAGCATGCCATCGTCTGGAAGCTGCTTTTAAGTCCTAGCATTTCCGAGGTCTACGTGGCCCCCGGCAACGGCGGCACGGCCCCCATCGCCCGGAACGTCGAGATTAGCCCCACCGACGTCCGGCGTCTGGCCGACTTTGCAGCGGCTGAAGGCATCCGGCTGGTGGTGGTCGGGCCGGAGGCGCCCCTGGCCGCCGGGCTGGTGGATGAGCTTAAGGCGGCGGGTGTTCCCGCTTTCGGCCCGACCCGGGGGGCGGCGGATCTGGAGGCCAGCAAGGTCTTCGCCCACCAGCTTATGACCGCCTACGGCATCCCTTGTCCCCGGGCGGAGTATTTCGACGACTTTGGGGCTGCCCGCCGCTACGTCGAGGCCCACGACCCGCCCTTTGTCGTAAAGGCCGACGGTCTGGCCGCGGGCAAGGGCACCATCGTGGCCGCTGACCGGATCGAGGCCATCCAGGCCCTGGAACGGATAATGGTCGAGCGGGTTTTCGGGGCGGCCGGAGAGCGGGTCTTGATTCAGGAATTTTTGCAAGGCCGGGAGGTCAGCCTACTGGCCTTCTGTGACGGCGAGGCCGTCTGCCCAATGCTGCCGGCCTGCGATTACAAGCGACTGCTGGACGGCGACCGGGGCCCGAACACCGGCGGAATGGGGGCCTATTGCCCGCCCTCCTTCTTCGGCCCGGCCGAGGTGGAGCTGGCAACCCGCACCATCCTGCAGCCGACGGTGAGGGCTATGGCCCGGGAGGGCCGGTCCTTTGTTGGCGTCCTCTACGCTGGCCTTATGGTCACCGCCGATGGCCCGAAGGTGCTAGAGTTCAATGTTCGGTTTGGGGACCCGGAAGCCCAGGTCATACTGCCCTTGCTCCGGTCAGACCTGGCGGAAGTAATTGGGGCCTGTCTGGAGGGGCGGCTGGGGCGGTTAAAACTGGAGTGGGAACCCGGGGCTTGCGTCGGGGTAGTCCTCGCCGGGGCCGGCTATCCCGACGCCCCATCCCGAGGGGTCCCCATCGAGGGGCTGGACGGGTTGGAAGACGGAATCCTGGTCTTCCACGGCGGGACCCGGCTGGCCGAGGCCGAGGGAGGCTACCGGCTAGTCACCGACGGCGGCCGCATCCTGACGGTGGTAGCCCGGGGGCCGACCATCGCCGAGGCCCGGCGCAAGGTCTACCGGAACGTGGAACGCGTCCGGTTCGCCGGCATGCAGTTTCGGCGGGATATCGCCCTGCGGGAGGCGGACCCGGAAGAATTGGCTGGGCCGCCTGAGGATCCGAAGGCCCTTGACCCCCCGGCCAATTTGCCGGTGGCCCGGGTGCGGCCGGCCGAGGGGCCCATACCCGAGCTGGAAGTCCAGGCCCAGCGGTCCCGGGGCGACCCGGGCGCCTGGGTTCAGCTGGCCGATGCCTGCGCCCGGGCGGGGCTTTTGGAGAAAGCGGCCTTGGCCTGGGCAGTGGTGACCCAACTAGCCCCCAACGATGCCCGGGCCTTCCACAACTGGGGGGCGGTTTTGCTCCGGCTGGGGCGGCTTAAGGAGGCCAGGGCGGCGTTCAACCAGGCCTTCGCCCTCGCCCCCGACGACCCCGAGGTGAATCGGGCCCTGGGGGTGTTGTGCGCAGCGGAGGGGGAAGAGGGGCCGGCGCTGGCCCACTTCCACCGGGCCCTTAGGGCTAGGAGCGCCGGGCCGGAGGTTTACATTGACTTTGCGGATGTCCTGCTCCGTTTCGGCCGGTTGGCCGAGGCCGGTAAAATCCTGCAGGAAGCCCTGACCCGGCCCGACCTTGGAAGCTACCGGTCCGAGGTCGAGGCCCGACTTCGAAAACTGGCCGTAGGAGGTTCTAGTCAATGAAGGCCCTGGTTGGGGTCGTAATGGGGAGTCGCTCGGACCTCTCTGTCATGCAGGCGACCCTGGAGACCCTTAAAGAACTGAAGATTCCCTACGAGGCCTGGGTGATGTCCGCCCACCGAACTCCCGAACGGGTACGGGAGTTCGCCGAGACGGCCCGGGAGAGGGGCATCGAGGTGCTTATCGCTGGGGCGGGGGGAGCGGCCCACTTGCCCGGGGTTCTGGCCGCCTGGACCACCCTGCCCGTCATCGGGGTTCCCATTCCCTCAACGGACCTTAAGGGCCTTGACGCCCTCCTGGCCATCGTGCAGATGCCGGCGGGGATTCCGGTGGCCACGGTGGCCATCGGCAGTGCCGGGGCCCGGAATGCGGCCTTTCTGGCGGCCGAAATCCTCGGACTTAAATACCCGGAGGTCGCGGCCGCCTACGCCGAGTACCGGCGGCAGGCGGCGGCCAAGGTAGTAGAAAAAATTGAGGAGGCTGGCGATGGCTCTTAAACGTTGGACCGATGCCAAACCGGTGGAGATGGCGCCGGGGGTGGTGCGCCGAACTTTAAACTACGGGGAGCGAACCCTCCTTTCGGAGGTGACGATGGAGCCGGGGTCCGTCGTTCCCTGGCATTCCCACCCCCACGAGCAGATCGGCTACCTGGTTTCCGGTCGGCTTCTGATGGAGGTGGGCGAAGACAAGATGGAGCTGGGGCCCGGGGATACCTGGCTCATCCCCGGGGATGTCCCCCACCAGGCCACCGCCATCGAGCGGTGCCTCATTATCGACGTCTTCTCCCCGGTTCGGGAAGAGTATATTGAACGCTAAAGGTTAAGGTCGAGGCGGGGAGGGGGTTTTGGGGCGAGCGGCCGCCTGCGCATCAGGCCCCGGGCGATATGGTCTCGGCGGGCTGGCCCTGGCTGCCGCCTTGCTGGTGGGCCTTTGGGGCCTGGGACCCACCGGGGTTAGGGCTGAGCCGGTCGTCCGGGTTGAGGCCGTCGGCGGGTTCGACGGCTACTACCGGTCAGGCCAGTGGGTGCCCTTCGTCATCACCCTGACCAACCAGGGGGATGAGGTCCGGGCCGAAGTCCGCCTGGAGTGGGCGAACGTGGGCGCAACCGTCGCCTTTGCGGCCAGCTCGGTGGAACTGCCCGCCGGCTCCCGCAAGCGCATCTTCATGTTCGCCCCCATCTCGGGTTCGTCTCCGCTGATTACGGCCAAGGTGGTCGCCGGGGATAGGACCCTGGCCGAAGCCCCGGTTCGGCTGCGGGCGCTCCAGCCCGAGGAGCTCCTGGTCGGGGTGGTCACGGCCGACCCCCGTTCCTTCGAGTTTTTGGGCCTGCTAAGGCCCGGCGGTAACCGCCGCCTGATTTCGGTCCGGCTTTCCCCGGCCGACCTGCCGCCGAAGACGGCGGCCCTGCGGCACTTTGACCTGCTGGCCTTCGCCGCCGTGTCCACCTCGGACCTTTCGACCGACCAGCGGGCCGCCGTCCGCCGGTGGGTGGCGGAGGGGGGAACGGTTCTCTTCGGGGGTGGCCCGGCCACGGCCCGGGTTCTCGACGGCCTGCCGGAGTTGGCGCCCGTCCGCCCGGCCGGAACCGTCGTCCTGAGCGAGCTTCCGGCCCTGGAGGCCTTTGCCCGGGCGCCCCTGCGGCTGAGCGGCCCCACCGTCATGGGCGCAGGTCAGCCGGTGGAGGGGGCCCTGGTGCTCCTAGAGCAGAACGGGCTGCCTTTTATTGTCGAGCGCCAGTACGGCCTAGGCCGGGCCGTGTTTCTCGCCCTGGACCCAACCCTTGAGGCCTTTCGGTTCTGGCTTCCGGGCTGGACCAACCTCTGGTCGGCGGTGCTGGAGCCGGGCGGCTCGCCCCAGGCCGAGTTGGCCGCCGGAGATTCCAGGTTTGGGGCCCTGGTGGTCGACATCCCCTCGGTCAGGCTGCCCTCGCCCCTACTGCTGGGGGGCTTCCTATTGGCCTACATTGTGGCCGTGGGACCCTTAACCTACGCGGTTCTCTGGCGGCTGGACCGCCGGGAGTGGGCCTGGTTTACGATCCCGGTGCTTACAGTGGTTTTCAGCGCCGGGGCTTATCTGATCGCATATGAATTCAAGGGCGGCCAGGTAGTCGTAAACAGCCTGACGGTGGTCATGGTCGGCCCGGACGGGAATGCCAGCGCCGACGCCTACTTTAGCGTCTTTTCGCCCACCCGCCGCGACTACGACGTCTTCGTCCCCGGCCGGCCCCTCCCCCGGATGCTAGCTCCCGGCCGAGGCGGCGCCGACGGCCCCGCCCGTCCCGTGTATATTGGTGAGCCAGGGGGCTTCCGGGACGTAGTGATCAACGCCTGGGACCTGGAGGCCTTCAGCTTCCGGGAGGTGGAGCTGGGGTCGGTGGGCCTTGAGGCAGCGGTGGTCGTCTCGGGCAACCGTCTAAACGCCCAGGTTACGAACCGGACGAACAGCGACTTTTCGGAGAGTCTGCTGGTCGTGGGCGACCGAGCCTACCGGCTGGGGGCCATCGGTCGGGGCGAATCCCGGACGGTGAACCTGGGAACGGCCCCGGCCGAGCCCCTGAATCAGCTGGCCATGTTTCAGCCGCCGGCCGACCGCAGCTTCGATTGGCGCCGGGCACTAGGCGCCCTCTTCGCTGATTTTCGTCTGGCCCGGGGTGGGGTGTGGTTCGTCGGCTGGTCGGCCGACCGGCCTTTCCCCATTGAGCTGGATGGGGCCTACGTTTCCCAGGGGCTTACCGCCTGGGTAAAGCCAGCGGCCGTTCGGGCCGAGGGCCCGGGAACGTTAGAGCTTCCGGCCGGTTTTTGCTACCGGGAGCTCACGGCCTGGGATGGTCGGGCCGCGCCGGTGACCTGGTCGGCCGTCGGCATGAACCTGTTCGACGGAACCTACTACCTGCGCTGTCAGTTCCCCGCCGGGATCTTGGGGGCCGGGACCCGGGTGGAGGGCCTCTGGCTGGAGTACCAGGGCGGGGCTGGCGGCCAGCAGGTGACCTTCCAGCTTTTTGACTGGGAGCGGTGGCAGTGGGTCTTTTTGGGTCAGCCCCGCAGCGGCCGAACGGAAGTCCAGAATCCGGCCCGGTATTTGGGGCCGGGCGGCCGGGTTTACCTTCAGGTCCGGGTAAGTGGCGGCGCCCAGATCGAGCGGTTAAACTTCGGGTTGAAGGCAGTGAACAACTGAAGGCGAAAGGGCGTGGAAACGGCTATCGAAACCCGCAACTTGCGAAGACAGTACGGCCGGGTTGTGGCTGTGGATGACCTGAACCTTACGGTTCCGGTCGGGGCCATTTGCGGCCTTATCGGCCCAAACGGGGCCGGTAAGACCACCACCCTTAAGATTCTGGCAACCCTCATTCCGCCCACCTCCGGCGAAGCCTACGTGTGGGGGCTTAACGTGGTCCGGGAGGCCCAGGCGGTCCGGCGGGTGATGGGCTACATGCCGGACGCCTTTGGGGTTTATAACGACCTGAAGGTTTGGGAGTACCTGGATTTCTTCGCCGCTTGCTACGGGATGCCCGAAGTCCGGCGCCGGTCGGTAATCGACGAGCTGCTGGCCCTGGTAGACCTGGCCGATAAGCGCAATGAGTATGTGGACTATCTTTCCCGGGGCATGAAGCAGCGGCTGGGCCTGGCCCGGGCCCTCATTAACGACCCGAAGGTCCTTCTGCTGGACGAGCCGGCCTCGGGCCTTGACCCCAGGGCGAGGGTGGAGCTGCGGGAGCTCCTGAAGGAGCTCGGGGCCATGGGGAAGACGATTTTAATAAGCTCTCATATCCTGGCCGAGCTGGCCGATATGTGCACCCACATCGCGGTCATCGACCGGGGCCGGCTGGTGGCGGCAGGGCCCGTCGACGAATTCATCTTCGGCGCCAACCTACGGGCTGTGCTGGTTCGGGTGCTAGGTCCAGCGGCCCCGGCCCTCCAGGCGCTTCAGCGCTTCGGTCCGGCCCGGGTGGTGGCCGATGACGGGGCGCAGGCCGAGCTCCTGGCGGAGCTTCCGGCAGACCCGGAGACCCAGGCCGAGGCCCTAGCCGCCCTGGTTCGGGAAGGGGTGCGGGTGGTAAGCTTCGCCGAGCGGGCGTCGGGACTTGAAGAGGTCTTCTTGCAGGTCACCCAGGGGGCCGGGGGCTAGAATCGGGCTCGGCCAGCAAGCCCCACGCCCTGAGCCACGCCCCAATTTCAGCCCGGGTCTGGGCCCGGTTTTCGGGCGTGAGCAGGATTAACCGGGCGTCGGGATGGGCCTTCAGCCCGTCGACCCAGGGATGCGGGGTCAGCATTACGGTGGCCAGGACCGGCTTGCCAGACTTTATGGCCGCCTCCACGGCCCGGCGAAACCGGGCGGAGAAGAGCTCCATTTTGCCCAGCTCATCGATGACGATAAGCTCCTTCTCCCGGACGGCCCTCTCCAGGGCGTCGACCCCAATGGCTTCGAAGGCTTCCAGGTCCACCCCGTACTTGCCCACCCGGTACGGGCCCTTCACCTCCACGTGGGCGAGCCTACCCTGCCGGCCGTCCAGGGTTACCACCTCGAAGCCGACCCGCTGCCCGGCCGCCCGGACCTCCCGGGTATAGAAGCCCCCGGCCCGCCCGCCTACCGCCGCCGCGGCCTCGGCGACCAGGGTAGTTTTGCCGGAGCCGGGCCGACCGCTTATCAGAAGAATCCTGGGTGACTTTTTCAGGTTGGTCAACAACTCTCAGGATAATATAACCGGCGGTGGCTAACCCGATTTTCGACCTGGAGGTTCGACGCCGGTTTCGGCACCGGCGGACCTACCTCATCCTGGTGGTTTACCTGGGAGTTCTAGGTCTTGGCGCCTGGCTGACCTACGCCGTCGTGCACGAAATCAGCAAGCGGGGCTTCACCTTCCTACCGGTGGGCAAGTTGATGCTGGCCACAATTTTTTCCCTTCAGGTGGCCTGGCTCTGCCTTTTTGTCCCGGGCCTGCTGGCCGGCTCCATTGCCGGGGAGCGGGAGCGCCAGACCTTCGACCTGCTCCTCACGACACCCCTGGGACCCATGCGGATCGTCCAGGGGAAGTTTGCGGCCGGCTTCGGGCTGGTGGGCCTCTTCCTGTTGGCCGCCCTGCCCTTACTCAGCCTCTCCTTCTTGATGGGTGCGGTGGCGGCCGAAGAGGTACTGGTGGCCACCGCCATTCTGGCCGCCTTGGCCTTTGCCCTGTGCGGCGTGGGCCTGCTGGCCTCGACACTGGTGCGGAGCAGCATCCTGGCGACCATTATCGCCCAAGGCCTGGTCTTCTTGGGGTTGGTGGTGGCCCCAGCGGTGTTCGGCATATCGATCCTAATGGTGTGGTTCACGGGCGGCGTGCCGGATTGGATCGGCCGCCTCCAGTGGGCCCTGGCAGTACTGATTAGCCTGGCCGGCCTTCACCCGGTTTCGGCCGCCGCCCTGACCGAGGTTGCTTGGGTAAGCGGCCTCTCCCTCTGGTGGCCGGAGTGGCCCGTTGGGGACGTGAGGGTGGGCACGCCGGCGCCGTGGCTGGTCTTCTGCGTCACGTACAGCCTGGCCGGGTTAGGGTGCGTCTGGACGGCCGCCCGCCGCTGCCGACCCTGAATACCGGGCCGGGGTCAGCGGCGATTGCCAAACGTAACCACTGGAGAGCTGGTAGGCGGCCAGGCGGTCTGGGCCTGCGGGGTATCACTCGGTAGGGCCGGCTGACTGACCCTCACCGGACAAATTGTCTTGAAATTTTGACATTCCGTCCGGTATACTTGACCAAACCAATGGGGAGGCCGCCGATGGCACAAGACCAGCCGAAGCTTGTCAGTTGCGTCCGGGCCGTCCGGCTGGCCAGGGGAATCTCCCAGGCCGAGCTGGCCCGCCGGGCCGGCATAACCCGCCAGGCCCTCAGCGCCGTCGAGGCTGGACATTACCTGCCCAACACCGCCGTGGCCCTCCGCCTAGCCCGGGCCCTGGGTTGCCGGGTCGAAGACCTTTTCGTTCTGGCGGATGCAGTCCCGGCTTCCGCCGTGGAAATGGCGGATTCGGCCGGTCCGGGTCCGACCCGGCTCCTTCTGGCCAGCGTCCGGGGCCGTTGGGTCGGCTATCCCCTCGGGGAGGGGCGGGGGCTTCAGGAGGGCTTCGTCCCGGCCGACGGCGTTCTGGCGGACCAGGAAATCCTGGAGCTGGGGGTTCCCCGGTCCAGACTGGAGCGAACAGCCCTTATCCTAGGCTGTGACCCGGCCCTGAGCATCCTGGCCGCCCACGTTGAGCGGGTTAACCCCGATGTGGGCCTCCGGTGGCTTGGGGCCCCCAGCAGGGCCGCCCTGGCCAGCCTCGCCTGGGGGCAGGCCCACGTGGCCGGGTCCCACCTGCCCGACCCCGACGGCCGCAACTACAACCTCTGGCAGGCCCGCCGAACCCTTGGCAAAATCGGGGGGCTTGTGGTGGCTTTCGCCGTCTGGGAGCTGGGCTTTGCCATTCGCCCGGGCAATCCCAAGGGGATAAAGGGTGCGGCCGACCTAGCCCGACCCGACGTGCGGTTCGTCAATCGGGAGCCCGGTTCGGGCAGTCGGGCCCTTCTGGATGAACTTCTCGCCCGGGCTGGGGTCAACCCCGGTCAGGTTAACGGCTACGACTTTGTGGTGGGCAGTCACCTGGGGGTGGCCCGGGTGGTGGCCGGGGGTGGGGCCGACGTGGGGGTAACCCTGCGGGCAGCTGCCCGGGCCCTGGGCCTCGATTTTATTCCCCTGGCCGAGGCCAGGTTCGACCTGGTCATTCCGCGGGACCTGCTGGACCATCCGGCCGTGGCTAGCCTGCTGGATGCGCTTCAGACCCGCCCGTTCCGGGCCGAGTTGGGGGCCCTGCCGGGCTATGACGTCAGCCGGACTGGGACGGTAATCGCCCAGCTCCCGAGTGCGGCCTGACCGGAGGGGGGCAATGTTTAACCGACGACTTCCTTGCGTGTTAGCCCTGGCGACTGTACTCCTGCTTGGCTGTGGGGGGACGACGGGTGCACCGGTGCCGGCCCCAGTCCCCGAACCGCCCGGGCCCCGGGGCGAGGTAGTAGTTTTTGCCGCTGCTTCGTTAACCGACGCGTTTAAAGAGATGGCTCAGACCCTCCAGGGTAGGTACCCGGCGCTCAGTTTTAGCTTTAACTTCGCGGCCTCCTCCACCCTGCGCACCCAGCTTGCCCAAGGCGCCCGGGCCGACGTCTTCGCCTCGGCCGATGAGCGCAACATGCGGGCCGCCCAGCAGGACGGCATCATTGCCGGCGACCCGAAGGTTTTCGTCCGGAACGAGCCGGTAATCGTCGTCCCCACTTCCAACCCGGCCGGAATTACGGCCCTTAAGGACCTGGTTCGGCCGGGCCTCCGGCTGGTAGTCGCCGGTCGGGAGGTACCCATCGGAGGCTACACTCGCCAGATCCTTCAAAATGCCAGTCGGGACCCCGCTTACGGCCCCGACTTTGCCGACCGGGTGCTTAAAAACGTGGTCTCCGAAGAGCCGAATGTCCGGGCCTCCCTGGCTAAGGTGGTGCTGGGCGAGGCGGATGCCACCTTCGTTTACCGGAGCGACGTTACACCCGAGGTTCGGGGTCGGGTTAAGGTGGCCGAGATCCCGGCCGAGTTTAATGTGCTGGCCGACTACTACATCGCGGTGGTTAAAGACCCGCCGAACCCCGCCGGGGCTGCGGCGTTCGTCGAGTTCGTGCTCTCTGCTGAGGGCCAGCAAATCCTGGCCAAGTGGGGCTTCAAGCCGGTGGGTTGAGGGGCTTGAGGCAAATGGCCGGCGTTAAAGCCCCGCCCAAACCCATTTCCTGGCCGGGAGGGCGGCTCGTGGAGGGCCTCCCCCTCGGTCTGGGGTTGCTGGTTCTCCTTTACTTCGCATTGCCGGTCGTGGCCATCCTCTGGTTTGGGCTTAGCTTCGAGACCTTGGGGGCCCTGGGCGAACCCCCAGTGCTTGCGGCCCTGGGCCTTACGGCCTTCACTACCCTGATCGTAGTGGTGGCGGCCCTCGCCGCCGGAACGCCCTTGGCCTACCTGCTGGCCCGACGGGAGTTCCGGGGCAAGGCGGTGGTAGAGGCCCTAGTGGAGCTGCCCGTGGCCCTGCCCCCGGTCGTTGCCGGGGTGGCACTCTTGATGGTCTTCGGCCGGAGGGGGCTTTTCGGGCCGCTCTTGGAACAGCTGGGGCTGATCCTTTCCTTTAGCACGGCGGCAGTGGTCATGGCCCAGTTCTTCGTGGGGGCGCCCTTCTACATCCGAGCCGCCGCCCTCGGTTTCCGAACCGTACCTCGGGAAGTAGAGGAGGCAGCGGCAGTGGACGGAGCGACCCCATGGCAGACTTTCTGTCACGTGACGTTTCCCATCGCCCTGCCGGGTATCCTCTCGGGCTTGCTCCTGTGCGGGACCCGGGCAGCCGCCGAATTTGGGGCGACCCTGATGTTTGCCGGGAACTTTCCGGGCCGGACGCAGACGCTCACCCTCGCGGTGTACACGGCGATGGAGTCGAGCTTGAGCCGGGCGCTGGCCCTCTCGGTCCTGCTAGTGCTTATGGCCCTGGGGGTCGTGGTTGGGGCCCGGCTCCTCCTCGGCCGGGAGCAGGTGTCCGCTTGAGGGGTCGACGGGCCGTCTTCTCCCTCGGGGTGGGCCTGACAACGGGTATCCTGGCAGGCCTCATCGGCCTCGGGGGCGCCGAGTTTAGGTTGCCGGCCATCGTTGGGCTTCTGGGCTATCCCCTGCGGCAGGCGGTTCCCATTAACCTTGGGGTGAGTGCCTTTACCCTCCGACTTTTAATAATGGTATGGCCATCAAGGAGGCCGGGACCGCCGCCATTCTGGTCAGCCTCCCCACAGTAATGGTAGGGATCGGGCGCTGGCTTCGGACCAGGACGGTCAAATGGCGGGACGAATTATCGGAGGTGCTCGTTCCCATGGCGACCGGTTCGGTGCTGGGGGCGTGAGTTGGCGGCTTTCTTGCGGCGGTGACCCGGGTTCCGCTTTGAAGCTTCTGCTTGGGATCCTTTTAATCGGCTCGGCCCTTCGGGGGCTGGGTAAGCACTGACTGAACTTCCGGACCTAAGAGTACCTGATGTAAGACCAGGTTTGGGTCTTGTCCGGCGGCCTGTGGGGATCAGGGAGGGGGCCCTCTTAAGGCCCGCTCCAGTAGGCGGTCGGGTCGGCCAGGAATGCCTCCCGGCAGTGGGGGCAGCAGAAGTAGAAGGTCCGGCCGCCCCATTCCGCCCGGTGGCGGGCCGTGCCAATGTCCACCTCCATGCCGCAAACGGGGTCCCGGCCCAAGGCACTTTGCAAGGGTTCGGCCGGGGTCACTTCCGCCCGGGACCGGCGGAGGCAGGTAATCTCGGCCATCACCGCCAGGGCTATCTCCTCCTGGGTGGCCGCCCCCAGGTCCAGGCCGGCCGGGGCCTGAATCCGCCCCAAGTCGGCGGCCGACCAGCCCCTTCGGGCAAGTTCGGCCAGGACCGCCTCGGCCCGCCGGCGGCTGGCCACCAGACCGATATACCGGGCCGGAAGGGACAGGGCCGCATCCAGGGCGTCCTCGTCGTAGTGGCCCATGGTGGCCACCACCACGTAGAGCTCGTCGGTGGGCCCGAATCCTGGAATCTCTCCCAGCCCCTCCGCTCCGACGGCGACCACCTCGTAGCCAAGGGTTCGGCCGAGGTCCGCCAGGGTCCGGGCCACCACCGACTCCCCAAACACCACAAGCTTGGGTTCCCGAAGCCAGGGCTCGATGAAGACCTCCAACTCCCCCTGGCTGGGGCAGGCCATCGGGGCGGCAACTACCCCCTCCTCCCCCGGGGAGCCCCCGAGGCGAAGGAGCTGTGGCCGGCCCGTGCGGATCACCTCGGCCGCCGCCCGGACGACCAGATCGCGGGTGCACCCACCCCCAATCCACCCGTAGACCCAGCCGCGGGCGGTGACGACTGCCCGGTCTCCGGGTCGGGCCGAAGCTGGCGGCCGCCGCCGGACCACGGTGGCTACCGCGAAGGCCTCGCCCCGGGCTTCCAGCTCCCGGACCAGCTCGTCTAGCCGCACGCCCCCGGCCAGCCGCCAGCCCATTGGGCTACTCCGTTATCCCGTGTTCCCGCAGGATCCGCCACACCTTCCACGGGGTTATGGGCATGTCGATGTGGCGCACCCCGAGGGGCGACAGGGCGTCCACCACGGCGTTGACGAAGGCCGCCGGGGACCCGACGTTGGCCGACTCCCCAACCCCCTTAGCCCCCAGGGGATGGTGGGGCGAGGGGGTGACCGTCCGGTCCAGCTCCCAGCGGGGCGTTTCCACCGCCGTGGGCACCAGGTACTCCGTGAAGTTGGACGATAGGCAGTTTCCGTCCCGGTCGTAGGCGATCTCCTGCATGAAGGCTATGGCAAAGCCCTCCGTCAGGCCGCCGTGAATCTGGCCCTCGACCACCATCGGGTTTATGACGTTGCCGCAGTCGTCGACGCCGACGAAGCGGCGCACGTGCACCTGACCGGTAGCTTTGTCGATGTCCACCACGCAGACGTAGGTTCCGAAGGGGAAGGTGAGGTTGGGCGGGTCATAGTAATAGACGGCCTCGAGGCCGGGTTCCAGGCCCGGCGGCGGATTCGTGTAGGCGGCAAAGGCTACGTCGGCCATAGAGACCGACCGCTCGGGTACACCCCGGACCTGGAACCGCCGGTTCTCCCAGACTACGTCCTCCTCTGCGGCCTCGAGCAGGTGCGCCGCAATCTTCCGGGCCTTCTCCCGGATGCGGCGGGCGCAAAGGGCGGCCGCGGCCCCCGCCGTCGGGGTGGAGCGGCTGGCGTAGGTCCCCAGGCCATAAGGGGCGGTGTCCGTATCCCCTTCCTCCACCATCACGTCCTCAACGGCAAGGCCCAACTCGTGGGCGACGATCTGCGCAAAGGTGGTCTCGTGGCCCTGCCCCTGGTGGCGGGTGCCGAAGCGGGCAATGGCCTTACCCGTGGGGTGCACCCGGATTTCGCAGCTGTCGAACATCTTGATGCCGGCGATATCGAAGAGGTGACTGGGGCCGGCCCCGACGATCTCGGTGTACGAGGAGATCCCGATGCCCATAAGCTCACCCCGGCGCCGGCGCTCGGCCTGCTCCCGCCGGAGCTCCTCGTAGCCGATAAGCTTTAACGCCTTGTCGAGGGCGGCGGCATAATTGCCGCTGTCGTAGGTCCAGCCCAGGGCTGAGGTGTAAGGGAACTTCTCCGGGGGTATGAAGTTTTTGCGCCGGAGCTCCGCCGGGTCCAGCTTCAACTCGGCGGCCAGGATATCCATGGCCCGCTCGATGAGGTAGGAGGCCTCGGTGACCCGGAAGGAGCACCGGTAAGATATACCCCCCGGCGCCTTGTTGGTGTAGACGGCGTCCACTTCGACGAAGGCCGTGGGAAAGTCGTAGGAGCCGGTGCAGATGTTGAAAAGGCCGGCCGGCCACTTGGTGGGGTTTGCCGACGCGTCGAAGGCGCCGTGGTCGGCCACCGTCTTCACCCGTAGGGCCTGAACCCGGCCGTCCCGGCTGGCTCCCAGCTCCACGCTCATGTGGTAGTCCCGGGCGAAGGAGGTCGAGGTCAGGTTTTCGGTTCGGGTTTCGACCCACTTAACCGGGCGGCCCAGCAGGATGGAGGCGACAACCGCGCAGACGTAGCCGGGGTAGACGGGGACTTTATTGCCGAAGCCGCCGCCGATATCCGGCGAGATCACCCGGATCATGTGCTCCGGAAGCTTGGCAACCAGGGCCAGCAGGGTCCGGTAAGCATGGGGAGCCTGGGAGGTCACGTACAGGGTGAGCCGGCCGGAGACCGGGTCGTAGTCGGCGATACATCCACACGGCTCCAAGGGTGCCGGGTGAACCCGCTGGAACCTGATCGATTCCCGAATCACCACATCGGATTTCCGCAGGGCCTCTTCCGTGGCGGCCCGGTCCCCGGATTCCCAGTGCCAGATGTGATTGGTCTTCCGCTCCCGGTCCTCCCGGAGGATGGGAGCGTCGGCCTCCAGCGCCTTAAAGGGGTCCACCACCGGGGGCAAGGGCTCGTACTCCACCTCAACGGCGTAGGCCCCGTCCTGAGCTGCCTCCCGGGTCTCGGCCACGACGGCCGCAACCTCCTGATACTGATAGAGCACCTTGCCCGTGGCCAGCACCATCTGCTTATCCCCGGCCAGGGTCGGCATCCAGTCGAGCCCGAGCTTGGCCAGGTCGTCGCCGGTGATGACTGCCAGGACCCCAGGGATTGCCCGGGCTGCCTCGGTGCGGATGGAGCGGATGCGGGCGTGGGCGTAAGGACTGCGGACCAGGGCCAGGTAGACCATGCCCGGCAGGGCGATGTCGTCCAGATACCGGCCCCGGCCCTGAATCAACCGAGTATCCTCCTTGCGGGGTACGGACTGGCCTAAAACTTCCTGGGTCGGAGCGGGGGTAGCCATTTCGCCTCCTTTCTCAGCCTGTTACGGGCTGTCCGGCGGCAGCCCGGATGGCCTTGACGATGTTCATGTAGCCGGTGCACCGGCAAAGGTTGCCCGAGATGGCCCGGCGGACCTCTTCTTCAGTGGGGTTCGGGTTTTCCTGCAGGAAGGCGTAGGCCGTCATTAGCAGGCCCGGGGTGCAGTAGCCGCATTGAAGGCCGTGGTGTTGGGCGAAGGCCTTCTGCAGGGGGTGAAGCTGTCCATCCCGGGCGAGGCCCTCCACCGTCAGGATATCAGCCCCGTCGGCCTGGACGGCGAACATAGTGCAGCTCTTAACCGGACGCCCGTTGACCAGCACGGTGCAGGCACCGCAGCTGGTGGTGTCGCAGCCGACATGGGTTCCGGTAAGCCGGAGGACATCCCGAAGGAAATAGACCAGAAGCATTCGGGCTTCCACCTCGGCTCGGTAAGGCCGCCCGTTCACCGTAAGGGAAACTGTCAGGCGGCCGGCAGGATGTGGAACTTGGGTCGTGGTCATCGCCACACCTCCCCAATTCGTGCTAAGGCCCGACGTAGGGCCCTCACCGTGAGCACCCGGACCATGTCCCGCTTGTATTCGGCCGGGCCCCGGGTGTCGTCGGCGGGGCTTGAGGCCGCGGCTGCCAGCTCCCCAGCCCGGCGGATCACGTCATCGTCGGGGACCTTGCCCACCAGCCACTCTTCGGCCGCGGTTGCCTGCAGGGGAGTGGGGCCGACGGCGCAGAGGCCGATGCCTGCCTTGCGGCAAACGCCGGCCTCATCCAGGGCAACCTGCACCCCCACCGCCGCCACCGCAAAGTCCCCCACCTTGCGCTCGATCTTTAAGTATGCCCCGGCCTCCCGCGGTCCCGGCACCGGCACCCTCACCTCGGTGATGACTTCATCGGGTTGGAGGACGGTGACCAGGGGACCGGTAAAAAACCCGCCGAGGGGAGCCGTCCGCTGGCCTTGGGGTCCAGCCACCACGACCTGGGCCCCGGCCGCCAACAGGGCCGCTCCCCAGTCCCCGGCCGGGTCAGCGTGGGCCAGGGAACCGGCCACCGTCCCCAGGTTCCGGACGATGGGGTCGGCCACCACCGCGGCGGTATCGGCCAGCAGAGGGTATCGGCTCCGGATAAGCTCCGACACCTCTAGGTCCCGGTGCCGCACAAGGGCCCCGAGGCGGAGCCAACCATCGGACTCTTCCAGGAAATTAAGGCCGCCGACGCGGTTGATGTCGACTAGGACCTTGGGGCTGATAAGTCTAAACCGCATTGCCGGGATGAGGCTTTGGCCGCCTGCCAGGATTTTGGCGTCGGGGCCGTAGCTGCTTAGGATGCTCAGGGCCTGGTCGAGGTTCGTGGGGGCGACGTACTCAAAGGCCGCGGGGAACATTTCCTCCTCCTTCGCCACATGCCGCCTGGCCTTTATTCCACCCAAGTATAGTCACAGCTTCGCCCGCTGTCAAATCGCCAGCAGTTGACACCCAAGACCCGGCCCCCATAGACTAAAGCGGGAGGTTCCCCGATGGCCGCGGCCCGCCCGCCCTTTAAAGTCCGCCTCAAAGAAGGTCTGGCCAACGACCAGATGCGGGAGGCCCTGGACCGGGCCTTCGTTTCTTTTCGCCGGCGCCGGGAGGGCGCCTTCGCACCCGGCGAGTTCGAGGAGACCCAGCGGACCCTCGGTGAGCGCCGGGCGCAGGGGATCGAGAGGCTGCCGAAGCTGGTGGAGAAGTTTAAGGCGGCAGCCGAGGCTGCTGGCGCCCGGGTTTACCTGGCGGCTGAAGCCGAAGAGGCCCGGGAAATCGTCGGCCAAGTTTGCCGGGAGCACGGGGCCAAGCTGGTGGTCAAGTCCAAGTCGATGGCCACCGAGGAGATCGAACTTAACCGCTACCTGGAAGGCCTGGGAATTCGGGTGGTTGAGACCGACCTGGGGGAGTGGATCATCCAGCTGGCGGGGGAGCACCCCTCCCACCTGATCGCCCCAGCCGTTCACTGGACTCGGGAGCGGGTGGCCGAGCTCTTTGCCGAGAAGCTCGGGGAGTCGGTGCCCCCCGAGGTGGCCGAGCTGGTAAAGGTGGCCCGGCGGCACCTCCGGCAAGCCTTTATTGAGGCCGATGTGGGCATCACCGGGGCCAACATCGCCATCGCCGAGTCGGGCACCATCGTGGTGGTGACCAACGAGGGTAACGACAGGCTGGTCGCAACCCTGCCCCCGGTTCACATTGCGGTGGTGGGCATCGATAAGATCGTGCCAACCCTGGACGACGCCCTGGAAATCCTAAAGGTCCTTCCCCGGAACGCCACCGGCCAGAAGCTCAGCAGCTACGTTTCGTTCATCACCGGACCCAGCCGCACCGGGGACATCGAGCTTACGCTCACCACCGGCGTTCACGGCCCCGGGGAAGTTCACATCGTCCTGCTGGACAACGGCCGGCTGGCCATGCGGGAGGACCCCGACTTCCGGGACGCCCTCCGCTGTATCCGGTGTGCCGCCTGCGCCAACGTCTGCCCGGCCAACCTCAACCTTGGGGGCCACGCCTTCGGATATATTTACACCGGGCCCATCGGCATCGTGCTCACGGCCTGGCACCACGGCCTGGCCGAGGCCGAAGGGCCCCAGAGCCTTTGCCTTAGCTGCAACGCCTGCGAGACCGTCTGCCCGGTGGGAATCCCCATACCCCGGCAGATCCTGGAACTGCGGACCCGGCTGGGAGAGAAAAAGGGCCTGAAGTTTCCCAAGGGCTTCGTCCTGCGGCAGCTGGCGGACCCCGGCCGCTTTGAGGCGGCCATGCGTCTCGGCCGGATCCTCCAGAAGCCCTTTGTCCGCAACGGCTACATCCGGGCCGTACCCTTTGGGGCGGGACTGGTCGGGTGGCGGCCCCTGCCGAAACTGGCCGACCGGTTCCTGCGGGAAATCTTCGACCACTTTGATCCCGGGTCGACCCTCCTTCCCGGGAGCCGGGCCGTGGGCCTGCGGGTGGCCTATTTCCCCGGGTGCATTACCGACCGGCTCTACCCCGAGATGGGCCTGGCGGCGGCCCGGGTGCTGGCGGCCACCGGGGCCACAGTCGTCTTCGGCCAGCCTGCGCCCTGCTGCGGCCTGGTAGCCTGGAACTCAGGCGACCGGGCCGACGCCAGGCGGATGGCCAAGGCCACCATCGCGGCCCTGGAGGGGGTGGACGCCGATTACTTCGTCTCCACCTCCACGAGCTGCCTTGGGTGCGTGGTTCAGGATTACCCCTACATCCTGCGGGACGAGCCTGAGTGGGCCGAAAGGGCCCGGCGGGTCGGGGCCAAGTTTATCGATTTCGTTTCGTTCCTGCTTAAGGTCGCCCAACTGCCGGTGGGCAGCTTCCGGCCCCGGGTGACCAGGGTCGCCTACCACGACGCGTGCCAGACATATAACGCCCTGGGCCTCCGGGAGGAGCCCCGGGAGGTGCTCACCCGGCTGGTCGGGGTCGAGGTTGCGGAGCTTCGGGACCGGGGAATGTGCTGCGGCTTCGGGGGCACCTTCTCCCTGGATTACCCGGCGGCCAGCCGGCTTATTCTAAAGCGCAAACTAGACCAGATCGCCGCCACCGGAGCCGACACCATCATAACCGACAACCCAGGCTGCATTCTCCAAATTCGGGGTGGGGCGGTGGCAGCGGGGATTGCCTGGCGGGTACTGCACATCGCCGAGTTTCTGGCCGAATCCTTGCCCGAAGCCTAAGCATCAGTCGTCCCGGCCCCGCTTCTTCCCCGGACCGCGGTCCCGCCGGTGGTTGTCGTCTGCCTGGACCGGTGGGGGGCCGATACTGACCGTAAGGGTTATGCTGGTGCCCGGTGCAAGCTCCGTGCCGGCGGGGGGATCCTGCCAGACCACCAGTCCAAACCCCTGGGAGCTGTAAGCTTGGCGGGTAGCCGGCCGCAGGCCGACCGCGACCATCACCTCCACCGCCTGCCCCACCGGCAAGTTGACTACCGCCGGCACTCGCACAGTCTCGGGAACCGCCGGGGCCGCTCGGACCGCCTGACCGGCCGGCTCGCCGGCGGGCAGCAGTTCCGCGGCCCTCGGCGCGACAAGTAGGGCGAGGGCCACAAGCAGGGCAACCAATGGTGCCGTCTTCAGCCGGCTGCCGGGAGCCGGGCGGCCTCGTCTCAGCCTGACCGTAGCGGACCCTAGGGGAACGGTGGGGGTGGCGTTGGGGCTACCGTAGGCCCCCAGGAGCTCCCCCACCCCTTGAAGTTTGGGCGGCCGGTCGGCCGGGTCAGACGCGGTGAGGCGGGCGACCAGTCTGTCCAAGCCCGGGGGAACCGCCGGGTTCCACTCGGCCGGACGCAGGCCGGTCCTATGCTCCGGTTCGGGCGGGGGCCTGAGGCCGGTGAGCAGCTCAAAGAGCAGGATCCCCAGGCCGTAGGCGTCGGCGGCCGGGGTGGGCCGGCTGCCGGCCAGCACTTCCGGGGCCGCGTAAAGGGGCGTGGCCAAAACGGGCCCACCAGGGTCAGAATTCGGCCCCACGTCTATGAGCTTAACGTTGGGGCCCTCGGCCCGGGAAATCACCAAAACGTTCCGGGGTTTTACGTCCCCGTGAACCAGGCCGGCCTCGTGGAGGGCCGCCAGACCCGCCGCCACCTGCGCGGCCAGCCGGCAGGCGGTCGGGACATCCAACGGACCGTGGACCTGAAGGTAGGTGTCCAGGTCCGTCCCCTCGACCCACTCGAAAACCTCGTAAGGCCGACCAGCCCACCGGCCCGAGTCCAGCAACTGGGCCAGGTTAGGGTGAGCTGGCGGCGAAAGGGTGCGTTGGAACGGGGCGCCTTGACGGCCCAGCTTGAGGGCCACCTGACGGCCGGAGGCAAGGTCTTCCGCCAGGTAGACTTCGGCCAGGCCACCCTCCCCGGCCTTGTGGCGAACCAAGTAGCGGTCGCCAACAACGGTTCCCGGCCTTAACCCGGTCTCACCCACCATGGCTAGAACGGCCACGGCGTTGCCGGGGATACGGGCCTGACAGGGACTGGACAACTGGCGCCGGAACTTGTTAAAATCGTACGAAACATACTACAGCCGGGATTGCAGTCCTTGTGCATGTTACCAATTGAGGGTGGCCCAGGATGAACAGTTTCTGGGGCCGTTCCGAGCTGCTGGATGAGGTTCATCGTCGGCTTAGGGCAGACGATATCCGATTTTTAAGCCTCCAGTTTACGGACATCGTGGGCCTCGTTAAGAGCGTCACCATCCCGGCCGAGCAGTTGCCGGAGGTGGTGGAGCGGGGCCACTGGTTCGACGGTTCGGCCATTGAGGGCTTTGCCCGGGTGGCCGAGGCCGACATGTACCTGGTGCCGGACCTATCTACTTACGCCGTTATTCCCTGGATGCGGGGTGAGATGGCCACGGCCCGACTCATCTGCTGGGTCTTCACCCCGTCGGGGGAGCCCTTCCCAGGTGACCCCCGGTATGTCCTTCTGCGGGCGGTGAAGGCCGCCCGGGAGCTGGGCTTCGAGTACCGAACTGCCCCCGAGGTGGAGTTTTTCCTCTTCCGCCGGGACGAATCGGGGCAGATTGCGCCCCTCCCCCACGACCAGGCTAGCTACTTTGACTTTACCACCGACCTGGCCATCCAGGTCCGGCAGGAAATGGTCGGCACCCTCCAGCTGATGGGCGTTCGGGTGGAGGCCAGCCACCACGAGCTGGCGGCCGGGCAGCACGAGCTCGACCTGGCCATGACCGAGGTGATCGCCTCGGCGGACCAGACGGTAACCCTCCGCTACGCCCTTAAGGCCGTAGCCCAGGCCCGTAACCTCCACGTCACCTTCATGCCGAAGCCCATTCAGGGTACCTACGGCTCGGGAATGCACATCCACCAGGGGCTCTTCGACGTGGAGACCGGCCGCAACGTCTTTGCCGATCCTGACGATGAGTACGGCCTTTCAGAAGTCGGCCGGTACTTTGTCGCCGGCCAGCTTTACCATGCCCGGGCCATCACGGCCGTGACCTCGCCCCTGGTTAATTCGTACAAGCGGCTGGCATCCGGTTTTGAGGCCCCCGCCCACATCAGCTGGGCCCGGATAAACAGCGCCGCCCTAATCCGAGTACCCAAGCTGGCACCCGACCAGGTTGGCCGAACCCGGGTGGAGATCCGCTCACCGGACCCGGCCTGCAACCCCTACCTGGCCTTTGCGGTGCTTCTCTGGGCCGGCCTAGACGGCATCCGCCGCCGGCTCCCCCTGCCCGAGCCGGTGGAGGAAAACCTTTACCAGATGGATGCCACCGAGCTCCGGCGGCGTAACATCGGCCTGCTGCCCATGTCCCTGGCCGAGGCCCTCGATGCCCTGGAGCAGGACCCGGTAATTATCGAGGCCCTGGGGCCGCCCGTTTTTGAGCGTTTTCTGGAGGCCAAGCGGCTGGAGTGGGTCAGCTACCGGGACCAAGTAACCCCTTGGGAGCTGTCCCGTTACCTGGAGGCGTATTAAGGTGCGCAGGCTGCGGGTTGGTCTTGCCCAGATCAATCCCACCGTGGGTGACCTCGCCGGCAACGTTGCCAAAATCAAAGAATACATCGACCGTGCCCGGGAGCTGGAGGTGGACCTGGTGGCCTTCCCGGAGCTGGCCGTAACCGGGTACCCCCCGGAGGACCTGGTCCTTAAGCCCAGCTTCGTTCAGGAAAACCTAGAGGCCTTGCGGGAGGTGGCCGCCTACTGCTGGGGCATCACCGCGGTGGTGGGGTTCGTCGACTCCGATTCGGACATTCACAACGCCGCCGCCATCATCCACGACGGCCACGTTGTAGACGTTTACCACAAGATTTACCTTCCCAACTATGGCGTCTTCGATGAGGACCGCTACTTCCGGCCGGGAAGCTGGTGCCCTGTCTACCGGATAAACGGGGTCCAGGTGGGGGTAAACATCTGCGAGGATATCTGGTACCCGGTGGGCCCGATGACGGCCCAGGCCCAGGCGGGCGCCGAGGTGATTATAAACATCAACGGTTCCCCCTACCACGTGGGTAAGGGCCACCACCGGGAGCGGATGCTGGCGACCCGGGCCGCCGACGAGACCATTATCATCTGCTACGTGAACATGGTGGGCGGCCAGGACGAGCTGGTCTTTGACGGGGCCAGCGCCGTCTTCGGGCCGGGGGGCGAACTGGTCGCCCGGGCGCCCCAGTTTGAGGAGCGGCTGCTGGTTGCGGACCTGGATGTGGAGGCGGTCTTCCGCCGCCGCCTCCATGACCCCCGGCGCCGCAAGGAGAGCCTCCTCTTTCCCACCCCCCGGGACCGGGTGCGGGAGGTCGAGATTGTCGGAACACCCCCGGCCCCCAAGCACCACTCGGTGGAGGCCGAGGTCGCCGACCTCCTGAAGTATCCGGCCGAGGTTTACCGGGCCCTGGTACTGGGGGTCCGGGACTACGTCAGGAAGACTGGCTTCCAGAAGGTGGTCATCGGCCTCTCGGGGGGCATCGACTCCAGCCTTACGGCCGCGGTGGCGGTGGACGCCCTGGGGCCCGAAAACGTCATCGGGGTGAGCATGCCCTCCCGATATTCTTCCGAGGCCAGCATTCTTGATGCCCGGAAGCTTGCCGATAACTTGGGGATCCGGCTCCTAACCATCCCCATTGAGCCGGCCTTCCGGGCCTTTGTCGACGAGGTGTTGGCCGAAGCCTTCGCCGGGACGGAGCCCAACGTGGCTGAGGAGAACATCCAGGCCCGGATCCGGGGCATCATCCTGATGGGGCTTTCGAACAAATTCGGGTGGCTGGTTCTGACGACGGGGAACAAGAGCGAGCTGGCCACCGGCTATGCCACCCTTTACGGGGATATGGCCGGGGGCTTTGCGGTCTTAAAAGATGTCTTTAAAACCATGGTTTACGACCTGGCCGCCTACCGCAACAGTCTGGCCGGTTTCGACCTTATCCCCGAAAGCGTCCTTAAAAAGGAGCCGAGCGCCGAACTTCGGCCGGGCCAGCGGGATGCGGACACCCTGCCGCCCTACGAGGTTCTGGACCCCATCCTCAAGGCCTACGTTGAAGAAGACCGCAGCTTCCAGGAGATCGTTGGGATGGGCTTCGACCCGGCCCTGGTGGCCCGGGTTATCCGGATGGTGGACAATAACGAGTACAAGCGGCGGCAGGCTCCCCCTGGGGTGAAGATCACCCCCCGGGCCTTCGGCAAGGACCGCCGGCTGCCCATCGTAAACCGCTTTCGGGAGGGGGCGAGGACCTTGGGGTAACCGTTCGGGAGATAGCCCGGTACCTTTCGGAGCTAAAGCTGGAGGGCGGCCCCCCGAGGCTGGTCCGGGTTCTGGCCGGGGCCGACCAGCTGGACCGGGAGGTGAACTGGGTGGTGGCCAGCCGGAGCCGCCTCCCCATGTTCCAGGGAATCCGGGGCCACGACCTGGCCGTGTTATCCATTGAGGTGATGCGGCTAGCCGACCCCGACCGTACCTTCGCCGAGGTGGTGCGGGCTTTGGTGGCCACCGGCGTCGCCGGCATCTTGGTCTTGGAATTACCCGATGAGGCCGGGATCCAGGCCGCCGAAAGGAGCGGTCTGCCCCTACTTTACTACCCGGCCGAAGCCGCCCTCCTCCGGGAGGTGGAACAGGAGGTCCTCCGCTATATCGTGAACCGGCGGGAGCAGATCCAGCAGCGGGCCCGGGATCTTTTCCGCCGGTTTGCGGAGGTTGCCCTCCAGGACTCCCGGCCGTACCCGGTGGTCCGCCAGCTGGCCGAAATTACCGGTAAGGCGGCCATCCTGACGGACCCCCTTGGGCGGGTGTTGGCCGTGTCGGGGGGGGCGGGCAGCTTCGACCTGGAGCGGGTGACCCTACCCCCGCAGGCGCGCCCTGAGGGCGGGGTGCAGCGGGCGGAACTGGCCGAGCTGGCTGACCCCGTCTACCTGGCGCCCATCCCGGGCCCGGCCGGTCCCCAGGGTTTCCTGATCCTGGCGCCGGCGGACGGGAGCGACCGGGACCTGGAAGAGACGGCCCTGGCCCAGGCCGCCACGGCCGTCGCCGCCGTCCTCGGGCGGCAGCGGCCGGATACTGACCGGGTCCGGGTTAGCCTCCTTGAGGAACTGCTCACCGGCCGGCCGGTAAGCTACGACCTGATCCGGGCCCAGGCCCGGCGCATCGGTTACGACCTGGACGGGCGGCTGGCCGTGGCCGTGGTGGAGTTGGAAGCGGACGGGGCCGACTTCGGCCGGGTGCTCAGCGGGGGGCTCAGGTTCGCCGGTCGGCTCCTCCTAGCCGCCCCCTACCAGGGAAAACTCACGGTCATTGTGCCGGCCCTGGACGGCCAGCTCATCACCGTGGCCGAGACTGTTCGGCAGGCGGTGGCAGAGCGGGTTGGGGATCAGGTTTTCATTGGGGTGGGCCGACCCTATGCCGAGTTGCGGGAACTGGGCCGCTCCTACCGGGAGGCTTGTCGGGCCTTGGGTCTAGCCCGAAAGCTGGGATTGACCAACCAACCGGTGCTCTTTGAGCGGCTGGGCCTCTTCCGGCTGCTCACCATCGTGGCCGATGAGTTCCCGGCCGAGGCCCACAGCTTCGTGGACGAAACCCTCGGCAAGCTGGTGGAATACGACCGGGAGAACCGGTCGGACCTGGTTACGACCCTGCGGGTGTGTCTGGAGTCTAACCTCAACGTGAGTGAGGCGGCCGAAAAGCTCCACGTCCACCGGAACACCCTCCTTTACCGCCTGCGTCGGGTGGAGGAGATCTCTGGTTGGAACCTGGAGAACCCGGATAGCCGCCTGGCCCTCCACCTGGCCGTCAAGCTTCTCGATCTGCTAGACTAAGCCAGCACTTACAGGGGAAATCCGATGAAGCCGAGAGTCTTCGTCACCCGGGCGATCCCCGAGCCAGGCCTGGAAATCCTGCGCCAGCACGCCGAGGTGGAGGTCTGGCCGGGGGAAGAGCCGCCTCCCTACGAGGTTCTTCGGGCCAAGGCCGCCGAAGCCGACGGCCTCTTCACCATGGTCACCGACCGGGTGGACCGGGCCCTCCTCGAGGCCGCCCCCAGGCTGAAGGTGGTCAGCAACATGGCAGTGGGCTACGATAACGTCGACGTGGGGGCCGCCACGGCTCGGGGCGTGGCCGTCTGCAACACCCCAGGGGTTCTCACCGACACCACGGCCGACTTCGCCTTTGGGCTGCTCCTGGCGGTGGCTCGCCGCATCGTCGAATCGGACAAGTTCGTACGGGCTGGCCGCTGGAAGACCTGGGGGCCCATGGCCTTTCTGGGCCATGACGTCCACGGGGCGACCCTGGGCATCGTCGGCCTCGGTCGGATCGGGCTGGGCGTAGCCGAGCGGGCCCAGGGATTCCGAATGCGGGTTTTGTACTACGACCCGGTGCGGCGGCCGGAAGACGAGGCGAGACTCGGCCTGGAGTACGTTGGCCGCCTGGAGGAGCTGCTACCCTGCTGTGACTTTGTGAGCATTCACGTTCCCCTCGCCCCGGAGACCTATCACCTTATCGGGGAGACCCAGCTCAAGCTGATGAAGCCCACGGCCATCTTGATTAACACGGCCCGGGGGCCTATCGTGGACCCCCGGGCCCTTTACCGGGCCCTCAAAGAGGGCTGGATTGCCGGGGCCGGTCTTGACGTCACGGAGCCCGAGCCAATCCCGCCCGACGACCCTCTTCTCACCCTGGATAACGTGGTTATCACCCCACACATCGCCAGCGCCAGCCACGCAACCCGGACCCGGATGGCCGTGCTGGCCGCCGAAAACCTGGTGGCAGTCCTTTTAGGCCGGGAACCGAAACACTGCGTTAACCCGGAGGTGCTGACGGGGCGGTGAGGGCAGAGCGGCCGCCGGTGCCGACCCAGGAGCTCCTGCGGGAAATCGAGATTGAAGCCGTTCGGGGCCAGCCTCCCCCCGTGGTCGGGGGCATCGCCTACGACAGCCGCCGGGTCAAGACCGGCGACCTTTTCGTCGCCCTACGGGGCCTCCGGACCGACGGGGCCCGGTTCATCCCTGATGCCGTGGCGCGGGGAGCGGTCGGGGTAGTGGTCAGGACCGGGGTTCGGGCCGACGCCCCCTTCGTGGTGGAAGTCGAGGACCCGCGGGCTGCCCTGGCCGACCTTTCGGCGGCCTTTTACGGCCACCCTTCACGGCGACTTAGGGTCGTGGGAGTAACAGGAACGGACGGGAAGACCACCACCTGCCACTTGGTCGGCTCCCTCCTTCGAGCCGCCGGCCATCGGACGGCCATCCTCACCACCGTCTACGCCTCCCTGGACGCCGACGAGGGTCCCAACCCCTTCGGCCACACCACCCCCGAGGCCCCGGAGCTTCAGGCCTGGCTGGCCGCCGCTGTCCGAGGCGGACACACCCACGCTGTGGTTGAGGTAAGCTCCCACGCCCTGGCCCAGCACCGCGTCAGGGGGGTTGAATTCGACGCCGCGGTCTTTACCAACCTCACCCCAGAACACCTGGATTTTCACGGGAGCTTCGAGGCCTACCGGGCTGCCAAAGCCAGCCTGTTCGCCGCTTTGGGTCATGGGGTGAAGGGGGCACCGAAGTTCGGGGTAATCAATACCGACGACCCCAGTTCGGAATACTTTCGCCGGGCCTGCCGGGTACCCGTTATTGACTACGGCCTGGGCTGGTGCAACGCGGCCGTTTGGGGCCGGGTTCTGGAGCTTAAGGCCGACCGAACCCGCTTTGAGGTGTACCTCCCAGACGGCAGCCATTACGAACTGGTTACCCGCCTGCCTGGCCGGTTCAACGTGTACAACTGGCTGGCCGCCATTGGGGCCGTCTACGGGCTGGGACTTGACCTGAAGTTTCTACCCGATGTTGTCCCTGAGGTCGGGCCGGTCGCCGGCCGCCTTACCGAAGTGGAGCTGGGCCAGCCTTTCCGGGTGGTGGTGGACTTTGCCCACACCCCGGCCGCCCTGGAGACGGTGCTGACCGCCCTCCGGGAGCAGGGTCCAAACCGGGTCGGGGTGGTGGTGGGCCACGCCGGCGGGCGGGACCCGAATAACCGGCCCCGGCTGGCCGAGGTTGCCGGCCGGCACGCCGACTTTGTGGTGGTGACCATGGATGACCCCTACGATGAGGACCCGGCAGAAATTGCGGCGGTCATGGCCTCGGCCCTCGAAGCCTTGGGCCGCCGGCGGGGGCAGGACTTCGAGGTAATCCTGGACCGGCGAGAGGCCATCGGGCGGGCCCTAGCCTGGGCGGCGCCCGGGGACCTGGTGCTCATCGCCGGCCGGGGTCACGAGCAGTATATACCCCTCGGCGGCCGGCAGATGCCCTTCGAAGATGCCGCCGTGGTCCGGGAACTCCTTCTGGCCGCCGGCTACGCCGCGGGCTAGGGGGCGGCCGTGGGCGGGTTGGCGGCTGAGGTCGGCCCGCTTCGGCGGCCATTGGCCGGGGTTAAGGCCGACCTGGGGGCGGCTGCCGGGCTCGGCCTACTGACCCTGGCCAGCCGGGTACCTCTCTGGCGGGATTATCTTTTCAACTGGGATGCGGCCAACTTCGCCCTGGCCGTCCTCCACTTCGACGTCCGGGAGCACCGGCCCCACCCGCCGGGGTATTTTTACTATGTTGCCCTTGGGCGGCTGGCAAACCTTTGGCTGAATGACCCCAACCGAAGTCTCATCCTGGTAAGCACCCTGCTCAGCGGCGGGGCCGTGGTTGCCGCTTACCTCCTGGGGCGGGTCGTTTTTCGGGACCGGGCCGTAGGGTTGGCGTCCGCCCTCCTACTCCTCAGCTCGGTCACCTTCTGGGCATACGGACTCGTGGCCCTCGCCTACCCGGCGCTCGCCCTCTTTGGTGGCCTGGTGGGACTGGCAGCCGTCCGGCCGTACCCCTTGCTGGCCACCTTGGCCTTGGGGGTGGGGTCGGGCTTCAGGCCCGACCTAGTCTTGCTGCTGGGTCCCCTCTGGTTGTGGTCTCTGCGGGGCCTGTCGTGGCTGGGCCGGGCCGGGCTAGTTCTACTATTGGGGTTCCTGGTCCTTTGCTGGCTTTCACCCACTGCCGCCCTTTCTGGGGGGCTATTTGAGTATCTCCAGGCGCTTCGGGGCTACCTGGATGAGGACGTCTGGCAGCGTTACGCCCCAGGTGCCCGGGGTCCGGCGGCCCTGGCGGTCAACCTCCGGGATACGGCCGCCTATGTGTTTTACGGCCTGTATTTTGCCGTCATCCCGACGGCATTGGGCCTCATTCAGCTGGCCCGGGACATCGCCGGCCGCCGCCTTGACCCGGCCGTGGGCCTCTGGTTGGGGCTCTGGGTCGGACCCCCGCTGGCCTTCTATACCCTGGTCCACATCGGTGACCCGGGCTACGTCTTTTCCTTCCTGCCGGCCCTGGCCCTGGTAGGGGGGTACGGTCTGCGGGGCCTCAGCTCCCAGTGGGCCTTCGGGGCCGCCCTCCTGGGGCTGGTCGTCCTCAACGGGGTTGTCTTTTTCTTCCACCCGAGGGTTCTTACTTACCCGGGACTGGTCGCCGCCGACGTGAGCCTGGCCGAGCGGCTCGACCTCCTGGACCGGTTTCCGCCGAAGTCGACCCTGGTGGTGGCCGCCGAGTCCTACCGGGCCCTCCAGTTTTACCGTCCCGGTTACCAAAACCTGGTCTGGGTCGACCGGCGGCTGGAGGAGACGGCCGTGACGGTTCCGGCGGGTGTGGGGTGGGTGGTGGTTTTCGACCCGGGCCTTCCCGGACCACCGGGTGCGGAAAGGGTAGGCTCGGCCGGGCTGAGGGTAGTTTCGGCCCGGCCCGGGGATGTGCTGGTATTCAGGCCCTGAAATACCGGGGGACGGGAGAGACTCCCGTCCCCCGGTGCCACTGTCGGTTGTAGGTTAGCTACTGGCCACTGGCTCCCCGACTTTGAGGACGATCTCGTCGCCCTCCCGGTCGATGACGATGGTATCGCCCCGCTTGAACCGGCCGGCCAGGATACCCTCGGAAAGGGGGTCCTCCACCAGGTTCTGGATGACCCGCTTGAGGGGCCGGGCGCCGAAGGCCTCGTCGTAGCCCTTTTCGCCCAGCAGGTCCTTGGCCGCGTCGGTGATCTCAAGCTTGAGCTCCAGCCCGCCGAGCCGCTCCCGCACCTGGGCGATCTGCAGGTCGACGATCTCCCGGATGTGCTCCCGGGAGAGCGGGTGGAAGACCACGATGGCATCGATGCGGTTCAGGAACTCGGGCCGGAAGACATTCTTAACCTCCTGCATCACCCGGTCCTTCATCCGCTGGTAGGCTTCCTCCCGCGTCCTCGGGTCGTCCTCCCGCCGACCGAAGCCGATGGTCATCGGCTTGCGCAGCAGGTCAGAGGCGATGTTGCCCGTCATGATGATGATGGTGTTCCGGAAGTCGACTCGCCGGCCCTTGGCGTCGGTCAGGTGGCCGTCGTCGAGGATCTGGAGCAGAATGTTGAAGACCTCCGGGTGGGCCTTTTCGATCTCATCCAGGAGGATCAGGCAGTACGACTTGCGCCGGACGGCCTCGGTCAACTGCCCGCCTTCGTCGTAGCCCACGTAGCCGGGGGGCGCCCCGACCAGGCGGGCTACCGTGTGCCGCTCCGAGAACTCCGACATGTCCAGGCGGATCATCGCGTCCTCGGAGCCGAACATGAACTCGGCCAGGGCCCGGGCAAGCTCCGTCTTACCCACGCCCGTCGGGCCCAGGAAGATGAAGGACCCGATGGGCCGACGGGGGTCTTTGAGGCCGGCCCTCGCCCGGCGGATGGCTCGGGCCACCACCTGAATGGCCTCATCCTGGCCGATGATCCGCTTGTGCAAGATCTCCTCCATCTGGAGGAGCTTTTCGGTCTCGGTCTGGGTCAGCCGGGTCACCGGGATACCCGTCCACATGGAGACGACCTCGGCGATATGCTCGGCCGTCACCACCGGCTTTTCGGTTTCGACCCGGGATTGCCAGCCCATCTCCATCTGCTCGATCTTCTGGACCAGCTTCAGCTCCCGCTCCCGGTGCTCGGCGGCCAGCTCGTACTGCTGGGTGGCGATGGCATGCTCCTTCTCCCGCCGGATGGCCTCCAGACCCTGGAGGGCATCTTTAAGGCTGGGCGGGGCCATCGAATGCTGGAGGCGCACCCGGGAAGCCGCCTCGTCGATGAGGTCGATGGCCTTGTCCGGCAGGAAGCGGTCCGGAATGTAGCGGGCCGAAAGCTCGGCCGCCGCCTTGATGGCCTCGTCGGAGATGACCAGCCGGTGGTGCTGTTCATAGCGCTCCTTAATGCCCCGCAGGATTTCGATGGTCTCCTCGATGGTCGGCTCCTCCACCAGTACCGGCTGGA
>PSKS01000087.1:0-6732 GCA_040289115.1 Chloroflexota bacterium
CCGCCCTATAACGGCCGGAGTTGGCCACTGGCGGCTTAAGGAGCTCATCACAAGCCTTCGCCACATCCTGGGTCTGGCCCCCGCCTGGGTCGCCGTCAACGCCGTGGTCGGCGTTTGGCTCAGCCACGCCGCCTTCCAGTTGACCCGCCGCAAGGACCCCACCCAGCTCCTGGTTGGGGGCTTCACCGGCTTCGAGTTCGGCACCGCCGCCGGGGTCGTCTTGCTCCTTTTCGTCGTCGGGGTGGTGGCCTGGGGCCAGGTCCTCGGCCGGGTGGGGTCGGTTCGGGCCATGCGGATTGGCCTGGTTGGTCTCGGCCTCACGGCAGTAAGCCTCTTTCTCCTGAATCACTCCATTGGCGCAAGCCACACCCGCATTGTGGTGTTGCTTTTGATTTCGGCGGCTGGCCTCCTGGTTATGAGTGGCTTCACCCCGGCCGCCCTGAGCTACATGGGGGCGATCTCTGGGCGATTCGAGGCCGAGCGGGGCACCATTATGGGCATCTACTCGGTCCTGCTCGGGGTGGGCCAGCTCATCGGCAGCAGCCTTGGGGGGATCTTTGCCGACTGGCGGGGGGTTGATGGGCTCATCTTCCTCACGGCGGTCTTAGGGGGCATCTCGGCCGTCTTCGTCTTGAGGCTTCGGGCTGTGCCTGAAGCCGAACCGATCGGGGCCGGCCAGCCGGTTCCGGATTAACCGGGGGTCCCAGCCGTTCCCAGCAGGGGCAGCCGGCGCAGGAACCCCTCAACCCCATCGGCCTCCGGGAACATTTTGTGGGGGTTAAAGAGCCCGCGGGGGTCCAGGGCCGCCTTAAGCCGGCGCATAACCTCAACCCCATCCGGCCCCAAGGCCTCGGTCAGGAACTCCCGCTTGAGGGTTCCGATACCATGCTCCCCCGTCAGGGTGCCCCCCAGCTCCAGGGCGGCCCGGAAGATGGCGGCGGCCGCCCGCTCCACCCGTTCCAGCTCCCCAGGCCGGCGCAGGTCGAAGATGATGTTGGGGTGGAGGTTGCCGTCGCCGGCGTGGCCGAAGACCGGGATCTCGAAGCCGTATTCCCGGCCAATCTGCCGGATGCGGCGGACCATCTCCGGGATGGCGGCCCGGGGCACCACGATATCCTCCCCCAGCTTGTTGCGACCCCGCCGTCCCAGGGCCGGCGAAACCGCCCGCCTCGCCTGCCAGAGCCGCTGCCGCCCGGCTTCGTCGGCGGCCACCTCAACGGCAGAGGCCCCCAGCTCCCCGCAGATGGCCGCCATCTGCTCCACGTCGGACCGGACTGCCTCAGGATAGTTGCCATCCTGCTCCAGAATGAGAAGGGCCTCGGCCTCCCGGGGCAGGCCGGCCTGCAGGTAATCCTCCACGACGTTGACCGTCAGATTGTCCATCAGTTCCAGGGCAACTGGCAGGATGCCGGCCTCCAAGATAGCGTTAACGGAGCGGGCGGCATCGTCCAGGCGGGGGAACACGGCCAGGGCAGTGGCTTGGTGCCGGGGTCGGGGCAGCAGCTTAACAACTACCTCAGTAATGATGCCCAGGGTCCCCTCGGACCCGACGAAGAGCTGGACCAACTGGTAGCCCGTCTTGTTTTTTATCAGCTTTCCACCAAGGCGCAGGACCCGGCCGTCGGCCAGCACCACCGTAAGGCCCAGCACATAGTCTCGGGTTACCCCGTATTTAAGACAGCGGGGCCCCCCGGCGTTGGTGGCCACGTTCCCCCCGATGGTGGACTGGTTGAGGCTGGCCGGGTCGGGGGGGTAAAAGAGGCCCTCCCGCTCGACGGCCCGCTGTAGCTCCGCCGTCACCACCCCAGCCTCGACGACAGCCACTCCGTTGGCCCGGTCAATCTCCAGGACCCGGTTCATCCGGGCCAGGTTCACCACCAGCCCACCCCCCACCGGAACGGTGCCCCCGGCCAGGCTGGTGCCGGCCCCCCGGGGCACCACGGAAATTCCGGCCTCAGCCGCCAGCCTGACCACCGCCGCCACCTGCTCGGTGGTGGTCGGCGAAACCACCAGGTCCGGCAGGGCCTGCTGAAAGGTGCCATCAATCGAATAGGCCACCAGCTCCGACGGCAGGTGATGCACCCCAGCCATACCGACGATGGCCGCAAGCCGGGCGATAAGCTCTTCCCGATTCACCGGCCAACTTCCACCAGAAGCGGCCGGGGTGCGGCCTGATAAGCCCGGTCCAGAAGCTCTACCAAAAACCGCACCTCAACGGCCGGCTGGCCGTTCCCAGCCGCCGCTCGCAGGCCGGCCAGGAGCTGTAGGTAGCAGCCGGGGTTGGCAGTAACGACCACCTGGGCCCTAGTAGCGAGAATGTGGCGAACCTTGCGGGCCATCAGGGCATCGGCAAAAGCTGGGCGGGTCAAGTTGTAAACCCCGGCGCTGCCGCAGCAGAGGGCCGATTCGGCCATCTCCACCAGCCGAAGGCCAGGAATCGCCCGGAGAAGCCGGCGGGGGGCGGCCGTAATGCGCTGGGCATGGGCCAGGTGGCAAGGATCTTGGTAGGTGGCCACCACCGGCACCTCCCCCGGGGGCGGGGTCAGCCCGACCTCGTCCAGAAACTCCGTAAGGTCCCGGGTTTTACGGGCGATGGCCGCCGCGCTGGGCCCCGGCACGAAATGGTCATAGGTTTTTAGGGCGGTGCCGCACCCAGCCGAGTTTACGACGATGGCGTCGAAGCCGTCGGCGTCAAAGGCCCGGACATTGTTTTCGATGAGCCGGCGGGCCGAGTCCCAGAGACCGCTGTGCAGGTGCAGGGCCCCGCAGCAGCCCTGCCCGGCCACTGCCACCACCTCGCAACCGTTGGCCGTAAGCACCCGGACGGTGGCCCGGGTGACCTCGGCAAAGACGGTGCTCATGACGCACCCGGTGAAAAGGGCCACCCGGTAACGGACCGGACCGGCGGCGGGCCGCCAGACCTGGCCCCGGGGCACGATAAAGTCTGCGGGCAGGTCAGGCAGAAACCGGCCGAGCCGCCTAAGGCCGAAAGGGCTCGGGCGGGCGGCCAGCCCGGCCAACCCTACCCGCTGGCCCAAAGCCAGCAGCCGGACCAGCCGGCGCAGGCGGCCCAGGTCGCCCAGGAAATATTCCAGCCCGAACCGCACTGCCCAAGGCAGCCGGTCGGGCACCGCCGCCCGGAAGGCGATCTGGGCCGGCTCCATCTGGTAGCCGGCCGGGCAAATGGCCGTGCAAGCCTCGCAAACCAGGCAGTTGAGCTCGTGCTCCACCAGGTCGGGGGTGAGGCCCAAGTGACCTTCCACCAGGGCTTTGAGGATGGCGATGCGGCCCCGAGGCCCCTCCTCCTCCTTGAAGGAAACCTGGTAGGTGGGGCAAACCGAAAGGCAAAGGCCACACCGGATACAGGCCGAGAGGTTATCATACTGCTCCCGGAGGAGGCCAAGGTCGGCCCCGGCCGCCATCTCAACCTCCCTGGGCCGCCGGCTGAGCGGCCCGAAGCCGGCGGGCATACTCCCCGGCCACCCGGATCGCCTCCGCCATGCTCTCGGCCCGGGCGACTCCATGGCCGGCGATGTCGTAGGCGGTGCCGTGGTCGACGGAGGTCCGAACGAAGGGCAGGCCGGTGGTGAGGGAAACAGTCCGGTCGAAATCGTAAGTTTTGGCGGCGATGTGGCCCTGGTCATGGTAGAGGGAAACCACGGCATCAAACCGGCCCTGAAGACAGAGGTGAAAGACCGAGTCGGCCGGGACCGGTCCCTCGGCCTGGACCCCGGCCTCCCGGGCCCGGGCGATGGCCGGGGCCAGCACGGTGAGCTCCTCGTCCCCGAAGAGGCCCCCCTCCCCGGCGTGGGGATTGAGGGCCGCCACCCCAAAAAGGGGTTCCGGGAACCCGAATCGTCGCAGGGCCCGGTCGGCCTCAACCAGCACCCCATAGATCCGGTCGACAGTAAGCTCGGCGATAGCCTGCCGGAGGGCAACATGCCTGGTGACAAAGAAGATCTTAAGCCGCTCGCCCGCAACAAACATGGTGAGCACCCCGGCCGAGCCGGTCAGGGCGGCGTAGGCCTGGGTGTGGTCCAGATAAGGGATGCCGGCCGCTTGAAGGGCAGCCTTGTTGATGGGGGCAGTGGCCACGGCGTCGATCTGACCGGCCATGGCAAGCTCCACCGACTTTTTTATGTACTCAAAGCAGGCCCACCCGGCCAGCGGCTGAACCTGACCAAACTGTACCCGGTCGGGCTCGAGGGCCGTCACCGGAACCAAGTCGACAACCCCGGCGGCAAACCGCCCCGCCCCCGGCGACTCTATTAAATTTATGTCGATTTTAAGGCCACAGACCTCGGCCGCCCGGGCCAGGAGGGCCGCATCCCCGAGGACCACCGGCCGCACTTCCCGGTAAAGCTCGGGGCGGGCGAGGGCCTTGACCACGACCTCGGGGCCGACCCCGGCCGGGTCGCCCATGGTAATGCCAACGATGGGACGGTTATCCACCATCCTTTAGGCCCCCAACAGGTTAAGGAGGGTGCGCAGGGCCCAACCTAGGGTGAAGCAACCGGGGATGGTGAGCACCCAGGCGGCGACAATCCGCCCGGCCACCAACCACCGGACCTGCCTGGCCCCACGGACCAGTCCTACTCCCATTATAGCGGCGCTGATGGCGTGGGTCGTGCTGATGGGCATTCCCACCCGGCTGGCCACCTCGATAACTGTGCCGGCGGCCGTTTCGGCCGCAAACCCGTGGACCGGCTGCAGGTGGGCGACGCGGTAGCCCAGGGTCTTGATGATCCGCCAGCCCCCGGCGGTGGTACCTAGGGCGATAGCTAGGGCTGCCGCCACCATGACCCAGATGGGAACATAAAACTCGGGCCCAAGCAGGCCGCCACCGAAAAGGGCCAGCGCAATGACCCCCATCGTCTTCTGGCCGTCGTTACTGCCGTGGGAGAAGGCCATCCAGGCGGCCGAAAGGAGCTGAAGCCGCCCGAACAGGCGGGTGACCAGCCACCAGGTGGAATGTTGAAAGACCCAAAAAATAGCCGCCATTACGGCGGCGGCCGCCAGAAATCCCAGAACCGGCGAGTAGACCAGCCCGGCCCCAACCTTAAACAGGCCGCCGGTCTTGACCACCCCCAGGCCGGCGGCCACTGCCGAGCCCACCACCCCGAAGATGAGGGCGTGGCTGCTGCTAGTAGGTAGACCGGCGTACCAGGTGACCAGGTCCCAGATGATGGCGGCTGAAAGGCCGACCGCCACCGTCCAGTGGTCCACCGCCCCAGGGTCCACCAGGTCCCGGCCCAGGGTGGTGGCCACGGCCGTGCCCGATATCGCCCCCAGGAAGTTTAAGACCCCCGCCATAAGCACGGCCCGGGCCGGAGTGAGCACCCGGGTAGCTACCACCGTGGCTATGGCGTTGGCGGCGTCGTGAAACCCGTTTACGAACTCGAAGGCCAGGCCGAGGATGACGACGAGCCCGACGGCGACCAGCGTCTTGTCCACTTTAGGCCCGTTCTAGGACTATCCCCTCCAGGATGTTGGCAACATCTTCGGCCCGGTCGGTGGCCGACTCGAGGCCCTGGTAGATATCCCGCCAGCGCAGAACCTCCAATAGGTCGTACCTTCCGGCCATAAGGTCTGCTACGGCCTGTCGGAAGACGGTGTCGGCCTCATTCTCCAGGCGGTTGATCTCTACCGTCCGCTCTAGGATTTGGCGACCGGCCCGGGGATCCCGGAGGAGCCGCACGGCGGCCCAGATTTCCGCCGCCTGAAGGTTTACCAACTTGGCCAGCCGCACGGCCGCCGGGTCCCGCCGGCCGATCTGGTAGAGGGCGGCGTGGGCGGCCGCATCTTCCAGGTAATCCACCACCTCGTCCAGGGTGTGGGCCAGGTTGGCCACATCGCCCCGGTCGAAGGGGGTAAGGAAACTCCGGTGGAGCTGGCGCATGACCATGTGGGTTACTTCGTCGGCCTGCTCCTCAAGGGTCCGGATCTCCCCTGCCCTTTCGGAAACCCGGTCACAAATCTCGAAGAGCTTCCAGGTGAGCTCGGCGGCCTGAACCATCAGGTCGGTTCCGGCCTCAAACAGACGGTAGAACTCGTCCCCAGCGGGCGGGAGCAGATTCAGCCGGAACTTGCCCAATCTGACCACCAACGACGCTCCTTAAATTTTACCTGTTCGGTCAAAGAATTGGGCCGGGGGATTCCCCCGGCCCAATATCTTCCTGCAATCGGCCTTGCTTCAGCCCAACCGGGCCGTCCGGATGGCCCGCCAGACCCGCTCCGGGGTCAAGGGCATGTTAAGATACTTCACCCCGAAGGGCTCCAGGGCATCCACGACCGCGTTTACGACGGCCTGGGTTGCGCCGATGGTCCCGGCCTCCCCTACCCCCTTCACCCCAAGGGGAGTGACCGGGGAGGGGGTCTCAGTCCTAGCCGTCTCGAAGGACGGCAGGTAGCTGGCCACCGGCAGGGCATAATCCAGCATGGAGCCGGTAAGCAGGTTGCCCTGCTCATCGTAGGCTGCGTATTCCCACAGGGCCTGCCCGATCCCCTGGGCCACCCCGCCGTGGACCTGACCCTCCACCACCAGCGGGTTCATCACCCGGCCGCAGTCGTCGACGGCCACGTACCGGAGAAGCTTTACCTGTCCGGTCTCAGGGTCCACCTCCACCACCGCCACGTGCGCTCCGAAGGGGCAGGCGTTCGAGGGCAGGCTGTAGAAGGCCGTGGCCTCAAGGCCCGGCTCCAGGTCCGGGGGGAGCCTGCCCGGGTTATAGA
>PSKS01000088.1:0-6343 GCA_040289115.1 Chloroflexota bacterium
GGAGCTTACCGCTGCGGCCGCCGCAGTCCGGCGCCGGGCCGAGGAGCTGGCCGCCCGGGAGGCCCGCCTCCGCCGGGCCGCGGCCGACCTTTCGGCCCGGCTCGAGGCGGCCCGCCGGACCCTGGCCGAGGTCCGGGCTGGCCTACTGAGCCTGTCGGCGAGCCCGGCCTCTAGATCCGAGCTGAGCCGGTTGGCCGCCCGGGTAGAGGAGCTGGGGTCGGCCGAGGCCGAGCTTAACGAGAAACTTGGGGCGGCCCGGGCCGGCCTCGGGGAACTTAAGCGGCGCCGTCAGCATCTGGAGGCCGAGCTGGGGCGGCAGCGGGCCGCCTTAAGGGCCTTTGGCGACCGGGCCTCGGCCGCCGACGGCCGCCTGCTGGGTCGGATCCGGTGGCCGGCCGAGCTTACGGCGGGACTGGGGCTAGTGTTGGGTCCGGCGGCCGAGGCTCGGGTGGTTTTCAACCCACCGGCCGACGGCCAGACACCGGACGGGCCCCTGGTGGTCCCCCGGCCCGACCTGGTCAGCCGCGGGAGCCGGCCGGAACTCCCGGCCTGGCCGGGGATTTTAGGTCGGCTTATCGACCTGATTGAGGTAGCCGATAGCGACCGACCCTGGCTGGAGGGTTTGCTGGGGGACGTGCTGGTGGTGGATTCTGTGGCGGTGGCCTGGCAGGTTTGGCGGGAGGGCCTCTGGCCCGGCCGAGTCCTCTGGGTCCGGGGGGTCCTCTGGCATCCCAACGGGCTGGTCCTACCGGCCCGGGGCGGACAAGCCGTCGAAGAGGAGGCCCGCCGGCGGGCCCTCACCGAAGGGGTGCGGCGGCTGGAAGCCGAGCTTAAGGCCCTGGATAGGGAGATAGACCGGGCTTCGGCCGAGGTTGGGCAGCTTACCGCCCGGCTTAAGGCCGTAGGGGCCGACCTGGCATTGGCCCGGAGTCGCCTAGCCCAGGCCCGGGCCGAGGCGGATGCGGCCCGGGCCCGCCGGGGGCGGCTGCTGGCCGAACGGCGTCGCCTGCTGGCGGAGGTGAGCCGGTTGCGGGCCGAACTGCGGAAAGTTCAGACCGAGCTTTCGGCACCGAACGGCCCGGTGGACCAGGCCGAAGCCCTCGGGGCCGCCCGCCGGGCGGCCCGGGCTCGGGAGGTAGCCGGCCGGGTTCGGCGGGCGCTTGGGGTGGCCGAGGCCCAGCTTAACCGGCTTCAGGAGCGGCGGCGGGCAGCCCTCGGCCAGGTCCAGCAGCTTCGGGAGCGGCTGAGGACCCTGGAAAGCCGGGCGGTTGAGCTTACTCGGTCCCGTCAGGTACTGGCGGCCGAGCTTTCTCGCCTTGAGGCCGAGCTTGGGGATGTTAACTTGAAAATCCCTGAGCTTGCCGCCGAGGTGGAAAGGCGGCGGGAGGCCCTTGCCCGGGCCCGGTCGGAAGCCGAAAACTGGCGGCGGGCGCTGGCGGGTCTTGATGGGCCGCTGGCGGAGGCCCGGCGGGAGCTGGAGGCCCGGGCCCGGCTGGTGGCCGAAGCCGAGGCCGAGGTTCGGGCGGCCCGGGAGGCCCTGGCTGAGCTAGCCGGTCGACTGGGGGCCGAAGGCTTCGACCCGGAGGAGCTCGTCAAACGGGAGGGATTGCCCCGGGGGGACCCGGCCGAGCTGGGGCGGGAACTGCGCCGGGTTGAGGCTGAGCTGAAGCAGTTAGGGCCAGTAAATCCTTTGGCCCAGGCGGAATATGAGCGGGAGCGGGTCGAAGTTGAAAAATTGGCGGCTGAAATTGCCGACGCCGAGTCGGCCCGGGCCGAGCTTCTGCGAGGCATCCGGCGGCTGGAGGCCGAGCTGGACCGCCGCTTCCGCCGGCTGGTGCGGGAGCTTTCGGCCGGGTTTGACCGGATGGTCCGGGAGCTTTTCGGGGCCGGGTCTGGTCGGCTGGTGCTGACCGACGACCCGTCGGACGAGCGCTCGGGCCTGGAGCTGGTGGTGAGGCTTCCGGGTCGACGGGTTGACGGCCCGGGGGCCCTCTCTGGGGGTGAGCGGACGTTGGTTACCCTGGCCCTGGTCCTGGCCCTTTTGGGGCTGGGCCCAACCCCCCTCTGCCTGCTGGATGAGGCCGATGCCGCCTTAGATGAGGCCCGGCTGGTGAAGTTTGCTGGGCTCCTGCAGGAGTTCGCCGATCGGACCCAGTTCGTGGTGGTCACCCACAGCCGGCCCACCATGGAGCGGGCCGGGGCCCTCTTCGGGCTGAGCCTCACCCCGGAAGGCGTAAGCCGGCTCTTCTCCTTCCGGCTGGAGGATATACCCGTTAACGGATAAGGGGAAGCTGGCGGGCGGTCTGACCGGTCCCGGTGAGCCGCCCCTTATACTCCCGGGCGATGGTGAGCAGTTCCCAGGCGCTGCGCCGGTTGGCCGCCGTATCACCCCCGAGCATAGCCGCAAGCTCGGCGATCCGCTCAGCCTCTCCAAGCCGCCGGACCCGGACCACCGCCCGGCCCTGGGCCAGCTCTTTGCCCACGGCCAGGTGGTCGTCGGCGAAGGCGGCAACCTGGGGCAGGTGGCTGATGCACAGGACCTGGTGATGGCGGCCCAGCCGCCAGAGGGTCTCGCCCACCACCTGACCGCTGCGGCCCCCAATGCCGACGTCGACCTCGTCAAAAACCAGGGTAGGCACGGGGTCGGCCTCGGCCAAGACAACCTTCAGGGCCAGCATCAGCCGGGCCGTCTCCCCGCCGCTGGCGACCTTTGCCAGGGGTCGAAGGGGCTCGCCTGGGTTGGTGGCCACCAAAAATTCCACCCGGTCGATGCCGGTGGCGTCGAAGGCGAACGTGGCCCCGTCGACGGGGAGGCCCTCGTCTTCGGGGGCGGGTTCGGCGGCAAAGCCCACCTGGAAGCGGGTGTGACCCAGTTTTAAGGCCTCGAGCTCCACCCCCACCGCCGCCTCGAGCCGCCGGGCGGCCTCCCGCCGCCGCCGGGAGAGCTCCTGGGCCCGGCGACCCAGCTCGGTCCGAAGCTCGGCCAGCTCGGCCTCCAGTTCCCCCAGCCGTTCCTCCCCAGTGATGGTCTGCTCCAGCTCAGCCTCGGCCTTTTCGGCGTAAGCCAAGATGTCGGCCACTGTCGGGCCGTATTTACGCTTGAGCCGGTCGATGAGCCGCAGTCGCTCTTCAACCTCGGCCAGCCGGGCCGGATCAGCCTCGACAGCCTCGGCGTAAGCCCGGAGGGCTCGGGCGATGTCGGTTAGCCGCTCAGTAACGTCCGTAAGCTCGGAAAGTAAAGACGCCAGGCCTCGGTCGAATTCGGTCAGGACCTTAAGCTCCATGCCGGCCTCGGCCAGCAGGTCTAGGGCGGGGGGGCGGCCGGGCCGCCCCTGGCGGAGGGCGGCGTAGGCGGCCTCGACCCGCCGCCGGATCTCCTCGGCGTTGCTCAGCCGCAGGTGCTCCTCGTTCAGTCGCTCTTCCTCCCCGGGCTGAAGCCTGGCCGACCGAATCTCGTTAACCTGAAACTCTAAAAGCTCCAGTCGCCGGTCTCGGTCGGCCAGGGCCTGCCGTAGGCCGTCGATTTCGGCCCGGAGCCGCCGGTAGCGCTGGACGAGCCCGGCAAATTCGAGGCGGGCCGGTTCCAGGCCGCCGTAGCGGTCCAGGAGCTCGAGCTGCTCGGCCGGGCGGAGCAAGGAAAGGTTTTCGGTCTGCCCGTGGATGTCAACGAGGTACCGGCCGACCTGCTGAAGGACAGCCGCCGGCACCGTCCGGCCGTTAAGGCGGCCCAGGCTGCGGCCCCCAGCCTGAACCTCCCGTCGCAGAACCAGCAGGCCTTCCTCGACCTCGAAGCCGAGCTCGACAAGCCGCCGGGTAATTTCGGGCGGGGCGCCGTTCAGGTCGAAGACAGCCTCAACGGTGGCCTGGGCAGCCCCGGACCGGACCACGGTCGGGTCGGCCCGGTCGCCGAGCACCAGGGCGAGGGCGTCAATAATGATGCTCTTTCCGGCCCCAGTTTCGCCGGTGAGCAGGGTGAGGCCCGGACCGAACTCCAAGTCCAGCCGGTCGATGATGGCAAAGTCCCGAATTCGCAGTTCGAGCAGCATCGCCCCAGGCTTACAGCTCCGAATCCCGACCCCGCAGCCGCCGCATCAGCGAGCTGTAAAAGTAATTCCGGGGCTGCCAGCGCAACAGGCTTGCGGCGTAGGGGCTTAAGGTTGCGCCGACCAAGTCCCCGGGCTCGAGGGGCAGGTGCTCCTGGCCGTCGACGACCAGGAACGGCTGGTGGTCGGCGATGGCCTCCATTTCAATTTTAGCCGCGCCGGGCACGATTAGGGCTCGGTCGAAGGAAAGGTGGGGGTTTATTGGGCTGATAAGCAGGTCGGTAAGCTCCGGATGAAGGATGGGCCCGCCGGCAGCCAGGGCGTAGGCGGTGCTGCCGGTGGCGGTGGCGACGATAACCCCGTCGCCGACGTAAGTCGTAAGATAAGCCCCGTCCACGTGGGTGCGGACCCGGATGACCCGGGCAACACTGCCCCGGCTGATAACGATGTCATTTAAGGCCAGGACCTCCCGGACGGCAGCCCCCGACCGGGTAAGGGTTGCGGTCAGCAGCCGGCGCCGCTCCACCCAACCGTCACCCCGAAGGAGCTCCGGCAGCTGCGCCAGGAGCTGGTGGGGGTCGAATTCGGCCATAAAACCCAGGCGGCCGAGGTTAACCGGGAGGATGGGGATGTCCAGGGGCGCGGCGAGCCGGGCTACCGCCAGGATGGTACCGTCTCCGCCCAGGGTTATGATCAGGTCGGCCTCGAGGGGGGATGGGGGGGCGTTGACATCGGCGACCCAGCCCTCGAAGCCGAGCTCGGCCAGGCGGTCCCGGACGGCGGCGGCCCAGTGGACGGCGCCGGGGATTTTAGGCTGAAAAAATACGCCGATTTTGCGGTCCAATGCCCAGGGCTCCTGCAGACTCCGACCAAAAGATACCGGCTGCCAACTTTTAAGTCAAGAAACCACATGCTTCCGGCTCGTTCGGGCTAAGGGGGCGGCAGCAGGTTCCACGTCGCCAGAAACCAGATGAACCCAAGCCCCCCAACGGCGACCGCCGTGTAGTAAAGCCGGCTCGGGGTACTACCCCAACCGCGCACCCAGGCCAGCAGGCAAACCGCCCCGACGAGGGGTCCGAGCAGGGCGCTGAAAACCGAAAGCTTAAGGACAGCCAGTAGGCCCGGAGGTATGCCGTAGACAAACTCGTAGCGGTCAATTGCAAAAAGGCCAACGGTCACCCCGCCCAGCAGGCTGAGGTTGATCCCCCCAAGCAGAGATGCCCCGAGCCCGGCTTTGCCGGCAAGCAAACTAAAGGCCCCCGAGCGGCGGCCCAACCACCGGCCCACCGGCCAGGCCAGACAGGCAGACCCGAAGAGCACCCCGAAGGCCGCGACGAGCAGTTGCCCGAACTCGGAGGTTTCAAACCAAGGGACCTTCTCCAAGGCCAGGGCGGTGGGGTAAAACCGGTCGCCGCCCAGGAAGAGGTGGGTTATCCGGCCGGTCTCATCCTCCCGAAAGGCGATGTAGTTTTCCCCGCTGGCCATCTTAAAGAGCATCCGGTCCACCAGTACGAATTCAGCCGGGCCAGGCCCGAAGCCATAAAGGAACAGCCGGCCGCGGTCGGCCACCACCCGGAACTGTTCCACCAGGGTTGCCAGCTTCTCGACGCTTCGCTGACCATACCGGACCGTTCGGTAGCTGCCAGCAAAGCGGCCCAGGTCCCCGGCTGCGGGGACAGCCGCCGGTGCAGGGGAATTCGCCGCCGGGTAATAACGGTCCAGAAATTGGTTGACCAGTTCCAGATTGAGGCGGTGGTTCTGGCCGTTGTTGGCCACGAACAGCCCCAGACGCTCCTCGGGGATAAGCAGGACCAGGCCGGCGAATCCCCGCCAGTCGCCCTCATGAATAAGGGCCCGGCGGCCGTTGGCGAAATACTCAAAAAACCCGAAAGTCACCCCGGGCAGTCTGGGGTGGTGGGTGAACTGCCGGGTGAACATCTGCCGGACCGATTCTTCGGTCAGAATCCGGGCCTCGCCGCGGCCGCCCTCAAAAAGGCCAATGAGCAAGCGGCCCAGGTCGCTTCCGGTGGTCAGGAGGCTGGCTGCCGGCCCAACGTTGAAGTAATCAAAAGGGGCCCGTTGCAAGGTGCCGGCCCGGGCCTCGTAACCGGCAGCCAGTTCCGGCATCAGGTCGGGCCGGGGTCCGAAGCTGCTCCGGGCCATCCCCAGGGGCCAAAAGATATTGGCCGCGGCGTATTCGGCGAATGGCCGGCCACTAACCTCCTCAACAATCAGGGCCGCCAGGGCGACCCCGTCGTTAGAGTAGCGGATGACCTCGCCGGGGGGCCTGACCCTGGCCG
>PSKS01000089.1:0-6248 GCA_040289115.1 Chloroflexota bacterium
GATGTCGCCAAATGGGGCCCGATGCGCAGGGTCTTGGGGTCCCGAACGCCCAGGTTGTCGAAAACATGGTAATGAAAGATGATGCCGAACCGGAGAAAGTGCATGTGCGGGTCGAGGTTTGGCAGATCACTGCCGAAAGCCACGCTGATGGTGTCCTTGGTCGGGCGTTGGGGTGCCTGAGGTTGGGTTGGGGCGGCGGGCTGGGGTGAACAGGCGGCCACCAAGGGGGCAGCCGTTGCCCCGCCCGAGACCAACACCGCCTTAAGGAAATCCCGCCGGCTTATTAAGCCCTTTTTGTAAAACCAGCGCCAGCGGTCCGCCACCTCATAGGCCAGCTCCAGGGAATCCTTTTCGGCCATCGCCAGCCTCCGTCTTGTAAATTTGGACCCGGGTCAATCGGCTTATTGTAACGGCCGACACGGACCGACGACAATGCAAGGTTTGACCCGGAGCCTCGGGGTGCCCGATACTTTACATGTCAAACTGCCGAAGGTGAGGTGCCGATCAGATGGTTAGCCGACCTGCTCGCGCCGACCGCATTCGGGTTGAAGACCTCGCCCGACTGCCATCCTTCGTTCTGCCCACGGTATCCTGGTCGGCAAGCAAGCTGGCTGTATACTGGGATAAGACGGGCCGCTTTGAGCTTTACGTGCTGGACCTGCGGACGGGCGAGACCCGGCAGGTGAGTCACGGGGAAGTGCCCCGGGCGATCCGGGCCGGGTTTGTCTGGGACCGCACCGACCGGTACATCGTCTTTGCCAAGGACTTTCAGGGCAACGAACAGCACGACCTTTATCGGCTGGACACGGCGACGGGCGAGGTGGTCCAGCTTACGTCGGACCCTACCTGCCAGGAGTACCCGGTGGAGTTCAGCCCCGACAATGGCTGGCTTACGGTGCTCACGAACCGGCGGCTTCCCGAGGTGCCCGACCGGCCTGGCCAGCTCAACCTCTGGAAACTCCGGGCCGACGGGGGCGAATACGTTCCCCTTACCCGCTTCCCGTTCCCGGTCTGGGGCGGCCTCTGGAGTCCCGACGGGGAGTGGGTCGCCATTGTCACCAACGAGGACCTTTCCAACCTCAAAAATCGGGACGGGTATATCCTCCGGTCCGACGGAAGCGCCCTTAAGAAAGTCTTCAGCATTCGGCCCGGGTCCCAGGATTACCTGGTGGCCTGGCATCCCGACGGCCGCCGGCTGGCGGTGAGCAGCGACGCCTTTGGGGTCCGCCGGACCGGAATCCTCGACCTGGTTACGGGGTCCGTTCGGTGGCTCAGTCCCGAAGACGTCGAGGAGACGGCCGTCCAGTTCTCCCGAAACGGCCGCTACCTGCTGGCCCTGCGTAACCAGGAGGCCCAGATTCGGCCGGTAGTGTACGAGCTGGAGACGGGGACCGGACGGCTCTTGGAGCTGCCGGCTGGGGTAGCCTTGGGCTCGGCCTTTGCCCTAGACGACTCGAAGTTGATCCTCACCTACACCACCCCGACCACCCGGCCAACCCTGCTCGCTTACGACCTAGCAACCGGCCGAACGGATACCCTAATCCCGGCCGAATACGGCCCCTTTGACCCGGCCATTTTCGTCGGGGCCGAGCACATCTACTACCCGAGCTTCGACGGAACCCCGATTCCGGCCATCCTTTATCGGCCCCGGGAGATTCCGGCAGGCGCCCGCCTGCCGGCCATCATCCACATCCACGGGGGGCCGACGGCCCAGTGGTTCCTGAGCTTCGATCCCTTCGCCCAGCTCCTGGTGGACCGGGGCTTCGTGGTCCTGGAACCCAACATCCGGGGCAGCACTGGGTACGGGGTGGGCTTCCGGGACGCGGCCCTCAAGGATTGGGGCGGCGTCGACCTGGGGGATGTGGCCGCAGGAGCCGAGTATCTTAAAAGCCTTGATTACGTCGACCCGGAGCGGCTGGTGGTCTTTGGGGGCAGTTATGGCGGCTACATGACCTTTATGGCCGTCACCAAAAAACCCGACCTCTGGCGGGCGGCCGTGGCCTGGGTGGGGATCACCGACCTTAAACGGATGTATGAATCCAGCATGGAGCACTTTAAATACTTCCTCAGGGAACAGATGGGCGACCCCGAGGCCGATGCCCAGCTCTGGGCCGACCGAAGCCCGATAAACTTCGCCCAGAACCTCCAGGCCAGACTGCTTATCGTCCACGGGGTGAACGACCCCCGCTGTCCGGTGGAGCAATCCCGAATCTTTCGGGATCGCCTGCTGGAGCTAGGCTACCGGGAAGGGGTCGACTTTGAGTACGTGGAGTTCGAGGACGAAGGCCACGGCAGCAACGATATCGAGCAGAAGATCCGAACTTACCGGCTGCTGGTCGACTTTCTGGAAAGGGTCCTCTAAGCCGGCGTGACCCTCGAGCTCATTCTGGACCCCGCTCAGGGCGGGCGCTTTGACGAGTATCCCGGCGACAGGTTTTTTACCCGACCAGGTAGCCCCCAAGGCGGCCGGCCCCGAATCCCTCGAATGTGTCCTGATTATCGGCCCGAACCACATGGGGAGCTTTCACCGAGGTCCCTGCTGGCTCCGGAAAGAGACCATCGAAGGGTGACGGTCGAACCTGGACTGGGTTTCAGACTCGCGGGCGGCCCTGGCCCACGGCTGGCTGGATGCGGCGGTGGACGAGTATTTCGACATGGTGGACCGCCTGGCCGCCGGGATCGGCTTTATCGAGGGTGGTGAAAAATTTGGAGATACGGCACGGGTGGGGGTTGCCCTTTTTGCCGTCTTCCGACACCGGGGCTAGGGTCTAGACCGGCCGCCGGGGGCGGCGGTCCGGTGGGTGGTCGTGGCGGTCGATGCGGTAGTCTGGCGCCAGGATGGTGACCACAGTGCTCAGGCGACGGTCGCTCATCCGGGAAGCCAGCCGGGGGTCCACATCTTCGAGGCGGTGGTTGCTGGTTATCACCGTGGGCAGCCGGGCATTGTAACGGTAATTTATCAGCTGGTAAAGCTTCTCCTGGGCCCAGGGGCTTGAGGAGTGGGCCCCGAGGTCGTCCAGGATCAGCACGGGGGCGGTGCGCAGACCCTCAAAAAGCTCATCGTAGGTGATCCGGCTGTCGGGGTTAAAGGTCGACCGCAGGTAGTCGAGGAGGTCGGGGACGACGGCAAAGACCACCGGCTGGCGTCGGCGCAGGCGGTAGTTGGCGATGGCCGCCGCAAGATGCGTCTTGCCGCACCCGCAGGTGCCCAGGAAAACCAGCCAGCCCTCGGGGTTTTCGGCGAAACTGCGGGCCAGCTCGTAGGCTGTGGCCAAGCTCTCGGCCTGCTCGGGGTCCAGGTCGGCCCGGAGCTCGAAGTTTTCGAAGGTCAGCTGCTTTAAAAGCTCGAGTCTTAAGGGGTCGAAAAGGCCGGCCCGAAGGGCCGGGCGTACCGGGCCCAACTCCACCACCCGGGAAAGCTCCCGGTCGGTAAGGCGCATGCGGAAGCGGTCCTCCAAAAGGTCCAGGGGACCGGCAACCACGACTGCCGTCGGCAGGCGGGCAACATATCGGTAGTTGAGGAGCTGAAAGAGCTTTTCGTGGGCCCACGGGGTCCCGGCGTGGAGGCCAAAATCATCCAGCACCAGCAGATCCACCTGCCGCAGGTACTCAAAGAGCTCATCGTAGCTTACCTCGCTCGACGGGCCGAAGGTTGCCCGCAGGTAGTCGAGCAGGTCCGGGGTGACTGCAAAGTAGACGGCAAGCCCTCGGTCCAGGGCGCGGTTGGCAATGGCCGCCGCAAGATGTGTTTTGCCGGTGCCGCTTGCGCCTGTGAGCACCAGCCAGCCCTCGGGGTTTTCGGCGTAGGCCCGCACGGCCTCGTAGGCGTTGCGAAAGCGGGCCTGCTCTAGGGGGTCGTCGGTGCGGCCTTCCGGCCGGAGGTTTTCGAAGGTGAGCCGCTCGAAGGGGCCCAGATTACTCCGTTGGCGCAGAATCTCCCGCCGCCGGGCCTCGAACTGGCGGACGGTGCACTCGCAGGGCACGGCCTTGCCGAAGTCGGGGTGGTCAATAGGGACGTCCCGGTAGACATACCCGGCGCCCTTGCAGCGGGGGCACCCCCCTTCGGCGGCCGGTTCGGGGCCTCCGCCGGGGGCATCCGGCCCTTCGCCCCCGGGGACTTCATTTCCCTGGGCCAGCCGGCGCAGAATAAAGGCAAAGCTCTCCATCAGTTATAGGGGCCTCCCCGGGTAAGCTCCAGGTTAACGAACTTGGTGAGCCGGTCGAAGAAAAGGAGACTCACCTGGCCGGTGGGGCCATTACGGTGCTTGGCGATGATGATGTCGGCGATGCCCTTGGGATAGGGCTTATTCGGAAACCGGCGCTCCCATTCTTTCTCGGTGTAATAGACGTCTTCCCGGTATATAAACATGACGACGTCGGCGTCCTGCTCCAGGCTGCCCGATTCCCGCAGGTCCGAAAGCATGGGGATGTGGGGGGAGCGGGCCTCCACCGCCCGGGAGAGCTGGGAGACGGCCAGGACCGGGATGTTAAGCTCCCGGGCCAGCCCCTTCAGGCCCTGGGAGATCTCGCTGATCTCCTGGACCCGGTTGTCGGAGCGGCCGCTACCCCGGGCCAGCTGAAGGTAGTCCACGATGAGCAGGTCGATGGGGTGCTCGCTGTGCAGCCTCCGGGCCCGTGAGCGAATCTCGATGATGGGGATCATGGGGGTATCGTCGACGTAAATCCGGGCCTCGGCCAGCACCCCAATGGCGGCCATAACCCGGCGCCGCTCGGCCTCCGAAAGCTGTTCTAACCTGATCCGCTGGGAATCCACCCCGGCCTCGATGGCGATCAGCCGGTGGGCGATCTGCTCCTTGGACATCTCCAGGCTGAAGATGGCCACGCAGGCCCCCTGTCGCATCGCCGCGTGGTGGGCGATGTTTAAAACAAAGCTGGATTTGCCCAGGCCGGGCCGGGCGGCTAAGATGATAAGGTCTGACCGCTGGAGGCCGCCCAGAATTTTGTCGACCTCAATGAAGCCGGTGAGAACGTGGGGAAGCTCCCCCGGGGTGGGGGCCGGGGGGGAGAGGATCGCCTCTTCCAGGTACTTTTCGAGGACCTGACGGATGTGGACAAAGCCGGTAAGGCTTTCGGCCCGGCGCACGCTGAAAAGGGTCTGCTCGGCCCGGGCCAGGACCGCATCCACGTTGTGCCCGCCCTCGTAGGCGAGGGTGGCGATCTCGGCCGCGGCCTGAAGGAGCCGCCGGTAAACCGCACACCGGTGGACGATCTGGGCGTAATCCTCCAGGTGGAGGGTGGAGGGAACGGTCGCCACCAGCCGGTGCAGGTAGGCGACCCCGCCGACTTCACTTAATTTGCCCCGCCGGTTGAGCTCGTGGGCAACGGTAACGGGGCTGAGGCCCTCGCCCCGGTCGTAAAGGTCGACGCAAACCTCGTAAATGAGCTGGTGGGCGGCGTTGTAAAAGTCCTCGGGCTTGAGAAACGTTATAACCCGGAGGATACCGTCGGGGTCAAGCATGATGGCCCCCAGCACCGCCTCCTCGGCCTGGGGGTCGTGGGGAGGCAGCCGCTCCTGGGCCAAGGCCTACTCCTCCTGCCCCACCACCGCCACATTGACCCGGGGCGCCAGGTCCCGACCCAGCCGAACCACCACCCGGTATTCCCCGGTCTTGCGGATGGGCTCGGCCAACTCCACCCGCCGCCGGTCGACGGGCCGGCCCACCTGGGCGGCGATGGCCTCGGCGATGTCGGCGGCCGTCACCGAGCCGTAAAGGCGCCCCTCTTTGCCCGCCCGGACCTTAACGGTGACCGTGAGCCCCTCCAACCGGGCAGCTAGCTCCCGGAGCTCCTCGGCTTCCCGGGCGGCCCGGCGGGCTTCGGCGGCCTGCCTGGCTTTAACTTGCTCGATGACGGCCTCCGTGGCCACCACGGCCAGCCGGCGGGGGATTAAATAGTTGCGGGCGTAGCCCTCGGCCACATCCTTGATCTCTCCGGCCCGGGCCACCCCGGGCACATCCTGGAGAAAATAGACTTTCATAGTCGAACTCCTGTTCTATTTATAACCGTGGGCAGCCTTCCTGTCAACGGCAGACCGTATCGTCGGACCTGTTCAGGTCCGGTTGCAGTATAGCGGCGACTGCCCTGGTTGCCGCCGAAGTTTTGGGCCGAGTTTTCCTCTGAGCAGGGCGGTTGCTGGCCGGGTTTCGTGGAAAGGGTCCGGCTTTGGGCCGGGCTATTCCTCGTCGTCTTCGTCGGGTTCGGGGGCCGGGGCGGTGGGGGTCGGGGTA
>PSKS01000090.1:0-6189 GCA_040289115.1 Chloroflexota bacterium
CAGCCCCTCATGCATCGAAGAATGACCCACATACCCGCCCACATCCGCCTTCAGCACGCTTAACGTAACCCGCATCGGTTACAACCTCCCGCCGAAACTTTCTAAGCACCGGCCGGTTGGAGGGCCCGGCTCTCGGCCAAGGCCTCCTCGGCCAGCTCCACCAGCCTTTCGACAGTGAACCCAAACTTTTCGGCCAGAACCTGGTGGGGAGCAGAGGCCCCGAAGCCCCGGAGGCCGAGGCCCCGGCCCACGGGCCCGACGTAGCGCTCCCAGCCCTGGAGGCCGGCCGCCTCCACCACCACTCGGGCCCTCACCTCCGGCGGCAGGACCCGGCGCCGGTAATCCTCTGGCTGGGCCTCGAAAAGCTCCCAGCTGGGCATGCTCACCACCCTGGCCGCCACTCCCCGAGCCTCCAGCACTTCCGCCGCCCCGAGGGCCAGGGCGACCTCCGAGCCGCTGGCGATGAGGATGACGTCCGGCGGCAGGCGAGAGGCCTCCCTCAGGATGTAGGCGCCGTGGCGCAGGCCGGCGGCCGCCTCCCCGGTGCAGGCCGGTACCTTCTGCCGGGTAAGGATCAGGGCCACCGGTCCATCCCGCCGGCCGAGGATTACCCGCCAGGCCTCGACCACCTCAGCCTCATCCGCCGGCCGGACCACCGTCAGGTTGGGAATAGCCCGTAGGGACGCCAGATGTTCCACCGGCTGGTGGGTCGGGCCGTCTTCCCCCAGGAAGATGCTGTCGTGGGAGAAGACGTAAACTACTGGCAGGCGCATCAGGGCCGCCAGCCGGATGGCCGGCCGCATGTAGTCGGAAAAGACGAGGAATGTGCCGCCGTAAGGGATTATCCCCCCGTGGAGGGCCAGGCCGTTGAGGATCCCACCCATGGCATGCTCCCGGACGCCGTAGTGGATGTTCCGGCCCCCCAGGCCCCCCCGGCGGATCGGCTCGAAACCTTCCAGGTAGGTCCGGGTCGATTCGCTTAAGTCGGCTGAACCTCCGACCAGCCAGGGAATGTGGGAGGCCAGGGCATTAAGCACCCGCCCCGAGGCTTCCCGGGTGGGCATGCTCTTTCCGGTGGCTTTCGGCAGCCACTCCTCCCAGCCCTCGGGGAGCCGGCCGGACATGGCCAGGTCCCACTGGGCGGCCAGGTCCGGGTACTCCGAGCGCCAGCGGCCGAAGGTCTGCCACCATTCCGCCTCCAAGGCCGCCCAGCGGCGGCCCAGCTCGGCGAAGTAGTCGTAAACCTCGGGGGGCACGTAAAAGGGCGGCTCCTCGGGCCAGCCCAGGGCCTGCTTCGTCCGGCGAACCTCCTCCACCCCCAAAGGTGCCCCGTGGGCAGCCGCCGAATCCTGTTTGCCCGGGCTGCCGTAGGCGATGTGGGTGTGGCAGATGATCAGGGTCGGCCGGTCCACTTCGGCCCGGGCCTCGGCCAGGGCCTGGTCCACCGCCGCCCGGTCGTGGCCGTCCACCTCCAGGACCTGCCAGCCGCAGGCCTCGAAGCGGCGGCGAACATCCTCGCTGAAGGCCAAATCGGTGGGCCCATCGATGGAGATGTCGTTGTCATCGTAAAGGTAGATAAGCCGGCCGAGACCCAGATGGCCGGCCAGGGAGGCCGCCTCGTAGCTTACTCCCTCCATGAGGTCGCCGTCGCTGACGATGGCGTAGGTAAAGTGGTCGACGATGATGTGCCCCGGCCGGTTGAAATGCTCGGCCAGCCACCGTTCGGCCAAGGCCATCCCCACCCCAGCGGCGAACCCCTGCCCCAGGGGCCCGGTGGTTACCTCTACCCCGGGGGTGTGGCCATACTCCGGGTGCCCCGGGGTTCGGCTGCCCCACTGCCGGAAGGCCTTGATATCCTCCAGGGTAAGAACGCCGCTCAAGTGTAGGAGGGCGTATAAAAGCATCGAACCGTGGCCGGCCGAGAGGATGAACCGGTCCCGGTCGGGCCAGGCCGGGTTTTTCGGGTTGTGCTTGAGGTGGCGGGTCCAGAGGACAAAGGCGGCGTCGGCCATCCCCATGGGCATGCCCGGATGCCCCGAGTTCGCCTGCTGGACCGCATCCATGGCCAACACCCGGATGGCATTGACGCAGAGCTGTTCGATTTCTGCCATGGCGTTACCTCCCCACCGGGACGTTCTCCACCAGCCCCACCTGGTAGGCCGCGTAGAGCATATGGTAGGCGATGAGCAGCTGGGTCAGGGCCAGTGGGTGGCTGTGGCGGGTCTCGTGGCCGTAGGCATAAAAGCCGATCCGCTCCGGCCTGGGCGCTAGGCCGTCGGCCGGAAGGTGGGACCAGATGTAGGTCTCCAGCTCCGCGGCCTCGGCGGCGTCCACGTGGCCGTCCACCTCCAGAATATCCACCGGACGGCCCTCGTCCCGGGCCAGCTTGAGGCGGATGGGCCGACCGGGACCGTTACCCCGGGGCTCCAGGAGTCGGCTCAGGTCGGGGTGGGGGATGGTGGGCCGGAGCACAAGCCGCACGTTGAGGCAGCCGTCGGCCAGCTCTGGCGGAATGTCGTCTGGTGGGTAGAACCGGATGACGATGTCGGCGTAGGCCCGCTGGGGCCTAATGAAACGGGCAGCGTCCGGCTCCCGCCGTTCGATTTCCGCCAGTACTTGCTCAGGGGTGTAGCCCCGCTTGGCCACGTCCCGGCGCACCTTCCAAACCCGGCGCAAGGGCTCGGGCGGGTCCAAATAGACCTTTACGTCGTAAAGCTGGCGCATCCGCCGGCTGTGGAAGGCCAGCAGGCCGTCGACGATAACGAAATCCTTGGGCCGGACATACTCGGGACGGCCGAAGGTGCCCGTCGAGTGGTCGTACACCGGCTTGAGGATCGGCTGCCCATTGCGCAGCCGCTCCAGGTCCAGCTCCAGCACGTCCAGGTAGTTGCAGTCCGGGTGAAGCGGGGTTATGCCCAGGGCCGCTCGCTCCTTCCGGTCGTACTTATGGTAATCGTCGGCACAAATGATGGTGACCCGCTCCGGGCCAAGGATTTCGGCGATCCCCCGGCTTAAGGTCGACTTGCCCGAGGCGCTGTCGCCGACCATCCCCAGCAGGATAGGACGCCTCACCCGCATCATCTCGAACACCTCCCTTGTAACGTTGCCCGGCGGCAAAGCTCCGAAAGGAGGTCCGCCGTCACCAGGCCGCCCACTGGAAGCCCATGGGGGTTGAAGAGCACCCGGGCTGGCCGGCCGGGCTCCCCGAAGCCGTCGGTGACGAGGTCGGCTCGGCTAAAGTCGTGGCCCACGCTGTAAAACCCGGCTACCACCAGGCATGGGAGGCCGGCGGCCTTGGCCGCCGCCAGGCCGTTCTGAGAGTCTTCCACCGCCAGGGCCTCCGATGCATTTACCCCCAGCCGGGCCAGAGCCACTAGGTAAGCCTCAGGGTCAGGCTTTTTGCGCCCAACGTCTTCGCCCGTGACCACGGCCCCCAGTTGACAGGAAAGGTCCCGCCCTAGCAGCGAGGCCAAAAGGGGCTCCACCCATTCCCGGCTACCCGTGGTGGCGACCCCCACGGCGATTCCCGAGGCGATGAGCTCCCGAATCAGGCGGCAAACCCCCGGCCGGGGCCCAATTGTGCCCCGGAGGATGAGCCGGCGGAACTCAAGGTTTTTAAGCCGGTGCAGCCGGCCGATAAAGTCGGCGTCGGCCCGGAGCTCCGGGCGGAAGGTGTCGAAGTAAAACCGGAGCCGCTCCCGGCCCCCGGCCACCCACAACAGCCGACCATAAAGCGCCTCGTCCCACCGGTCGGGCAGGCCGAGCCGCCGGAAGGCCCGGTTGAAGGCGACCCGGTGGCCGTCCCGCTCGGTCTCGGCCAGGGTGCCGTCAACGTCGAACACCACCGCCCGGAGCCCCATGGCTACCTCCCCTCAGATGGCCTCTTCCGTCGGCCGGTAAACCACAAAGCTTACGACCGTCAGCTGTCGCTTCGGGTCGTAACCGACGAGCTTGATGTAACAATCGGGGTTGGCCTCCCGGCAGGCCCGGAGTTCGGCCATTACCTCGGCCGGACCCTTGGCCGTGAAGAGGGGCAGCTTCCAGAGTCGCCAGTACCGGTTGTCCGGGCCCGGCCGGTCGGTGTACTCGACCATGGGCGTCCACCCCTGGCGGAGGATGTATTCGATTTGTCTTTCAACCTCCTCCTCCGTGAAGGGGGGCAGGTAAGAAAAGGTTTCGGTCCGGATAATAGTTTTCATGGTTTCCCCTCCTCAGTCGCCCGACCTCGCCAGGTCGAGGGTGTCCACGGCCTCAAATTCGAAGCGGACTTCCCGCCAGGTCTCCATGGCCGCCCGGAGCTCCGGCGACCACCGGGCCGCCTTTTCCAGGATCTGCCGACCTTCGGCGATAATATTGCGGCCCTCGTTTCGGGCCTGGATTATCGCCTCCAGGGCAACCCGGTTGGCGGTGGCCCCGGCCCGGTTGCCCCAGGGATGGCCTAAGGTGCCGCCCCCGAACTGTAAGACGGCATCGTCGCCAAAAATGGTCACCAGGTCGGGCATATGCCAGACGTGTATCCCTCCGGAGGCCACCGGGAACATACCGGGCATCGAGGCCCAGTCCTGGTCGAAGAAGATGCCCCGGGTGATGTCAGCCGGGATGAAGTTCTCCCGGAGTAGGTCGTTCACCCCGATGGTGGCCTGTCGGTCGGCCTCCAGCTTCCCTACCACGGTGCCGTTGTGGACGTGGTCACCGCCCACCAGCCGGGCCCACTTGGCCAGGACCCGCCAGTGGATGCCGTGGTTTTTCTGCCGGTCGATGACGGCGTGCATCGCCCGGTGGAGGTGGAGCAGGACGCCGTTTTTGCGGCACCACTTGGAAAGGGATGCGTGGGCCGCAAACCCCACCGTCAGGAAGTCCACCATGATGATGCGGGCCCCCAGCTCCTTGGCGAACTCGGCCCGCTCGTAGATCTCTTCCATGGTGGGGGCCGTCACGTTAAGGTAGTGGCCCTTGGCCTCCCCCGTCTCCGCCTCGGCCTTCTTCACAGCCTCCATGACGAAGAGATACCGGTCCTGCCAGCGCATGAAGGACTGGGAGTTGATATTCTCGTCGTCCTTGGTAAAATCGAGGCCGCCGGCCAGGGCCTCGTAGACCATCCGGCCGTAATTTTTGGCCGAAAGGCCCAGTTTAGGCTTGATGGTGCAGCCCAAAAGGGGCCGGCCGTACTTGTTGAGCTTGTCCCGCTCCACCTGGATGCCATGGGGCGGACCTTGGAAGGTCTTGACGTAGATGGGCGGGATCCGGATGTCCTCGAGGCGCAGGGCCCGGACGGCCTTAAAGCCAAAGACGTTGCCCACGATGGACGAGGTCAAGTTGGGCAGGGAGCCCTCCTCGAAGAGGTCCAAAGGATAGGCCACGTAGGCAAAGTACTGGTTCTCCTGGCCGGGGACCTCCTCCAGGCGGTAGCAGCGGGCCCGGTACCGCTCCAGGTCGGTGAGCAGGTCCGACCAGACCACCGTCCAGGTGCCGGTGGAGGACTCAGCCGCCACCGCCGCGGCGGCCTCCTGGGGCGGCACCCCCGGCTGGGGCGTCACCCGGAAGCAGCATAAGATGTCCGTATCTGCCGGCCGGTAATCCGGGTCGTAGTAGCCCAGCTCAGAGTAAAGTTTCACACCAGGTTCATAGGCGCGATTTGTCATAACTCTTTCCCTCCTTGGGTTAATCGTTTTTGAGACCCGCAGACTAAATTCATCGTCCTTTTTAATTCACCTCCTTTTTCATGAAACTGGCCCGGCCAGGGGCTGACGCTCGGCCACGGCCCCGATGAGGGCCTCGAAGGACCTCCGGAAGGCGGCCACCCCCTCTGCCTCCAGCTCGGCCATCACCTGTCCCAGGTCGACGCCCAGCTCGGCCAGGGCGGCCAGCACCCTAACGGCCTCCTCGAAGGCCGCGGGGGGCACCGGCTCGGCCCGGCCGTGGTCCAGGAAAGCCCGAAGGGTTGGCCGGGGCAGGGTGGTGACCGTCTCGGGCAGCACCAGCTCCTCCACGTACTTGACGTCGGAGTACCCAGGATTCTTGGTGCTGGTGGAAGCCCACAGCAACCGCTGGCGGCGGGCACCCCGGGCCTCCAGCCGGCGGAAGCGGTCGCTCCCCACAATCCCCAGGTAGTGGCGGTAGGCGAGCCGGGCGTTGGCCACCGCCGCCTGGCCCAGAAGTTTCCCCGCCCGCGCCGCCGGCTCGCCTCCA
>PSKS01000018.1:0-40059 GCA_040289115.1 Chloroflexota bacterium
GGGGCGAAGCTGGCGGTCCGAGGCGTCGCGCGTGGCTACGGCGAACGTCTCGCCCGGCGCCACCTCGAGCGCGGGCGGGAGGGAACGGTCCCACACGTAGTGGACGGCATGGGTGGAGAGCAGCCTGGGCGCCAGGTTCACATCCTCAGGGTAGCACAGCCGACAACGACGCTCGCCGGCCGCTGCGATACCGGCCGCGGTGCGGCGAGGGGGACGAACGTCGCCAATCGGATTGACCGAATACGGCGTGCGTGCCTAGACTGAAAAAGAGAGGAGGTGTGCATGGTCGCCGAGCCGCCGGTGCTGGATGCGGGCGTGCGGGCGAGAGCGGCACCCCGCTTTGCCCACCAGAGCGAGGCCGAGTTCGCCCGTCTGCTTGACTTCTACGGAGTGCGCTGGGAGTACGAACCGCGGTCATTCCCGCTCCGCTATCGGGACGGCCAGCTCGTGGAGGCCTTTACCCCTGATTTCTACCTTCCCGATTACGACACCTACATCGAGCTCACCACCCTCCGCCAGAGCCTGATCACCTACAAGAACCGCAAGCTGCGGCTGATGCGGGAGCTCTACCCCGATATTACCGTCAAGCTGATCACGAAGCGCGACTATCTGAAGCTCCTGGAGAAGTTCGGCATCAACACCCGCGGCAGCGGGGCGGTGCCACAAGTGGACCGTATCCTGTTCACCGAGCGGGAGATCGCCACGCGGGTGGAGGAGCTGGGCCGCCAGATCTCGCGCGATTATGCCGGCCGTGACCTGGTGCTGGTGGGCGTGTTGCGCGGGGTGACGCCCTTTATGGCGGACCTCATGCGCCGCATTTCGGTGCCGCTGCGGGTCGACTATCTGGCCCTCTCCCCCTACCAAGGGGATGACTCGCAGCTCCGCTTCACCAAGGCCTTGGAGGAGGATGTGACCGGCGCGCACGTGCTGGTGGTGGAGGACATTGTGGACACCGGTATGAGCCTGCACCGCCTGCTGCAGTACCTGCGCCGGCGCAACCCGGCCAGTGTGGAGGTGTGCGCGCTGCTGGACAAGCGCGCCCGCCGCCTGGTGGACGTGCCGATCACCTACGTCGGCTTCGAGATCGGGGACGAGTTCGTGGTCGGCTACGGTCTTGACCTCTGGCAGAAGTACCGGAACCTTCCATATATTGCTGTGGTCAGGCGGGAGGTTCTGGACGGCCGTCCTTAGCCGTTAAGCTTCGGGAGGCGAGGCGATGACCTTTCAGACGGGCCAGCTCGAGTTTGCAGGCATTTTACTTACCACCCTACTCATCAGGCTGCTGGTAAGCCTGATCGTCCTGGGCATTGCCTACCTGATCACCGGGCGGATTTTGGGCCTGGTAGACGGGTTACTGGCCCGGACCCAGGCCGAGCCCAACGCCCGGCTCCTGGTTTCTCGGATTATCCAGGTGGGCATCTGGGTGGTCGCCGGACTGGTGATCCTCGGGATTTGGGGGATCGAGCTGGGGGCCTTGGCGGCTGGGGTCGGCCTCTTCAGCCTGGCAATCTCCATTGCCCTTCAGGATGTCCTACGCAACTGGGTGGTGGGCCTCTACCTGCTCATTGAGCGGCCCTTTAAGATCGGCGACCGGGTGGCCCTTAAGGACAGCCTGGGGGTTATCGAGGACGTCCAGCTCAGGGTGACCCGCATCCGGGCCGACGACGGCCGGCTGATTTACATCCCCAACCTGACGGTTTTCAATGAGATAATCGCCGTCGTTCCGCCCGAGGCCAGCCCGTCGCCTAAGCCGGAGGGGTCGACGAGTTCCCAGGCGCAAAATTAGGGCCGGCGGACGACCCGGACGGCCGACTGGGTCGCCTCTGCCTCCGGCAGGAACCGGCCAACCTCCCAGGCGGGCACACCCCTCCGGGCCAGGGCGGCCCGGAGGGCTCCGGCCCGCTCGGGGGCAACGGCGATGAGCAGTCCGCCCGAGGTCTGGGCGTCGGCTAGGACGAGCCTGTCGGCCTCGCTGAAGGTACCAACCCACTCCGTCCGGGACCGGCCGCCTTTTTCGGTGCCGGCGAGGAAGGCCAGATTCCGGCGGGTGCCCCCGGGTACGACGCCGGCCTCGGCCAGCTCCCGAACGGCCGGCATCAGGGGCACGGCCTCGAAGTAGACCTCCGCACCCAGGGGCTGCCCCCGGACCATTTCGTAAAGGTGACCCAGCAGGCCGTAGCCGGTGACGTCGGTGGCGGCCCGCACCCCCACCTCGACCATCGCCTCGGAGGCCTCCCGGTTAAGGGTGAGCATCCAGCGGACGGCCTCGGACACCGCCTCGGGTGGTGCGACTTCCCGCTTTATGGCGGTGGAGATTATGCCCGTTCCCAGGGGTTTAGTAAGAAAGAGGCGGTCGCCGGGTCTGGCGGCAGTCTTGGTGATGATGCGCTCCGGGTGTACGACCCCGGTCACCACCAGCCCGTACTTGGGCTCGGGGTCGTCGATGGAGTGGCCGCCGATAATGGGAACCCCGGCCTCCCGGGCCTTTTCAGCCCCGCCCCGCAGGATCTCCACCAGCACCTCCCGGGGCAAGGTGTTGACCGGGAAGCCGATGATGTTCAGGGCAAAGCGGGGCTGGCCGCCCATGGCGTAGACGTCGCTTAAGGCGTTGGCGGCCGCAATGCTGCCGAAGAGGTAGGGGTCGTCTACGATGGGGGTAAAGAAGTCAACCGTCTGGACGACGGCTAGGTCGTCCGAAAGACGATAAATCCCCGCGTCGTCTGGCCGGTCGAGGCCGACCAGGACGTTAGGGTCGGCAAAAAACGGCACCTGGCTCAGGACCTCCCCGAGGTCCTCAAAACCCAGCTTGCAGGCTCAGCCGGCGCCGTGGGATAAGGTTGTAAGCCGGATCCTTTCCCGTTCCAAGGGCTACCACCAGATGACTTTCTCGGCCGTCTCGGCCAGCTCCTCCATGGGGGTGGTCCAGACGCCGCTGGAAAGGTACTTCCAGCCGCCGTCGGCAAACAGCACAACGATGTTGCCCGAGTTGAGCCGCTCGGCGTACCTGAGGGCGGCGTAAAGGGCGGCTCCCGAGGAGATGCCGGCGAAGATCCCTTCCCGTTCGAGGAGTTCCCGGGTGAGTCGGAAGGAGTCGACGGCCCGGACCAGGATCTTGCCGTCCAGCAGGTTAAGGTCCAAGATGGGGGGAACGAAGCCCTCCTCTAGGCTTCGAAGGCCCTGGACCTGCTCCCCCGGGTGGGGCTCGGCGGCTATGACCCGGATATTAGGATTGTACTCTTTCAGCCGGCGGCCAACCCCCATCAGGGTGCCGCCGGTACCCAGGCCGGCGACGAAGACGTCAACCTCGGGCAGGTCCTCGAGGATTTCCGGCCCGGTGGTCTCGTAGTGGGCCAGGGGGTTGGCTACATTCCCGTACTGGTAGGGCATGAAGTACTGGGGGTCCTCGGCCAGCTTGAGGGCCACCTCGATGGCGCCGTTGGTGCCCCGCCGGCCGTCGGTCAGGATGATTTCGGCCCCGAAGGCCTGAAGCACCTGCCGCCGCTCGACGCTCACGTTTTCGGGCATCACCACCTTCAACCGGTAGCCCTTGACCCGGCAGACCATGGCCAGGGAGATACCGGTGTTGCCGCTGGTGGGCTCGAGGACGGTTTTATCGGGGGTGAGCTTGCCCTCGGCCTCTGCCCGCTCGATCATGTACTTGGCGATCCGGTCCTTCAGGCTGCCCGAAGGGTTGTGGCCCTCCAGCTTGGCGAAGATGCGAACCCCTTCTTTCGGCCGGAACCGCTTGAGCTCGACGAGGGGCGTCCGGCCGATGGCCCCGAGAATGTCATCGCTGCGCATGACCCCGGCCTCCGGCAAGGGCCGGCAGGATGGAGAGGACATCCCCGTCCCGGATGGGGGTATCCAGGCGCTGCAGGAAGCGGACGTCCTCGTCGTTTAGATAGATGTTAATGTGCCGCCGAATCTCCCCGTTCTCGTCGAGGAGCAGCTTTTTGACGCCCGGAAACTGCTGGTCCAGCCGGTCTAGGATTTCCCCCAACGTCTTGCCTTCGACCTTGACGACCTTCTGGCCGCCCACGGCCGACTGCAGGATCGCCGGAACCCGAACCTCAACTGCCATGGCCATTTTCTCCGCTCCAGGTTTTCAGCTCTGGGCGAGCACGGGCACGCCGCAGAAGGCTTCGTAGTCGATGAGCTCGGTGATGGTGGGGTTGTCCCCGCACACCGGGCAGTTGGGGTTGCGGCGGAGCTTGACCGTGCGGAAGTCCATCGCCAGGGTGTCGATGAGCAGAAGCCGCCCGACGAGGGGCTCGCCCAGCCCGAGAATCAGCTTTATGGCCTCGGTGGCCTGGATGGCGCCCACTAAGCCGGTGACCACCCCGAAGACGCCGGCCTCGGCGCAGTTGGGTACCGCGCCCGGGGGTGGTGGGGCCGGGTAGAGGCACCGGTAGCAGCCGTGGCCCGGCATAAAGACCGTGACCTGGGCGTCGAACTTGAAGACGCTGGCATCGACCAGGGGCTTTTTCAGAAAGACACAGGCGTCGTTGACCAGGTAGCGGGTGGGGAAGTTGTCGCACCCGTTAACGACGACTTCGTAGTCCTTGATGATCTCCAGGGCGTTGGCCGAAGTTAAGGCGGTGTTGTACGGGACGACCTCCACGTCGGGGTTAATGCGCCGGACGGTGTCCCGGGCCGATTCCACCTTCGGCCGGCCGATGTCGTCGGTGTGGTGAATTATCTGCCGCTGCAAGTTCGACAGGTCGACCACGTCGAAGTCCACAACCCCGATCCGGCCGACGCCGGCGGCCGCCAGGTAAAGGATGGCTGGGGAGCCCAGGCCCCCCGCCCCAATGACCAGGACGCTGGAACCGAGGAGCTTGCGCTGGCCGGTACCCCCAATCTCCGGCATAATCATATGCCGGCTGTACCGGATCACTTGCTCCGGGGTAAGGGTTCGGGGAGGCGCCCCGCCGGCCAGGGCCGGCACCACCGCAATCTCATCCCCGTCCCGAACCGCGGTGTTTGGACCGGCCAGGTCCTCGATCTCCTGGTTGTTCACGTAGACGTTGACGTAACGGCGCAGCTGGCCGGTCTCGTCGAAAAGCTCGGCCTTAAGTTCGGGAAACTGCGCCGCCAGCCGGTCCAGGGCCTCGGCCACATCCCGAGCCTCCACCTGGACCCGGGCCTGGTTGCCCGTAAACCGCCGCAGGGGCGTTCCGATGTAGACGTAAACCGGCATCTTCACCATTACCCTCCGTCGATTAAAATGGCATCGTCAGGTACCGCTCACCGGTATCGGGCAGGATAGTCACCACCACCTTGCCAGCCCCAAGACGCTCCGCCACCTGTAGGGCCGCGAACACGTTGGCCCCAGAGGATATCCCCACCAGCAGCCCCTCCTCTCGGGTGAGCCTGGCGGTGGTGGCGATGGCATCCTCATCCCGCACGTGGATGAGCTCGTCGATAATTTCGCGATTGAGTACCCCGGGTACGAAGCTGGCCCCCATCCCCTGAATGGCGTGGGGCCGGAACTTGCCGCCGGCCAGCACCGGGGCCCGGGCCGGCTCGACCCCCACCACCAGCACCCCGGGAACCTCCTGTTTAAGCACCTCGCCCACCCCGGTTATCGTGCCGCCGGTCCCGATGCCGATGACCACCGCGTCCACCTTCCCGCCGGTGGCGTCTAGAATCTCCCAGGCGGTAGTCTGCCGGTGGATTTCGGGGTTGGCGGGATTCTCAAACTGCTGGGGCATAAAGTAACCGTATTTTTCCGCCAGCTCATGGGCGGCGTAAACGGCCCCGGTCATCCCCTCAATGGCCGGGGTAAGGATTATCTCGGCCCCGAACCGCTGCAGAAGCCGCCGGCGCTCAAGGCTCATGTCTTCCGGCATCGTCAGGATCAGCCGGTAGCCCTTCACCGCGGCCACCATCGCCAGACCGATGCCGGTGTTGCCGCTGGTCGGCTCCACAATGGTGTCCCCCGGCTTTAAAATGCCGGCCCGCTCGGCGGCCTCGACCATGGCCAGGGCGATGCGGTCCTTGACGCTTCCGGCCGGGTTGAGGGACTCGAGCTTGGCGTAGATGGCGGCCGACCCCGGCTTCGGCAGCCGATTGAGCCGGACCATCGGGGTGTTGCCGATCAGGTCCAGGACGCTCTCGGCAATTTTAGGCCGGGTTAAGACCTTGCGCAGCGCCCGCTCCGCCATGGTTTCCCCCTTAGATGTGATACATCACCCGGGCTTCGGCCTGCTCTTCCCGCTCCAGCAGGTCCTGAATGGTCACCGACTCAAGGATGCGCCGGGTCATCGTCCGGATCTCTTGCCAGACGGAACGCTGACCACAACGCTCCGAGAGCTGGCAAGTACCCATATCTTCCAGGCAGTCGAGGACGCTGATATTGCCCTCCAGGGCGGTGATGACCTCCCCCATGGTGATCTGACTGGGGGGGCGCATCAGCATGTGGCCGCCCTGGGGACCCCGGATGCTCCGGATGAGACCGGCCTTACGCAGCACCGTCAACAGTTGGTCGAGGTAAGGCTCGGGGATGAACTGACGGGCCGCGATCTCGCTGGTCTGGACAGGCCCCTGCCCGTAGTGGCGGGCCAGGTCCACCATCGCCCGGATACCGTAGTCGGCTTTCATAGAAATGCGCATTGCCGGCCTTACCCCTGCTTATTGTTTAGCGCCAAACTCAACTTTATATTAGCAGATGGGCCGCCCCCATTTCCAGTCAACGGGGCCACTGGGGTGCCTCCGGACCTAGCTTTACGACCGGGCGGCCAGACGAATTGCCTGCCGGGCAAGCCGATTCGCCTCGGCGTTGGCGTTCCGGGGCACCCACTTCAGGTCGAAGCCTTCAAACTGGCCGGCGAGGCGTCGGACCGCCTCGTGAAGGTTCTGGAGCTGCGGGTCTACAACTCGGTATTCGCCCCGGAGTTGGCGGTAAACCAGCTCCGAATCCAGCCGCACCTCCACCTGCCGGGCGCCCAGCTCCAGGGCCAGCTCCAGGGCCCGCTTCAGGGCCAGGTATTCGGCCTGATTATTGGTGGCCCGGCCCACCGGCTCCTGCCAGCGGCCCACTTGCTGCCCGTTGGCGACGGCGACGACCCCGATGCCGGCCGGCCCCGGGTTGCCCGAGCTGGCCCCGTCCACGTAAAGTACCAGCCTGGCAACAACTTGCCCCTGCCAAGGGCCGGGCTCGGCCCGGCCGAGCCCGGCGGCAGCCAGCGCCCGCTTAATAGCCTCCCTTTCGGCTTCGCTTGGGGGTTGGAGGGGGCTGCGGGGGCGTCCGGCTCGCCGGCCCTGGAGTTCTAGGGCGTATTTTACCTTGGCCGGCAGGTTGGAACCCTCCACCGCCCGCCAGACCGTTAGCAGCCGGTGGTGGAGGTCCAGGGCCTCGGCGTGGCGGCCAGCCCGGACGGCCTCAAAGAGCCTTACGACCAGGGCCGGGGCTACGGTAACGATGGCGGCGATGGCCCCGTGGGCCCCGAGCATGAAAGCGGGGTAAAGCAGGTCGTCCACCGCGCTTAGCACGGTTATCCGGTCGCCAAGCCGAAGAAGGAGGTCGGCCAAGGTATGCAGGTCGCCCCCGCTCTGCTTGATGCTGCGTACCAGGGGCACAGCCGCCGCAATTTTTTCCATGGTCTCGGCCGTGATAGGTGCCCAGGGAATGACGTTGTAAACGATAATGGGCAGACCGACCGCCTCGGCTAGGCGGCCGTAGTACTCCACCAGGCCGTCGGCGTTGGGCCGCCAGAGATAATGGGGCGGGGTCACCTGGAGGCCGACGACTCCCGCCTCTTTGGCCGCCAGGCCTAGGCGGATGGCCTCCCGGGTGGTATCTGGGATGGCGCTTCCGTAGACGGGGACCCGTCCCCGGGCCGCCTCCACGGCCGTCTTGCAAGCCTGATAGAGCTCGGCCGGCTCAAGACCTGCCCCCTCGCCCGTCGACCCCCCGACGGCCAAGCCGTGGACCCCGGCGGCGATGAGGTATTCTACGTCTTCGGCGAGGGCCTTTAAGTCCAGCTCCTCGGCCTCATCGAATGGAGTGACCATTGGTGGGATGATGCCCTCGATGCCTTCGGGCATAGTGGGCCTCCGTCGTCAGGTGGTGGCTCGCCGCTTATTTAAGTTAATTATAATTGAGCGAATGCAAACCATGAGCTTTCGACCCGGCGAGGTTTACGTCGTTTACGGCGTCTTTTTCACCGCCCACAGCCGGTACACCGGCTACGTTCACACCCGCCAGTTTCGGTTTTCTGATATGATGAACGACCTGGACCAGGAGTTCATCCGGCTGCAGAATGCCACCTTCCAGCGGCTTTACGCCGCCCGGCAGGAAGAGGTGCAGGCGGGGTTCATCGTCGTCAACCGTGACCAGGTCATCCTGGCGATGCCCCGGGACTTGGCCAGCTACGAGCGGCCGCCCGACCGGGCCCAGATGGTTGTGGAGCGGGAGCGGCTGAGGGTCCTTATTGAGGCCTGGCCGTTTACCATCGAGGGTACCATCCACCGGGTACAGGGAACCGGCCTCATCGACTATATCCACGACCCCCAGCGCCTCTTCCTCCCGGTCACTCAATGCACGGTGGCCTACAACCTTAATCCTGACCTCAGCTTCGAGGCGCCCTTTCTGCTGGTGAACCGCCGCCGGGTGGAGCTTATGGTTGAGGCCGCCGGTATTGGGCAGCGGCAGCCGGTCCGACCCACCGAGGTTTTAAAGGACGTAGAGGACCGGCAGTTCCAGGCCGAGGCGGTGGCCGCCTTTCTGGCCTCCACCCCCATGTTCAGGGCTGTGATGCCGGAGGCGCTGGCGGCCGCCTGCGAAGAGCTCTTTAACCGCGGCCTTATGGGCCGGCGGTGGTACCGGGCCGGCACCAACGTGTTTACGGTCGGCGGCACCGGCGATATGCTTTACATCGTCGAGTCCGGCCGGCTGGTGGCGTATGTGGCCGATTACGAGAACCGGGAGCACCACCTGGCCACCTTCCTCCGGGGCGACCTTTTCGGGGAGATGGCCGCCCTGGGCGACAGCGTCCGCACCTTCTCCGTAAGGGCCTTAGAGCATTCCGTGCTTGTCAGCATCCACCAGGAGGGGGTTCTGGAGCTGGTAAAGCGGTTTCCGCCGCTGGTCACGAACCTCATCAATACCCTGGTTCAGCGTCACGGCCAGCTGGCTGAGACCCGCCGGGCGGCCATCGGTAAATAAAATGCCGGAGTTTGACCCTGTCAGGCTCTTAGACCCCCACTACTGGCTCGAGCCCCAGCCTGGCGCTCCGGGCCTGGTCGGCCAGCTGGTTGATATCCTTTTATTGCTGGCCATGTTCGGGGGCCTTCTGCTGGTAAACTACGCCAACCGCCGCCTCGAGACCCACCCCTTTAAATACGGCCTACTCCAGCGGGTCGGCCGCATCATCGTCTTTTACAGCGCCGCCGTCGTCCTGATTTTTACCGTCCGTTACCTGGGAATCCCTTACTTGGGCTCCCGGCTTATGCTGCTGGTGGCCGGGGTGGTCGGGTTAGGTCTGGCCCTTTACGGCCTCTTTTACTACGTCAGGCTCTACCCGGAGCGGCTGGCCGAGGCTGAACGGCGGCTGGAAATCGAAAGGTACAAGCCGGCCCCGAAATCGGAGCGGAAGCGGCGCAAGAAGAAGAAAAGGCGCCGCTAGTCGATAAGCTCCTCGGCGTAGGCGAAAAGGGCCGGGGAGCCGCCCGTATGCAGGAAAATGACCGTCTCTTCCGGCCCGACCCAGCCGGCCCGGATGTGGCCGATGAGTGCGGCCATCGTTTTGGCCGTGTAGACCGGGTCCAGCAGGATCCCCTCGGTACGGGCCACAAGCCGGATGGCCTCCCGGGCCTCGGGAGTGAGGTGACCATAGCCCGGGCCCAGGTAATCCCCATCGATGGAGACGTCTTGGGGCTCGACGGTCAGGTTAAGGCCGAGCAGCTCGGCGGTGTCCTGGGCCAGGGCCCGGATGGCCCGCCGCTGTTCGTCGGGGGGCCGGTAGACGGCAACCCCTTTAACCCGGTAGGGGGCCGAGAAGGCCTTGGCCCCGACGATGAGGCCGGCCAGGGTCGAGCCGCTGCCCACGGCCACGTAGAGATAGTCGGGCTTTATCCCCAGTTCCAGCGTCTGACCGATGAGCTCCAGGCTAGCCAGGACGTACCCGGCCGCGCCGTACCGGCTGGAGCCGCCCAGGGGGATAATATACGGGACCTCCCCGTGACGGCGCAGGTGCTCCGACACCTCCTCCATGGCCTTATCTAGCTCGTCGGAACTGGTGGCCGGGGCCTCGATAACCTTCACGTCCGCCCCGAAAAGGTTGTCCAGCAGGAGATTGCCCTGGAGCTCGTTGTGGAGGCCCGAGGCGAGCACCAGGACGCACTTAAGGCCCACCCGAGCGGCAGCTGCTGCCGTCTGGCAGGCATGGTTGGACTGGGTACCGCCGCAGGTAATCACGCAGGTGGCCCCCACCGCCCGGGCCCGGGCGAGTAAAAACTCCAGCTTCCGGAGCTTGTTTCCCCCAAGGGCAAGTCCCGTCAAATCGTCCCGCTTGACGAAAATTTTAGGCCCGCCCAGGGCCTCGGTAAGCCTGGGCGCGTACTGCAGGGGGGTAGGGAGAGTCGCCAGCCGGATGCGCTCCAGGTTTGCCAGTTTCATCCCGACCTCGCTTTGGCTTAGAGGGTTAACCCGTTGATTTTAGCCGATTTGGTCCGGCGGGCTCTGGTATAATCCTGCCGAAAATTCTGCCCCGAGGAGGAAGCCCCGTGCGCATCGGCTTCATCGGCCTAGGGAAGATGGGCCGGCCCATGACCCGGAACCTGCTGAAGGCGGGCTACGAGGTGGTGGTGCACAACCGGAGCCGGGCCCCCGTCGAAGAGCTGGCGGCCGAGGGAGCAGTCCCGGCCGAAAGCCCGGTGGAAGTTGCCCGGCAGGTGGACATGGTAATAACCAGCCTGCCCGACCCGGCCGCGGTGCGGCAGGTGTACCTGGGCCCCCAGGGGGTTGCCGAGGGCCGGAAGGCTGGGCAGCTCTGGGTCGATACCAGTACCGTGGACCCCGAGACCAGCCGGACCCTTTACGAGGCGGCTCGGGCCGTCGGTGCGGCGTTTTTGGATGCGCCGGTCAGCGGCGGCCCGCCCGGGGCCGAGGCGGCTACCCTGACAATCATGGTGGGGGGCGACCGGGAGGCTTTTGAGCGGGCCAGGCCGGTCTTTGAAAGGCTGGGCACGAATATCCATTACTGCGGCCCATCCGGGAGCGGCACCATCGTCAAGCTGGTGAATCAGCTGCTGGTAGGCATCAACATGGCGGGAGTGGCCGAGGCCCTCGTCTTCGCGTCCAAGGCTGGGGTCGACCCACAGGTGGCCTTCGAAGTGATAAAGACCAGCTACGGCAGCAGCATGATGTGGACCCGGTCCACCCCCCTCGTTTTGCAACGGGATTTTACCCCCCGCACCCCGGTAAGCCTACTCTGCAAGGACCTGGACCTGATCACCCGGCTGGCGACCCGAATATCTACCCGGCTGCTGATGGGTGCGCAGGCCGAGCAAGTCTTCCAGGAGGCGAAGGCCCTGGGTTTCGGCGACCAGGACATGGCCGCCCTGGTGCTGCCGCTGGAGCGGCTGGCCGCGGTGGAGGTAAGGCCGGGCGGGTCCGGTTCCCGGGCCTAATCGGCCCGGCCGGTCTCCCGCCGGGCCCGGAGCTTCGCCTCCCTCAGTCGGCCCAGGTCGGCCGTGGTGGCAGCCTCCTGCTGGCGGGATTCAGGCTCGCCCTTGGGCCGGACCTGGCCTAGACGGCCGGCGGCCACGGTCTTTCGGGCACTGAGGCGACCCAGCATGGCCGGCACCTCTACGGCCCGCCGGGCGGCTAGCCGGCGGCGAACGGCCGAGGCCACCACCGCCGCAACCACCCCCGGCCCGACCGCTAGCCGCCGCCAGGCCACATCCAGGGGCCAGAGGACCGTAGCCAGGAGCAGTAGCCAGGGGTAAAGGGGCGTGCTCTGGCGGACCGGGTGGAAGGCGGCCTTAAAGACGTCGGACGGCTCCGGATTGAGGCGGCCACCGGTGGCCCTGACCAGGCCCGAAAGGAGGCTTGGATTGGCTGCCGGGTCCCGATACTCGGCGGAATAGGCCACCGCCAGAGCCGTCAAGTCGCCCCGCACCGCCTGGTCGCCTGCTTGCTCGGTTACGACCACGTAGTAGGTCCCCGACTGCCCGGCCGGAAAAACCCCTTGGAACTGGCCCGGTCCGGTCTGCTCGAGGCCGACGGACCTTACGGCGCCGTCAGGTCCGACGACCCGGGCCTCCAGGGTATGCCCCTCGGGCAGGGTGGGCCGGTCCAGGTCGGCGGTAATGAGGCCGCTGGCGCCCTCGGCCCTGACGGCAGCCCGCAGGCCCTCCCCGGTCGGGGCCGCCCCGGCCCAGTCGACCACCTGCCGCCAGAAGGTGGGGAAGCCGGCCCAGGTAACCCAGTCCCGGGCCCACCGGCCCTTGGCGTCCGAGGTCCAGGCCACCACCCGGCCCAGGCCGGTCTGCCAGGTGGCCAAGATGGGGTCGTCCTTGGTCGACCTTAAGGGGACCTGGGCGCCGGTTTTGGGGCTGGTGCCCAGGTACCCGTGCAGGGGAGGCAGGCCGGTCAGCCCCCGGAGGATGGGGCTTGGGTCGGCGGGAACCGGGCGGAAGGTCTCCTCGACGATGATGGTCCGCTGAACCTCCTCGGTCTCCTTGAGCAGGATCTGGGGGACATCCCGGGCGTCGGCGACGGCGTAGTAGCGGCCGCTCCCCTCCTTGGCCAGGGTCTGGAGCAGGTCGGCCGAGCCCCCCCCGACCCCGATGGTGGAGAGGGTGATGCCGTGCGCCTTCATGTCCCGGATGAGGGCGCTGAAATCGCCCGTCCGGGACCAGCCGTCGGTCATCAGCACAATGTGCTTTACCGCCGCCTGACTCTTCTTCAGGGCCTCGACGGCCTCGGCCAGGCCGGCGTAGATGTTGGTTCCCCCCTCGGCCCGGACGCCGGCCAGCAGGGAGAAAATCCGCTGGAGGTCGGCGTTGGACTCGGGCCGGGCGACCCAGCGGGCGGCACTGTCGAAGACCAGCACCCCCACCTGATCTCGGGGGCTGAGCCGCTGGAGGGCCTGGAAGGTGGCCTCTTTGGCCAGCTCGATCTTGGGGATGTTGGGCGGGGGTCCAGTGAGGGGTGGCGAACCGCAGGCTCCAGCGGTACCGTGGCAGTTACCCATGCTGCCCGACTTGTCGATGACGGCCACGAAGGCCACACTCGGGGTCTCCCGGTAATTTTTCGGCTCCAGCTCCACCGGCAGGAGCTCGGCCAGGGGGGTTCGGTGGTAGGCACCAAGGGCGTAGCTCCGCTCGCCCCCGATAACTACCAGGCCCCGCCCCAGCTCCCGGACCAGGGTGGAAAGGACACCCAGCTTTTCGCGCAGGGTGTCGGCCGGGACGTTGGCCAGGATGACTACGTCGTAGTCCCGGAGCCGGTCCAGGCTTCCCGGCATGTTTTCGGCCTCCACCTCGGTTACCGGCATGCCCGCGGCCCTGAGGGCGGCGGCCGCGGGGCCCCGGTCCGCCTCCGTCCCCACCAGCAGGGTGCGGGTCTGACCAAGGACCTGAATCACGGCCAGGGATTCGTTGTTCTGGGGGTAGGTATCCGGGGCGTTGGTGACCTGAAGGACCAGGTTGTGGAAGCCGGGCGGGAGCTGGCCCACCTGGAAGACGAAGTTATTAAAGCCGGCCTGGAGCCGGACGGCCTGTTCGGCGACGGGAACTCCGTCGGCTAGGAGGCGGACGGTGGCGTCGGTGGCCTGGTTCGCCCAGACCGTCCCCCTTAGCTCCAGCTGCTGGCCCTCCCGCAGCCGGCCGGGGGCCACCAGTCGCTCCGCCCTGACCTCTGGCCCCGTCCGGCCAGGGAGGGCCACCGCCCACACCTCTACTCCGGCCGCGGCCAGCAGGTCGGCCTGGCGCGCGGCCTCACCCTGGTTCTCGTTGCCGTCTGTTAAGAGGACCAGCCGACGGGCCCGGTCTGGGGGGAGTAGGCCCATGGCCAGGCGCAGCGCCGCCTCGATGTCGGTGCGGCTGCCGTCGGGTACCGAGGCGATGCCCGAAAACTGGCTTCCGGGGGCCAGACTCCGGTCCACCAGGGGCTCGGCCCCGAAGGTTATCACCGCCCACTCGTCCTCCGGCCGCAACTGGGCGACGGCCTGCCGGATGAAGGCCTCCTGGGCGGCCCGATTCTCGGCGCCGATGCTGTCTGACCGGTCGACCAGGAAGGCTACGGCCAGCCGGTCTACCGGCAGGTTGATTCTTACCCCAGCCAGGCTCAGGATAAGGCTTAGGGCTATAACCGACCGGAGGGCCACCGGTCCCAGGGGTATCCGGCGCCGGCGGAACCCGGTCGCGTAGACCACCAGCCCCAGGACCGGCAGAACCAGGAGGAGAAGGAGGGGGCGGTCGAAACCCAGGCTAGGCACGGCCTAACCTCCGCCCGCCGAAGGGCCGGGGCAGCCTCAGGTGGACCCGGATGCCCCGGTAAAAGGCCCACCACTCCAGTAGCATAAGGCCCAGGGCGGCCAGGGCCAGCACCTCCCAGAGCTCCCGCCGAACCTCGGTTTCCGCCGGCTGCTCCTGGGCGCCCGAGCCGATAACGGGGAGCTCCGACCGTGGGGCCGTCCGGCTCTCGTCGGGGCTAAGCAAGTTTATGGCCACCACACTCCGGCCCAACTCCCGGCCCCCGGAGACCTGGACCACCGCGTAGACCCCAAGCTGGTCCGTCTGATTGAAGGTGAACACTTCCGACCTGGGTTCGAAGCTCAGCTCCGAGCCGTCTGGCCGGATTACCTTCACCTGAGTTGCCTCTGGCCGGACCCTAACTGGCACCGGGTCGCCGGGTCGGTAAACGGCCATGGAAGCCGGGCCCGTGCGGCCGGTCCAGGCCACCAGGTTGGCGACGAAGATGGGGAATCCGGGCTGGAGGGGGAAATCGCTCTCCTGAAGATTGAAGGCTGAGACCACCTGCCGTCCGGTTTCCGTATCCCGGGCCAGTAGGATGGGATATTGGCCGGCGGTGGCCAGAACCCGCCACTCGGCCGTGGCTGTCACGGTTCGGGTCCGGGCCAGGGCCAGGCTGCCCAGGTCGACGGACCGGAGCAGGGGGTGCTCGGGGTCAAAAAAGGTTACCTCCGGGAAGAGGACCTCGGTCCCGACCTCGAAGCCGGGGCCGGCCCCGGCGGGCGGGTTTATCCACCACCAGTTGGCGACCCCGTCGACCCGGGCGGGCACCCCATCGAAGATGTACAGGTCGAAGCGTTCGCCAGGGAGGGGATTGTCCGGAGCCAGGCGGGCGACCTCCACCCACGGAATGAGGCCGATGGCCCGCTCTAAAAAGATATTGCCCCGGCCTTGGTAGAGCACCCGGACCGTCTGGCGGTCGGACCGGGCCACCCAGACCCGGTTGTCCGCCGCCAAGTCGTCGTTCACGTCCAGGACCACCTCCAGTACGTCCTCCCCGGGCGGAACCCCCGAAAAGACCACCGCCCCGCCCCCTTCGGGGCTCACCGCCACCTCCCGGGCATCCAGCAGCCGGCCGCCGGCCAGAAGCCGCACCATCACCCGTTCGGCCTGGGGAATCGACCCGTCCAGCCGGACAAAAAGCTCGTCGCCGCCAGGGCCGGGCCTGAGCTGGACGGCAGTGATCCCTAGGTTGTTCCCCCTGGCTCCAACTGGCCGGAACTCGAGGGGTACCGGCAGACGGCCCAGGGGCAGGTTGGGAACAACCCCGTCCGAGAGGAGGACCACCCGGCCCTGTCCCGGTCCCCCGGCGATGCCCACCGCCAGGCGGAGAACCTCCCCCAGGTCCGAGGGCTCGGCGGTGACCCTGACCGCGTCGAGGGCCCGCCGAACCAGGTCCCGGTCCCGGGTAGGGCTGACCACGACCCGGGCCTGCCGGCCGCCGACCACCAGGGCCACCTCGTCGTCGGGGTGGAGGCTATCCAGGTAGCGGCGAGCTTCCCGTTTGGCGGCTTCCAGCCGGCTGGGCGGGACGTCGGTGGCCCCCATGGAAGCGGAGGTATCCAGGACCAGGACGTTGCGGCCGGTGGGCTGGGCCGTCTCCACCCGGAAGGGCCGGGCCGAACCCAGCACCAGGGCGACCAGAACCAGCAGCTGCAGAAGCAGGAGCCAGCTCCAGCGGAAGCGCTGCCAGGGCTGGTTGGCCTGGAGGCTGGCCCGGGCCGGGGGCCAGAGGAGAAGGCTCGAGACCGGGCGCTGCTCCCGTCGGAGCTTGAGGAGGTAAAGGATGATAATGGGTCCGGCCAGCAGCAGGAGGGCCAGCGCTGCAGGTGCGATCAGACCCATCCCTCGGTCCCCCTAAACTAGAACCCCGCGCCGCGGCAGCTCTTTGAAGATCAACTCTTCAAAGGGGATGCGGGTGTCAAGGGGGATAAAGTTGATGCCCCGCCGCAGACACCAGGCCGCGACCCCCTCCCGCCAGCGGCTGAGGTTTTCGGCATACTCATTAAGGTCGGCGGGGGTAAGGCTCACCTCCCGCCGGTCCCCGGTTTCGACGTCCACCAGTTCCAGGTCGCCCATCAGGTCGGGTTCCAGCTCCTGGGGGGCAAGCACGTGACAGACGGTCACCTCGTAGCCGGCGCCCTGCAGGGCCCTGAGCCCGGCCTCGAAACCCTCGGGGGCGAAAAGGTCGGAGATCAGGACCAGCGGACCGGCAGCCTGGGGCTGGCCGGCGTAGGCCGTAAGGGCTGCATTGAGGCGGGTGGTTCCCCCGGCCGCGACGGCCTCCAATTGGCGCAAAAGCTCCAGGGTATAGTGCTTCCCACGGAGGGGCGGAGTGAGGGGGATAACCCGGTCGTCCCGAACTGCCGAAACCAGCAGCCGGTCGGAGGTGGCCAGGACGATGTAGCCCAGGGCGGCCCCCAGCCGCAGGGCGAACTGAAGCTTGTTGGGCTCGCCCCAGTCCATGGACCGGCTGGCATCGATGAGGATGTGGGCCGTAACGTCCTCCTCTTCCTGGTAGAGGCGGACGAAGAGCTTTTCCAGCCGGGCGTAAACGTTCCAGTCGATGAGGCGGGGGTCATCCCCCACGGCGTAGCGGCGGAAGTCCGCAAACTCGATGGCCCGGCCTTTCTTGGGGCTGCGGCGCTCCCCGCTCTGTCGACCCGGCCGGGCCCGCCGCACGACCAGCCTCAACCTGGAGAGCTTTCCCAGCAGGGCCTCGCCGAAGGTATCCCGCAGGCGCATGGCTTACTTAACGGGTAGCTGCTCAAGAAGGGTCCGGATCACCTGGTCGGGCTGGATGCCCTCGGCCTGGCCCTCAAAGTTAAGGATGATCCGGTGCCGGAGGGCTGGCGCGGCCACTGCCCGGACGTCGTCGATGGCGACGTTGAAGCGGCCGTCAAGGAGAGCCATTATCTTTGCCCCTAAAACCAGGGCCTGGGCGCCCCGAGGGCTGCTCCCGTAGCGGACGAAGCGCCTCACGATATCAGGGGCCTCGGGATTTTCGGGGTGGGTGGCCAGAACTAGCCGGACGATGTAATCCATGACCGGGGAGGCCACCGCCAGTCCCCTGGCCAGCTCGCCCATGGCTAGGATAGCCTCCCCATCGGCCACCGGCTCGGCCCGGGGTTCCTCGACGGTGGTGGTGCGGTTGAGGATGTCGATGAGCTCGTCAGCCTGGGGGAAGGAGACCAAAAGCTTGAAGAAGAACCGGTCGAGCTGGGCCTCGGGCAGGGGGTAGGTCCCCTCCATCTCGATGGGGTTCTGGGTGGCCAGCACGAAAAAGGGCCGGGGGAGGCGGTGGATGGTATTGCTTACGGTAACGGTCCGCTCCTGCATCGCCTCCAGGAGGGCCGACTGGGTCTTCGGGGTGGCCCGGTTCACCTCGTCAGCCAGCACCAGGTTGGCGAAGATGGGGCCGGGCTGGAACTGGAAGGTCCGCCGGCCCGCCTCGTCCTCGACGAGGATGGTTGTGCCAGTGATGTCCGAGGGCATAAGGTCGGGGGTAAACTGAATTCGGCTGAACTTCAGGCTAAGGGCCGAAGCCAGGGTTCGGACCAGCATCGTCTTGCCCAGGCCGGGGACCCCTTCAAGGAGGACGTGGCCGCCGGCGATGAGGGCGATGAGCACGTAGCGGATGACCTCCCGCTGGCCGACGATAACCTTGCCGACCTCGGCCTCAATTCGGGCGGCAACTTTCTGGAACTCTTCGACGGTTAGGGCAGTTTCAACCACCGCAAATCCCCTTTGGGCAAAGTCCTTTTATCGACCCTGACTTAACGAGTCGAAGTAAGCCTTAACCAGGTCTTTAAGGGGGCCGGGTACGTAGCCGCTGTCCAGGGCCCGGCCGGCAGCCGCCTGGTACTGGCCAACCACCTCCTGGTAAGGAACGAGCATCTGCCCGACCTCGACGGGCCCATCCCCATGCTGGCGGTCGACGGGGCCAGGCGACTGCTGGCCGGGGATAAACGAGGTCTGGCCGGAGGCGCCCAGCCGCTGGACCGGGGCGTAGACGGCTTCAAGCTCGCCGGTGGCGGTGGTTCCGGGTCGGTCGGTGAGGGGCCGGCCGCCGCCGGTGGCCACCCCGCCGGGGGAGGTGGGGGCAGTGGTACCGGCCACATTGCCCGAAGTCTGGCCCGAAAATCCGGCCCCGGTTCCCGACTGGTTCGAACCGGCGCCCTGTCCTGCCTGGCTCGGGCTATCCTGATTCCCGCCCTGGGCGCCCCGCCCGACCGGCCCGGCTTGCTGATCCTGCCCGCCCTGGTTCCCGGGCTGGGCACCCTGGCCGGCCTGCTGGCCCTGGACCCAGGCCAGCGCCCCGGGCTGGTCCTGACCGGCCAGCTGGCGGCGCTCGGCCTCAAGACGGTCCACCACCCGGGCAAGCCGCTCCTGGCCCTCCACTCGCTGGCCCATCTCACCGGCCAGCCGCTCTGCCTCTTGTAACGCCTGCTGGGCAGCCTCCAGGTCGCCCCGGCGGATGGCGTCGGCCGCCTGCTGGAGCCGGTCGGCCAGGGCCGGGTTGATGCCCCGGAGCGTCTGGGCCGCCCGTTCCAGGGCCTGGGCTAGGGCCTCCCGGTTTTCGGCCGAAAGCGCCCCGAGTCGGCCGGCGATGTTTTTTAAAGCCTCTGCCGGGGCCTGTCGGTCGCCCTGGGTGAACCTCTCACCTAGGCCCGGGGCTTGCCCCGAGCGCTCGAGCTCCCGGGCTAGCCGGTCCAGGCCGAACCTTTCGGCCTGGGTCCGGGGGTTCAGCTGGCTCGCCAGGTTCTGCTGAGTCTCCCCGAGGCGGGCCAGGGCCTGTTCCCGGTTGGGCCCGGCCTCGGTCAGCTCCCGGCTTAGCCGCTCGAGCTGTTCCCGAGCCTGCTGAAGCTCCGGAGCGGGGTTCGGCGAACTGCCCAGTTCACCCCTGAGCTGTTCGATGTTTGCCTGGACGGCAGCTATGGCCTGCCGGGCCTCGGCCTCCCGGGCCAGCAGCCGGTCCCGGGGGTTGGGCTGGAAAGTGAGCCAGAGGAAGAGGGCTGCAAAAAGGGCGGCTGCCGCCCAGCGCAGGGGCCGCCAGCGCCAGGGGAAGACCTGGGCCTGGGGGACCGCCGACCCCACGGCCAGGGCGTCAGCCATCTGGCGGTCGGCAAAGGGGGAGCGGATGCGCCCCTGGGAAAGCTCCACGGCGGTGGTGAGCCGGTCCTTGAGGCCGGCGGAAAGGTCAACCAGCCGGGCGATGCGTAGGTCGTCCCAACCCAACCGGACCAGGTAGATGCCGAGGGCGGCCAGGACGGGGGCAATGAGGAGGGTGCCGACCAGCCGGACCTGGGCCGAAGAAAGGCCGGGGAGAAGGAGGTTAGCCGCCGCGATGGCCGTCCCCACCGCCCCCCAAATGGCCAGGGCCCCGGCAATACCGGCCCAGAGCTCCACAAGCAGGCGCCGGTGCCGGAATCGTCCCAGCAGACTTTTTAACCCGTCCCCCATAACGCCTCCAAATGGCGGCACCCCAACGCGCCGTCGGCTTAACTACCTCTAGTATGACCCGCTGTGGAACTTTTGTCCAGTAGGCCGGCCTCAAGGGGGTCGCCGGCCGGCGTAAAGGGCGACCAGGCCCAGGGTCAGGGGCCGAAAACGGGTCTCTTTGAAGCCGGCGGCGACCATCAGCTTTAGAAGCCCTGTCCCCTGAGGCAGGTTCTTGAGGGACGCTGGCAGGTAGGCGTAGGCGGCCGGGTCGCCGGAGATGAGGCCCCCAATCAAAGGCACCAGCCGGTGAAAATATAGGCGGTAGAAGGGCATGAGGGGTCCGAGATCTGGTTCGACGGCATCCAGGCAGACCAGCCGGCCGCCCGGCTTTAGGACCCGGTACATCTCCCGGAAGGCCAGATCCAGGTCGGCTAGGTTCCGGAGCAGGAAGCCGTTGACGACCACGTCGAAGCTGGCATCGGCAAAGGGCAGGTTCAGGGCGTCCCCGACCACCCAGTCGGGTGGTGGCGAAAGACCCAGCCGCCGGGCCTTAGCCGCGGCCACCGCCAGCATCTCGGGGGCGAAGTCGACCCCCACCACCCTGGCCGCCCCCTGCCGCAGGGCTTCGAAGGCCAGCTCACCGGTTCCCGTGGCCAGGTCCAGCACCAGGCTGCCGCCGACCTCCGCCATGCGGACGGCCATCCGGCGCCAGTGGCGGTCGAGGCCCCAGGACATCAGGGTGTTGAGCAGGTCGTAGCGGGCGACGATCCTTCGGAACATCGCCCGGACCTGCCGGGCTTTTTCGGCGGGACGCTCCGTCGTCATCTTCCCGCAAGTTTTATAATATTTCCGCGGTGGGTTTAAACAGCACGGAGGCCCTGGCGTAGCTTGCGTTTCGGCGTCGTTCGCTTCCCCGGGACTTGGAGCGACCTGGACTGCTTCCACGTCCTTTCCGAGGTTTACGGCCAGCAGGTCCGCTACGTCTGGTACCGGGAGACCGACCTTTCCGACCTGGACTGCGTCATCCTACCGGGGGGGTTTTCCTACGGCGATTACCTGCGGCCCGGGGCCATCGCCCGCTTTGCGCCGGTGATGGGGGCAGTGGCCGACTTTGCCGCGGCCGGCCGGCTGGTCCTGGGCATCTGCAACGGGTTTCAGATCCTGTGCGAGGCCGGCCTGCTGCCGGGGGCGCTGCTCCGAAACAGCCATCTCCAGTTCCGGTGCCAGTGGGTCTACCTGCGGGTGGAGAACAACGAAACCCCATTTACCCTGGCGTGTGCCCGGGGCCAGGTCCTCAAGATACCCATCTCCCACGGCGACGGAAACTACTTTGCCGACCCCGAAACTCTGGCCGAGCTGGAGCGGACCGGTCGGGTCGTCTTTCGGTACGCAACCCCAACGGGGGAAGTAACCCCCGAGGCTAACCCGAACGGTTCGCTGAACAACATCGCGGGCGTCATCAACGCCGCGGGCAATGTCCTGGGGATGATGCCCCACCCGGAGCGGGCCTCCGAGGAGATTCTGGGGGGCACCGATGGCCGGTACATCTGGGATTCGGTCATCAGGTGGGCCAATGGACGCAACCCTGCTTAAACAGGTCGGCTTAACCGAAACGGAATACCGGGTCCTGGTCGAACGGCTCGGCCGGACCCCTAACCACCTAGAGCTGGGGATGGTCGGGGCCCTCTGGAGCGAGCACTGCGGCTACAAGCACACCAAACCCCTCCTCAAGATACTCCCGGGGTCCGGTCCCCGGGTGGTTGTGGGCCCCGGGGAGGAGAACGCCGGGGTCGTCAGCATCGGCGACGGCTACGTGGTGGCCCTGAAGATCGAGTCCCACAATCACCCGTCGGCCGTGGAGCCCTACCAGGGGGCGGCCACCGGGGTCGGGGGCATCCTTCGGGACATCTTCACCATGGGGGCCCGGCCCATCGCCCTGCTGGACTCCCTCCGGTTCGGTCCCCTGTCGGTCCCCCGCAACCGGTACCTCTTCAACGGGGTTGTGGCCGGCATCGCCGGCTACGGCAACTGCGTCGGGGTTCCCACGGTGGGGGGTGAGGTTTTCTTCGACCCCGCCTACTCCGACAACCCCCTGGTCAACGTCATGTGCGTGGGCCTGGCCAGGGCCGAGCAGCTCCTGCGGGCCCGGACCGGACGGCCGGGCGACCTCTTGATCCTGGTGGGGGCGGCCACCGGTCGGGACGGCATCCACGGCGCAACCTTTGCCAGCGCCACGCTCGGGGCCGAGACCGAGGCCCTGCGGCCGGCGGTTCAGGTTGGGGACCCCTTCACCGAGAAGCTACTCTTGGAGGCCTGCCTGGAGCTGGCCGAATCGGGGCTGGCCGTGGGCCTCCAGGACCTGGGAGCGGCCGGGATTACGGCCGCCGCCGTGGAAGCCGCCGCCCGGGGCGGCCACGGGGTCGAGGTGGATGTGGACCGAGTACCCCGGCGGGAGGCCGGAATGACCCCCTACGAGGTGATGCTTTCGGAGTCGCAGGAGCGGATGCTGGTCATCGCCCGGCCGGAGGATGAGGCGAAAATCGGGGCTATCTTCGCCAAGTGGGGCCTCAACTACAGCATCATCGGCCGGGTCACCGCCGACGGCCTGGTTCGGGTCCTGGCCGGAGGCCAGGTGGTGGGGGAGCTCCCGGTAAGGCTGCTGACGGACCCGCCCACCTACCGGCTTGAGGGTAGACCTCTCCCGGAGTGGGTCGAGCGCCGGTGGCTGGACCTGAGCGCCCTGCCCGATCTGCGCCTCTTTGCGCCCCCCTGGGATACCACGGGCATACCGGTGGCGAGCGACGTGCTGGTGCGGCTGCTGGGGTCGCCGAATATCGCCAGCAAGGAGTACGTTTTCCGGCAGTACGACCACCATGTGCTCCTCAACACGGTGGTTGGGCCGGGGGCGGATGCGGCCGTCCTGCGAGTTAAGGGTACCAGCAAGGCCATCGCCGTTACCACCGACGGCAACGGCCGGCTCTGCTGGCTTAACCCCTACGTGGGGGCGATGGCGGCCGTGGCCGAGGCTGCCCGGAACCTGGTCTGCGTGGGGGCCGAGCCCATCGCCGCCACTGACTGCCTTAACTTCGGCAACCCCGAGCGGCCAGAGATTTACTGGCAGCTGGAGGAGGCAATTCGGGGAATGGCCGAGGCCCTGCGGACCCTGGAGGTGCCCGTCGTTTCGGGGAACGCCTCCCTCTACAACGAGACCGAGGGCCGGGCCGTCCTGCCCACCCCCATCGTCGGGATGGTGGGACTTATCGAGGACATAAACCACATCTGTACGCCGGGGTTCAAGGCCGAGGGCGACTTGGTGGCTCTGGTGGGGCCGCCCCCCGATGGGGCCGACCCGGCGGCGGCCCTGGCCGGGAGCGAATATCTGAGCCTGATCCACCACCAGGTCCGGGGTGAGCCCAGCATCGACCTGGACCTGGAGCGCCGGGTCCAGCTGACAGTTTTAGAGGGGATCCGTCGTGGGATCATCCGCTCGGCCCACGACTGCTCGGAGGGGGGGCTGGCAGTGGCCCTGGCCGAGTGCTGCATCTACGGAAATATCGGCTTCCGGGATTGGGCCTTCGACCCCGGCGGGCGGCTGGATGCGGCCCTCTTCGGTGAGACCCCGAGCCGGATTGTGGTATCGGTGAGCCCGGGCCAGTACCCCCGTTTGCAGGAGCTGGCCCGCAACTTTGGGGTTCCCCTCACCAAGCTCGGCATCGTCGGCGGCGGACGCCTTACGATAAAGGGCATTGTGGACTTGCCTGTAAGCGTCCTGGCCGAGGCCTGGCGCAGCGGCCTGATCCGGGCCCAGCAGGCAGCCCGCTAGGTCCGGGGCGGGAACTCAAAGAGCACCCAGGCGACGCCGTAAAGTAGCAAGAAGACGTTGAAACTGACCACTATTAGGTTGTCGTACCAGCGGGGCCGGATCTCCCGGGGCAGGTAGCGGTTGTTTATATACATCGTCAGCAGCATGTATGCCGGCAGGGAGAACATGCCGATGTAAGATAGCAGTAGCCAGATCTCGTAGGGGGTGCCGACGGGAATGGTGGCTATGGAAGCCAGGCAGATGACGGCCAGGATGACAAAGTACCAGAACCGATAGCTGCGGCCCCGCCGGGCAAGCCGATGCTCGGTCCAGAGGACGTCGACGGTGGCCCGGGTTAGGCCGTCGTAAGTTGCGTACTGGCTATCATAGAGGCTTATCAGGACGAAGAAGGCGAAGAGGACAAAGAAGGCCGGGCCGAAGGCCGTCCGGAAAATCTCGGCCAGCACCACCGCAATCCGCCAGCCCGAGGGCAGCTCCATTCCGTAAATCTTGGCGGCGCTGTAGCCGGCTAGGCTGGCAAAGAACGTGAACAGCATGCCCCCGAGGATGACCATGAAGACGGCCAGGGTGATGGTGTTGAGCTTCATCCAGCGGTCCCACTTGCGTAGCTCGTTCGGGTCGCTGGTATCGAAGGTGAAGCCGTGGGCCTGGACCTCCTCGGGCCTGGCCACCAGGCCCGTCACCCGGCCGATGTAGGCACCCATCCCCATCCCCCGCTCCCGGAGCCAAAAGGTGTGGAAGGCGTTCCAGGCCCCGCCGAGGGGCTGTTGGAGGAATGGACCGATGGTCGAAAGGGTCGCCCCGGCCGGGATGGTGCCGATAGCCAGCCAGCCCAGAACGGTCTCGAAAAACCGCTGGGCATCGGTCATCAGCAGCGATAGGACAACCACGCCGCCGGTGCCGACCACGAAGACGAACCACATGATGTATTCCAGGATCCTGTAAACGTAGTGGCTGACGGCAAAGAGGACAAAGACCGAGGCGATGGCAGCCACGGCCCAAATCTGGGGGTTACCTCCCAGGAGGGCCGCCGTCTGGGCCGCCGCACCCCCAATCCAGGCCGGCCAGAACATCACCAGGATGCAGGCGACCACCCCAACCCACGCCCAGAGGGCACCTGGCTTGATCCGGGCAAAGCCCTGGAAAATGGTCTCCCCCGTGGCCATCGTCCAGCGGGCGATCTCCCGGTTAAAGAAAACTTGGAAGATAGCGGATACCCAGTAAAGCCAGAAAAGGCTGATCAGTCCCTTGCTGGACACGTAGCCGGTATGGTAAGCCTCGAAACCGCCAATGGCCAGGGAGCCCAGGATAACCGCTGGACCTGCCCAGCGAACGACCTCTTTTACGGTGAGGTTAATTTAACATTAATGGCAAAATGTTGTCAATACCGGAACAATAAGGGTTTGCTAAGCCCCGGCATTGGGCTCGGTTGCCGGAAGCGGGAAGGCCTTGGGGAATACCGGACGGCCTGCCCGACGTTTGACTCCTTACGAAGACGTTAACTTCGGGTAACGAATTCGACCCGGATGCCCTTGGACCGGAGCCAGGCCAGGATATTGGCCTGCTCCGCCGGGTTCTTGCTCAGCCGGGTCGGGTCCCTGGCGACCACTACCTCGAAGCCGCCCCGGCTCAGGGCCTGCCTGAGGGCCTCGGCCGCCTGATACTTGTGGGTGACTTCCACCACGCCGGCGACCTGGTAGCCTTGCCGCCGGCAGTATTCCTCGGCCGCCCGCATCTGGTCCCGAAGGATCTGGCGGGCCTGAAGGTTCGTCCCGACGGCCCGGGCGATAATCAAGGCCCGTTCGGCCATATCCCCTCAGCGCACAATGAGCACGCTGCAGTGGGCGTGGCGGCTCACCTTTTCGGCCGTCATTCCTAAGAACATGGCCCAAACCCCGGAGTGGCCGCTGTGCCCGAGGACGATTAAATCAAAGTTACCTTCCCGGGCGAAGTCCACAATGGTCTTGGCCGGGTGGCCGGTGCGGTACTCGGTTTTAAGGTCGGTGCCCAGCTCCGACGCCCGCTGTCTGGCCAGTTCCAGCCGGCGGCGGTAGTAGTGGGCGGCGGCCCCGGCCCGCTCGACCACTTCCTCCAGGGCGGTGGCGAAATGGGGCAGCTGCTCCTCCACGGCCAGGGCCCAGACCTCCGCCTCGTACCGTCTGGCCAATTCCAGCCCCTTCCGCAGGGCCCGCTCGGCCCCGGCCGACCCGTCGTAGGCAATCAGGACTTTCCGGAACATCGGCTCCTCCGAAGGCGAATAAAATTTGGGGCCCCCTTTACAGGAGCCCCAAATTCGGGCAACCCCACCTCAGGCTCGGTCGTCCTAGGCTTCTATCGGACCAGGATGTGGATGGTGCAAGCACCGCCGCTGGCCAGGCCGATGGTGTGGGCCAGGGCCACCTTGCAGTCCGGCACCTGTCGGTCGGGGGTCTGGGCCTCCCCCCTAAGCTGCCAGACGCACTCGCAGATCTTGGAGACCCCTGTCGCCCCGATGGGGTGGCCTAGGGAAAGCAGGCCGCCACTTATGTTTACGGGGATGCGGCCATCGACCTCCGTGGCCCCTTCGTCGATGAGGCGTCCGCCCTCGCCCTCGGGGCATAGGCCCAGGTTCTCGTAGTGGAGGATCTCAGCGGTGGCAAAGCAATCGTGCAGCTCCACCAGGTCCAGGTCCTCAGGCCCAATGCCGGCCTGTTCGTAGGCCAGCTTGGCAGCGTTTCGGGTCATGGTATTGGGGTCGGGCAGGGCAAAGACCCGGTCAGTGTATGGGTCGGTGGTGAGGACCGATGCGGCGATCTTGACCGGCTTGCTGGTGAACTCCCGGGCCCGGGACATGGGGGCCAGGACCACCGCTGCCGCCCCGTCGCCCGTCGGGCAGCACATATACAGCGTGTTCGGGTAGGAGATCATCCGGGAGTTGAGGACATCTTCGAGGCTGAGGATCACCCGGTACTGGGACCGGGGGTTGTAGTAGCCGTACTTGTGGTTCTTGACCGAAACCTTGGCGAATTGCTCGATGGTGGTGCCGTATTTGCGCATGTGCTCCACCCCGGCGGTGGAGAAGATGGCCGGCATGAGGCCCGAGCCCAGAATGCCTTCAACGCTTTCCTCCCGCCGGGCGGCGTCGGCCCCGAGCAGGCCCATCTTCCCCATCTGTTCGCTGCCCACCGCCACCACAATGTCGTGCAGACCCATGGCTACGGCCAGGTAGGCCTCCCGGACGGCCGTGGAGCCGGTGGCACAGGCGTTGACCACGTTGACTACGGGTATGCCTGTAAGGCCGATCTGCTGGAGGATCTGCTGGCCTGAGAGGTTCGTCCGGTACATGTTTCCGGAGTAGAGGGCCTCCACCTTTTTAAACTCGACGCCGGCGTCCTGAAGGGCCTCCAGGATAGCATCACGGGCAAGCTCCCAGACCGACTTATCGTACCGGCCGAACTTGACCATCCCAACGCCGATAACCGCAACCTCGCGCATGCCTTCCTCCTTTGCTTAGCCTAAAGGCGGCTTCGTCTAATTATTGCACAGCGGGCCGGAAAAAGAAAGCGATGACGTCATTGCCCTCGCTGTCCTCCCGCACCTTCCGGGTAACCATCTCCACCTTCATCCCGAACTTCAGGTTCTCCGGCCGGGGCTCGATATCCACAAGGTTTGCCCGGACCGAAACCCCTTCGGGAAGGTCGATTATGGCCGAGATGTAGGGCACCGGAATGCCCGGTGCCGACTGGTAGACGATGGTGTAGGCGTAAAGCTCCCCTGTTCGGCTGAAGGTCACCGGTTCGAACTGGTTTATGGCGGTGCAGTTGGGGCAGACCAACCGCTCCCCAAGGAATGCCTTGCCGCAGGCCTTGCACCTGACCCCAACCAGGACAGCCTCCTCGCCCTCTTTTTCCGGAAGTTTTAAGTAGGGCACGATGGGACGGGCCTTTTTGGTTGGTTCGGCACTTTTAGCGGCCTCAGTCATAACGTTACCTCCCCTAGATTTTCAGCCGGGGGTCCAGGTAATCCCTGAGCCAGTCCCCCAGGGCGTTGATGGCCAGCACGGTGAGCATGATGGCCAACCCCGGAAAAGTATATACCCACCACTGGCCGGTGAGAATCTGGTCCCGGCCGGCGGCCACCATGCCGCCCCAGGTGGGGATGTCGGGGGGAACCCCAAGGCCCAGGAAGCTTAAGGCCGCCTCGGCCAGAATGGTACTGGCCACCGCAAAGGACCCAACAACGATGACGGCCGCCAGGGTATTGGGTAGGATGTGGCGGAACATGATGACCAGGTTCGGTACCCCGATGCAGTGGGCCGCCTCGATGAACTCCTTTTCCCGCAGGGAGATCACCTGGCCCCGGACCACCCGCCCGTAGGTTACCCACCCGGCCACCCCGAGGGTCAAGATCAGGTTCTGGATGCCAGGGCCCAGCACGGCCAGCACGGCGATGGCCAGCAGGATGAAGGGTACGGCCAGCTGGATGTCGGCGATGCGCATAATCACGTCGTCAATCCGACCGCCGTAAAAACCCGAAACGAGGCCTAGCACCACCCCAATGAATCCGGCCAGAGCCACCGCCGTAAAGCCCACCAAAAGGGATATCCGGGAACCGTGAATCACCCGGCTCAGGATATCCCGGCCCAGCTCATCGGTGCCCAGGATGAAGCGGGGGTCGCCCCCGGGCAGGAAGGCGGGCGGAAGCTTACTGTCCATCAGGTCCCCAACCCGGGGGTTGTGGGGGGCAAGGACGTCGGCAAAGATGGCCGACAGGCAGACCAGCAGCAGAACTAAAACCCCGAAGCTGGCGAGCCCGTTGGCCCGCAAGCTGCTTACCAGCCGGCTACGGGCCCGGCGCCGGGCGACCGCCCCTAGCTCCCGGCCCAGGGCCGGAACCCCGACGGCGGTTTCGGGCTTCAGCCGCTCGTCCATCACCGGTATCTAACCCGGGGGTCCAGGTAGCCGTAAAGCAGGTCGACGACCAGGTTTATCAGCACGAAGGAAGCCGAAAGGATGGTGACGGTTCCCACAACCACCGGAAAGTCCTTCTGGCCGATGGCTTTGATAACCAGACTACCAACTCCGGGCCAGGCGAAGACTGTCTCGGTTATGACTGCCCCGCCCAGGAGGGTACCGAACTCCAGGCCGACGACGGTAACCACCGGGATGAGGGCGTTTTTAAGGGCGTGGTGCCAGATGACCACCCGTTCCGTCAGCCCCTTGGCCCGGGCCGTCCGGACGTAGTCTTGACCGAGGACTTCCAGCAAGGTGGACCGCACCAGGCGGGCATTACGGGCGACCGAAAAGGTCCCCAGGGTTATGGCCGGCAGGACCAGGTGACGCAGTTCGTCGATGGGTTCCCCCCGGCCCCGCCCCCCGATGGGGAACCAGCCCAGGAGGCCGCCGAAGACGAATAGCAGCATTATTCCCAGAAAGAAGACCGGGGTCGACTGGCCCACCAGCGCAAAGGCCATGGCCAGGTTGTCCACGGCCGAGTTTCGGCGGGTTGCCGAGATGACCCCTAAAGGCAGGGCCAGGGCGAGGGCGATGAACATGGCCGCAAAGGTGAGCTCCAGGGTGGCCGGGTAGCGCTCCAGGATGAGGTCAAAGACCGGCTGGCCCTGGCGGAGGGATACCCCGAAGTCGCCCCGCACCGCCCGGCCCAGGAACTGCAGGTACTGGATGTACCAGGGCTGGTCGAACCCGAGCTCCCGGCGGATTCGTTCCACCTCCTCACGACTGGCGTCGGTGCTCACCATCAGAAAGGTGGGGTCCCCTGTCTGGAAAAGGATAAAGTAGACCAGGGCGGTTACCCCCAGGAGTACCGGGATGGTCTGAAGTAGCCGCCGGATGATGTAGACACCCACCGGCTTAAGACCTCAAGCGGGCCTCGTGCAGGAGAATTCGCTCATCCGGTCGGCAGTTCCACTCCAACCGGTTGCTCACCCCGTAAATGTCCACCTGATGCCAAACATAGATCCACGGCGGGTCGTCGTAAGCGACCTCCCAGAGCCGGTTGATAAGCTCCTGCCGCTTGGCCCGGTCCAGGGTCCGCCGCAGCTCGTCGTAGAGGCGGATAAACTCCTGGTTTACCCAGTAGGTGGAGTTGAGAGAGAAGTCCGGGTGGATGTAGTTGAACTCAGACTGGGCGTTGAAGGGGGAACCGAGGCCCAGGAAGAAAAGGTCGTCCGGCTGGCGCTTGGCGAGCATGTCCCCGGCGTAGAGGGCCCAGTCCAAAACCTTAAGCTCCACCTGAAGGCCAATCCGCTGCAGGTCCTGGGCGATGGCCTGGGCGATCTCTTTGTCTTTGATATACCGCCCGTTGGGCGAATCCATCACCACCTTGAAGCCCTCGGGTACCCCGGCCTCCTTAAGGAGCTGGCGAGCCTTATCGGGGTCGTAGGGGTAGGGTTTGGCGTTGGGGGGCTGTTCGCTCGGGCGGGTGACGATGGTTCGGGTCCGCTCCCCAATGCCGTTAAGGATGGCCCGGTTGATGGCGTCGAAGTTAACGGCGTAGTTAAGGGCCTGGCGGACCCGCTTGTCCGAAAGATACGGCCGGTCGGTGCGAATGCCCACGAAGATGTTCCGCCCGCCCTTAATGCGGCAGATGCGGGCGTTACCGCTCCGCTCCACGTTGGCCATCTGATCCGGGGCGACATTAACGATGATATCGGCTTCGCCCCGTTGCAGGGCCAGGATCCGGGTGGAAAGCTCGGGAACCGGCTTCCAGATGAGCCGCTGGATCTGGGGCTTCGGGCCCCAGTAATCGGGGTTGGCCTCCATCACCAGCCGCTGGTCCTTAACCCACTCCACGAACCTGTACGGCCCGGAGCCCACCGGCTTGGCCGCCACCTTGGCCAGATTTTCGGCCGACTCGTCGGCGTAGACGCTGGGGGGCATGATCTCATAGCTTGTAAGCTCGTCTAAGATGGTGGCCGCCGGGGCGGTGGTCTTGATCCGGAAAGTGTACTCGTCAACGACCTCGACCTTTTCGAAGTTGATGAGGCGGCGCAGGGCCGGGACGATGGGCTTGCCCCCGACCCGCTCCTTGGTGTGGCGCTCGATGCTGAACTTGGCCGCCTCGGCGTTAACCGGGGTGCCGTCGTGGAATTTGGCCCCCCGCACCAGCTTGAACTCCCAGGTCAAATCGTCCACGTTGCGCCATTCGCTGATGATCCAGGGCTTCGGATCCAGGGTTTTCGGGTCCCGCCAGAGGAACATGTCGAAGATGTGGGCGTTGATGTTGAACTCGGGGACGGAATTGCGGAAGTCAGGGTCCAAAGTGTTAGCGTCCACGCCCTGCAGGATGGTAACTTCCCCCCGGGGACCGCTGGGTGTGGGCGCAGAAGGGGCCGAGGGGGCCTGGGCGGGCGCACAGGCGGCCGCCACCGACGCCACTGCCGAACCGCCGACCAATCCGAGAAACTCCCGTCGGGAAAGCTTGCCCATAAGCTCCCTCCTATTAGGTTAAAGGTTTCCTCCGGGCCCGAACTGGACCATTGGATTTTAGCATACGGCGTCAGTGCAGGAAAGGAATATACCGTATGATGGCCCAGATGCTTAGGGCCATCAGGAGGGCTGGCAGGACCCACCAGCCCCTGAGCTCGGGGGCCAGGGCCCGGCGAAAGCCGACCGCTAGCCCTGCCGCCCAGACGGCCATGGCCGGAAACAGATAGCGGCCCTGGGGTTGGTAAAACTGGAAGTTATAGGCCACAAACTGGGCAACCACCAGGGCCGCGGCCAGGCCCAGCCACAATAGCGTGGGGGCCGGGGGGGGGAAGTCCGGGTCCCGGGCCAGCAAGGTTAGGCCGCCAAGGCTGAGAAAAGTTACGGCCGCCAAGAGGCCGTAAACCCAGTCCTCGGCCGGAACTCCCATCCAGCCGAGCTGGAGCCAGAAGCTCCGAAAGGCGGTCAAGGACCATTCCAGTAGGAGCCTGGCCGAGAGGGGGCCAGTGCGGGGCTGGCCGACGACCACCTGGTCGTGGCGGCCGAGGCCGAAGATGTCCAGGCCGCCGTAAACGGTGGCGTTTCGGACGAACCACCAGCCTCCCACCAGAAGGGCCAGGCCGGCCACCAGGGCGAAGGTTTTGAAGCGGGCCGGTCCGGCGGCCTTACGTTCCGGGACTAGGGGGAGCAGGACAGCCAGGGCGACCAAAGGGTAGACGGTGGTTTTGGTGAGGAGTCCAAGGCCGGCCAGGAGGCCGCCGGCCGCCGCCCAGCCCTTGGTCCGTCTGCCGGTAAGGCCCACCAGGCCCCAGGCCAGCAGGCCCGAGGCCACCGCCTCGGCCAGGGCGTCATTGTTTACCGAGGCCAGGATGGCTAGGTTCTGGGGTAGGGCTGCCGCAACCCCCGCCGCCCCCAGGGCAACCCCGGGCTGGGCCGGGCAGAGCCGCCGGGCCGCCAGGTAAACCCCGACCACCGCCGCGGCGCCAATGGCCAAACTCGCCAGTCGCAGGGCCAGCAGGCTTCCGCCGGCTGCTAGGTAAACGGGGGTAAGGAGAAGGTAGTAAAGTGGCGGCTGGTGAAACTCGTAGCGGATGGGGCTTATATCGGCCCCGGGCGGGAAGCGATTCGCCTTGAGAAAGTCCAGGTAAGCGGCGTCCCAGTCGCCCGGTTTCAGCTCGGGCAGGCCCCGGCCCTCGGCCAGGTGGCGGACGTAATTGTAGTGGGCCGGCTCGTCGGGGGCCTGCCAAGGGGGCGTCTGCCAGGCGAAAAGGAACCCTAGGGCGCAGTATAAGGCTAAGATCAGGCCCAGCCGGGGGTCAGGTCGGGGGAAGGGCATCGTAACGGCCGCAGAGGGCATTCAGCCGGACCCGCAGCATCTCCCGGAGCATCCGCCACGTATCCCGCAGGGGCTTAACCTTGCTGCCCGGCACATAGTACCAGTTGATGGGCACCTCCCTGACGGGGTAGCCCAGGCGTCGGGCAATAAAGAGTACCTCCACGTCGAAGCCGAAGCCGCTCAGGGTCTGGCGGCCGAAGAGCTCGGCGGCGGCCTCGGCCCGGAACCCCTTAAAGCCGCACTGGGTATCCTCGATGCCAGGCAGGACCAGCAGCTGGATTAGCCGGTTGTAAACCCGCCCCATCAGGTGGCGGTGGGGGGGCTCGTCGTAGCGGCGGGCGCCGGGGGCTTCCCGGGAGCCGATGACCACCGGCACCCCGGCCTCCAGCAGGGGGATAAATTTGTCGAACTCTTCCACCGGCATGGAGAGGTCGGCGTCGCACATGAGCCGGAACCGCCCCCGGGCCACCAGCATGCCCGCCCGAACGGCCGCTCCCTTTCCGGTGTGGGGCCGGCGGATGAGGTCCACGGCCTGGCCGGCCTCCCGGGCAAATTCGGCCACCAAAGCGGCCGTCTCGTCGGTGCTACCGTCGTCGACCACAATGATTTCGTAGGGGCGGCCGAGCCCGGCCAGGTATTTGTCCACCCGGCTTAGGGTCTCTACGATGCGGCCGGCCTCGTTGTAGGCCGGAATCACCACCGAGACGTCCACCTCCGACCGGTAAGGAGACCGCCTGAAGTCGGCCTGGGGCTGGCCGAGGGCGGCCACGAAGCTTTCGGCCCGGCCGGACCAGGGCCGGGTCTGGTACCGGGCCCGAAGGAGGGCCGGCAGGCTGAGCCAGCCGGTGATAAGCCCCCGCAGCTTGGCCCGGGCCGCGGGCTCCCGGATGTGGACGAGGGCTTCGAGGACCAGGCCGAGCTGGTGGGCGGCGATCCTGGGCCAGTGGACGGCCAGGAGGGGCCCAGGAAAGTTTTTAACGATGAGTCTCGGCAGGTTCCGGCCGAAAAGGTAGGCGGCCAGGGGGCCGCCTCCGGTGGCGCTGAGCCGGTGGTAGACCCGGGCCGCGGGCACGTAAAGGCACCGGTAGCCTTTAAGTCTGGCCCGGCATGCCAGGTCGACGTCCTCCAGGTAGGAATGGTAGGCCTCGTCCAAGAGGCCGACCTCGGCAAAGAGAGACCGCCGGTAGAGGGCGGCCGCCCCGCAGGCCGAAAAGACCTCCTCTACCCCGTCAAACTGGCCCCAGTCCCGCTGCCAGACCCCCCGGTTCCCCGGCCGGCCCGAGGCATCCAGGAAGTCCCCGGCCGAATGGAGGACATCCCGCCGGTCGTAAAGCAAAATCTTGGAGGCGGCCATGGCCGCGTCGGGCCGGCTGTCCAGGGCCGAAACCAGGGCCCCCAGCCACCCGGGTTCGGGCTCGGCGTCGTTGTTGAGGAGGGCCACGTACTCCGAGTCGGTCTCGAGGATGCCCCGGTTCACCGCCCCGGCAAAGCCCAGGTTGTGGGGGAGCTCGACCACCTTGACCTCGGGAAACCGGGTGCGCACGAGGCCCACGCTGCCGTCGGTGGAGCCGTTGTCCACCACCACCGTGACGAAGTCGTTAAACGTCTGGCGGCGCAGGCTCCCAAGGCAGGCTGGGAGGAAGGGAGCGCCGTTGTAGTTGGGGACGATTACGGCTACTCTGGCCATACCTGTCGCAGGTATTCAGCCAGGGCCTCCTCCCAGGGCCTGAACTCGATACCAATGGTCCGGCCCGCCAGGTTAGCCAGCACCGAGTATGGAGGCGGCGTTGAAGCCCGCCGGTACTCCGCCAGCCGGATGCCCCGGATGGAAATGTTTCGGCGGCCGCACAGCTCCAGGGCCTTTACAGCCAGCTCGTAGCGGGAGGCCTGGCCCGAATTGACGAAATGGTATATGCCGTACACGCCCGTTTCGATTAGCCTGGCGATGGCGGCGGCTAGGTCCTCCACGTAGGTAGGGGAGCCGACCTCGTCGGTGACCACCTCGAGGCGGCGAACCGTATCGGCCCGCCTGAAGATCTTGGTGACGAAATTCTCCCGGTCACAGCCGAAGAGCCAGGCCGTCCGCACGATGTAAAACCGGTCGAGCATGGTCTGGACGACCTGTTCTCCCGCCAGCTTCGAGCGGCCGTAGGGATTTATGGGGTTCGGGGGGTCGTATTCGTAGTAGGGGCGGGTTGAGCGGCCGTCGAAAACTTCATTAGTGGAGATGTAGACGAGGGGACAGCCGGCCTGCTGGCAGCCCAAGACCACGTTGCGGGTGCCGAGGGCGTTCACCAGGTAGGCCCGCTCTGGGTCCCGGGCGCACCCGTCCACATCGGTCCAGGCGGCGCAGTGGATGACGACATCCGGATTGAGCCGGACAACCTTCACCCCGGCATCCGGATGGGTCACATCCAATTCCCGCCGGCCCAGGGCAAAAACCTCGTGGCCCGAAGCCAGTTGCCGGGCCAGGGCCCGACCGAGCTGGCCCGTGCCGCCAGTGATAACGACCCGCATGGTCTGATCAATCAAGGATACCCGCCATCGACTGAAACCTGGCAATCCTAACCTCTTCGGCGCCGTGGCGTCAAGCCCCAGGTGATATTATTAGCTGGCATGCCCTGGCGTCAGCTAGAGCCGGACCACCCCCTGGGGGCGCTGGCCAACGCCGCCCTGGGGGGATACCGGCTGGAAGTCCTGGGTGGTCCGGGAACCCGGACCGGCGCCCGGACCTTCGGCCTGCGCCTTCGGCGGTCCGACGGCCTTTCGACCACTGACCCTTTCCTGGTCGGGGTCTTCCGGCGGGGGCATCGGCCAGCCGAAACCTGGGTGGAGGTGGACTGGGTGGACTTCCGGCCGGTTCTGACCGGGCCGGAAGGGGTGCGGGTTCCGGTGGACCTAGAGGGCGAGCGCCTTCTGGAAAGGTTGTTCGCTCGCCTGACCGACCTTTTGCCTCCCGGCGGGTCCCTGATGGTGGAGTACGCCAATCCCCGCTGGCAGGAGACAGCCCGGGCCTTGAGCCTAGGGGTTCCGCCGGCCGCCACCGAGCTAGGATTATTGCTGCTCCGGGCTGGATGTTTCGGGGGCTTTAAGGACTGGTACTTCGCCGAGGGCGGCTGGGAAGGCCCGCGTAAGCTCCAGGCTTTCCGGCCCGACCCCGCCCGGGCAACTGAGCAGGTCCGGCGGCTAGTGGCGGAACTGGAAAGTTTTATCCCCCGCTCGGAGGGTGAGGCGGCCCGGCGGTGGGCCCAGGAGGCTTTGGAGTACTTAAAGGGGCTGACGGGAGGGGACCTTAAAGGGTCTGGGGGTCGGTAGCCTGGGCCGCCCTGACAGCCCTAACCACCTCGGCCACAATCTCGGGGGCCAGGCCGAGGTAGCCGGCCGGGTCGAGGAGGTCTGTCAGCTCGGCTTCGGTAAAGAGGCCAGCCAGCCCGGGGTCGGCCAGGAGTTCGGCCTTAAGGGAGCTGTTGTCCTCGTAGGCCCGCATCGCCGCCCGGTAAACCAGTTCGTGGGCCGTCTGCCGGCCTAACTTCTCGGCGGCTTTAAGCATCACCGCCTCGGAAAGGAGCAGGTCGCCGAGGGCTTTCAGGTTACTGGCCATCCGTTCCGGCCGTACCGTGAGGCCCGAAAGGAGCTGTTTGGTGCGAGAGAGGGCGGCCCCCATCAGCAGGCAGTTCTCGACCAGGGTAAGCCTTTCGGCCCACCAGGCGGCGGCATCCCGCTCGTGCTCGGGGGCGGCCGCGGCCAGGGCCTGGGCGACGTTGTGGCGGATTTTGTCGGTGACCGCCTTCAGGTTTTCGGCCAGGGCTGGGTTTCGCTTGTGGGGCATGGTGCTGCTGCCCACCTTCCCCGGCGTGAAGGGCTCCTCGACCTCGCCGATTTCGGTCTTCTGGAGTTGGTAGACCTCGTTGCCAACCTTGTAGAGGGTTGCCGCGATAAGCCCCAGGAGGCAGTTGATTTCGGCAAAGCGATCCCGGGCCGAATGCCAGCAGACAAGTGGCTCCCCCAGGCCGAGCTTTAAAAGCATCCGGCGCCGGAGCTCGGGGCCTAAGGGCCCGAAAGAGGCAAAGGTTCCCACGGCTCCCCCCAGCTGGCCGACCAGCACCCTGGGGGCGGCCGCCTTGAGCCGCTCGATGTGGCGGCGGAGCTCATCGGCCCAGACGGCGAACTTGTAGCCCAAAGTTATGGGCAGGGCCTGCTGGCCGTGGGTCCGCCCGGCCATCGGGGTCCGGGCGTGGGTTTCGGCCAGGCGGATAAGTTCGGCCTCAATCTCCCGAAGGTTACGGTAGAAAACCCGCAGGGCGTCCCTAAGCTGGAGGACGGTGGCCGTATCGACGATGTCTTGGGTGGTGGCGCCCCAGTGGACGAATTCCCCGGCGCCGCCCCCGCAGGCCCGGGCCAGGGCGTGGACCACTGGCATGACCTGGTGCCGGGTCCGGTCGAACTCGGCCCGGACGGCCCCCAGGTCCAGGTTTTCAACCCGGGCCTTCTGGCGGATTTCGGCCGCGGCCCAGGCCGGGATAAGCCCTAGCTCGGCCTCGGCTTCGGCCAGGGCGGCTTCGACGTCCAGGAGCCGCTGCACATAGGCCTGGTCGTCGAATATGGCCCTGAGCTCGGCGGTGGAAAAGAGGTCGCCCCACAGAGCCGAGTCAATAAAATACGCCGGCATCGGCTCCTCCTCGGGCGGCTTTAAAAACTTAAGCCGGCCCCGGACAAGTATACTTTAAGTCGGATACTTCACCGAGCTTTGGATGGGTCGTCATCGCCCGGCTGGTTTTAGTCCGCCACGGCCAGACCGACTGGAACCTCCAGCGGCGCATCCAGGGGAAGACGGACATTCCCCTAGGTGAAGCCGGCCGGCGTCAGGCCGCAGCCCTGGCGAAACTGCTGGCCGCCGAGCCGGTAGCCGCCGTCTACGCCAGCCCCCTGCGGCGGGAACCGCCGAGATTATCGCCCGGCCCCACGGCCTCCAGGTCCGGCTGGTTCCGGAGCTTCGGGAGCTGGACCAGGGCGAGCTGGAGGGCCTGAGGGTGGAGGAGATGCGGGCGACCTACCGGGAGTTCTGGGCTGCCTGGTTGGAGGACCCCGCGCGCGTCCGGATGCCCGGAGGCGAGACCATTGCCGAGCTGGCCGACCGAGCCTGGGGGGCGATCCGGGAGATTGTGGGCCGGCACCGGGGGGAGACGGTGGTCGCCGTTACCCACGGGTTCGCCCTGCTGACCGTCGTAGTTCGGGCCCTGGAACTGGACCTAACCTACGTTGGGCGACTTCGGATTGATTGCGGTGGGGTCTGCCGCCTGGATTTCGGCCGCCAGCCCCCGGCCCTCTTAAGCTTTAACGAGACCGCCCACCTTCAGGTCCCCCTACCCGAACCCGATGCGGCTTCGTAACAGCGCCGGAGGCCCTCGGCCAGGCCGGGCACCGTCTCGTAGCGGGCCACCTCTTCGGGCTGGACCCACCGAGCTTCGGTGTGCTCCCAGTCGGTCCGGACCAGGCCGGGGTCTGAGACCTCGAACATAAAGAGGTGGACCCGCCAGCGGCGGTCCAAGTCCGGGTCGTAGAGGTCGAGGACGCCGCAAGCCGCCAGCAGCCGGACCTGGTCCCGGCCCAGGCCGGCCTCTTCGGCCAGCTCGGTGTAGGCCTGTTCTAAGGGGTCGGCCGCTTCCAGGTAACCGCTCACCCCGGCCCACCGGCCTTGATAAGTGCTCACCCGTCCGCTTCGGCGCAGGAGGAGCACCCGGTCGCCGTCAGGTCGCCGGTGGACCAGGAAGCAGGTTACGACCTCGTAAACCTGGCCGGCCACGGGGGTTCAGCCCCCGGCCATGGACGGGATGATGGTGACCTCGTCGCCAGGATTGAGGTGGGTGTCGAGGCCGGCCAGGAAGCGGATATCCTCGCCGTTCACGAAGATGTTAATAAACCGGCGGACGGAGCCGGAGTCCTCGCAGATGCGGGCCTTAAAGCCCGGGAACCGGGCCTCAAGCTCTTCGATGCACTGGCGCAGCGTCTGGGCCGAAAGTTTAACCTCCGCCTGTCCGCCGCTGAGGGTTCGAAGGGGCGTGGGGATGCGAACGGTGACCATGTCTGGGCTCCCTCCGGAATAATAGGTTATTTTCGCGTCGACCCGGCCGGCAGGGACCGGCCGAAGGCGGCTTCAAAGGCGGCGACGGTAGGCTCAATGGCATCGGGGAGGGTGAAGGTGCCAGCGACCGCCTCCTGGGTCTTTAGGCCGTTGCCGGTGATGAAGGCAACCACCACCTCGTCCGGCCGGAAGGCCCCGGCCTCGGCCAGCCGCTTGAGGGTGGCGATGGTCACCCCGCCGGCCGTCTCGGTGAAGATCCCCTCCGTTTCGGCCAGGAGCCGGATGCCGGCGACAATTTCATCATCGGGGACCCCCAGGGCAGCCCCGCCGGTCTCGTACACCAGCTTAAGGACGTAGTAACCGTCGGCGGGGTCGCCGATGGCCAGAGACTTGGCAATGGTGTTAGGCCTGACCGGCCGAACCTCAAGACTACGGCGGGCGTAGGCGTCGGCCACCGGGCCGCTGCCGGCCGCCTGGGCGGCATACATCCGGATGGTCCGGGGCTCGATGAGGCCCACCGCCGCTAGCTCGGCCAGGCCCTTGGCCACCTTGGTGAAGAGGGCCCCCGAGGCGACGGGCACGACGCAGGCGTCGGGAGCCCGCCAGCCGAGCTGCTCAGCCACCTCGAAGCCGAGGGTCTTGCTCCCCTCGGCGTAGTAGGGCCGCAGGTTGATGTTTACGAAGGCCCAGCCGTGGCGGTCGGCCAGCTCGGTGCAGAGGCGGTTGACCTGGTCGTAGGAGCCCCGGACGGGCACCAGGGTTGCGCCGTAGACGGCCGTGTTGACGATCTTGCCAGCCTCCAGGTCGGCCGGGATGAAGACGAAGCAGTTGAGGCCGGCCTTGGCGGCGTGGGCGGCGACGCTGGCGGCCAGGTTGCCCGTCGAGGCGCAGGCAAGGGTGTCAAAGCCGAATTCGACGGCCTTGGTGGCGGCCACCGCCACCGGCCGGTCCTTAAACGAGTAAGTGGGGTTTACGGCGTCGTTCTTGATGTAGAGGTTTTTGAGTCCTAGCTTGCGGCCGAGGTTTTCGGCCTTCAACAGGGGCGTGAAGCCGGCCTGCAGGTCCACAGTGGGGTTGTCGGAGACGGGTAGAAGGTCACGGTAGCGCCAGAGGGAACGGGGACCGCCTTCGATGCGGTCCCGGGTCAAGGTGGCCTGGAGGGCTTCCAGGTTGTAGGTTACCTCCAGGGGTCCGAAACACTCGGCACAGACGTAGCGGGCATCGAGGGGGTACTCGGTCCCGCATTCCCGACAGCGCAGGCTTCGGGCAAAACCCATCTTGACAACCTCCTTTCCAAGATGCGGCTATGCGCCCCCACGGGCCGGCATTCTGCGGCGGATACAGCCTAGGCTGCATCGGCCGCCGGCCTTAAACTGGCGGCTATGGCTTGCGTTGACGGCTTGGGAACTTTGAGGAACCGAGAACCGCTCAGAAAATTCTGTGCGGAGCCGGGCCTCTCATCTCGTCC
>PSKS01000091.1:0-228 GCA_040289115.1 Chloroflexota bacterium
TCAAAGGCCTAAAGGTCGCCTTCGTCGGCGTGGCCTGCACCCTGCCGGTGGAGTCGGCCGCCGGCCCCAGCAAGCCAGGGGTCAACCCCCTGCGGGTAGGCTTCGCCTTTGAGGTGGATGCCAACCTGATGATGGAGCAGCCTGGAACCGTGCCGATAGTGCGCAGCTGGGCCGTGGCCGCTGACCGGGAAAGGGTCTGCGAGCAGGTCTCCCGCCTAAAGCAAGAGG
>PSKS01000091.1:286-6108 GCA_040289115.1 Chloroflexota bacterium
TCTCGCCCCATACCAGGGCCTGCTGGCCGAATACCAGCCGGCCCTCGGCCACGCCCTGGTTAATGCTGGGGCGGACGTGGTTTGGGGCCACCACTCCCACTCCCTCCACCCGGTCGAGGTCTATCGGGGCCGTCCCATCTTCTATAGCCTGGGTAACTTCTTTTTCGAGGGCGCCGGTGCCCGATCTTTTATGGAGCCCGAGTCCGTCATTGTCCGGCTGCGGGTTGGGGGTGGCCTCCGGGCTGAGCTCGTTCCCCTCTGGCTTGACGACGCCGGATTCCCAAGGCTCGCCCGGGATGAGGCGGCCGGTGCCGTCTTCCGGAAGCTGGCCGAGCGCTCCGCCCAGTTCGGCACCCAGCTGGAGGTCCACAACGACCGGGCAATCATAAATTTGGAGTAAAAACATGGCTGTAATGCGCGCCGCCGTCATACCCCGACCCGGGGGTCCCGAAGTTATCGAGATCCGGAAGGTGCCTGTTCCGGAGCCCGGCCCCGGGGAGGTCCTCATCCGGGTGCGGGCCTGCGCCCTGAACCGGATGGACATCTGGGCCCGCAGCGGCCCGCCTGGCCCGATATTCCCATGGCCGGAGCCGGTCTATCCTCTCATTACCGGGAACAGCGTAGCCGGGGAGGTGGTCTCCCTCGGTCCCGGAGCGGTGGGTTTTGCGCCGGGTGACCGGGTTGTAGTTTACAGTGCCCTAGTCTGTGGCCGGTGTGAGTACTGCCGTCATGGGGAGCAGACCATGTGCTATGAGTATCGGATCTGGGGGGAGCACACCCAGGGCGGGTTTGCGGAGTTTGCCACCGTCCCGGCGGATAACCTGGAGCCGTTGCCAGAAGATATCGACTTTGTGAAGGGGGCAGCGGTGCTCTCCTTTGTTACGGCCTGGCGGGCAGTGGTCACGGCGGGTAAGGTCAAGCCCGGCGACGACGTGCTGGTGCTGGCGGCAGGGGGCGGCGTCGGGGTGGCGGCCATGCAGGTCGCCCTGCGGGCCGGTGCCCGGGTGTTCGCCGGCGCCAGTACGGTGGAGAAGCGGCGCCGGGCCCTGGAGATTGGGGCGGCCACCGCCTTCGATTACACGGCCGGGCCCTTCTCGGAGTGGGTGCTGGCCCAGACCGGGGGACGAGGCGTTGATATCGTGGTGGACAGCCTCGGGTCCACCTGGCCGGAAAGCATCCGGAGCCTGGCCCGAGGGGGCCGGCTGGTAGTCTGCGGGGCCACCGCCGGCAACCGCCCGGTCTTTGACATCCGGGAGCTCTACCAGCGTCACCGCTCCATCCGGGGAGCCCCGATGGGCAACCGACAGGAGTTCCGGCGGGTGCTCAAAATGGTGGCCGATGGTCTCCTCGACCCCGTCATCGATTCAGTCTTCCCCCTCGAGGAGATTGCGGACGCCCACCGGCGGGCCGAGAGCCGGGAAGCCTTCGGCAAGATTGTCATAACAATTTAAGCTGGAGGGGGTAACATGCGGATAATCGGTACCCTCACCATCGGTCAGTCGCCCCGCGACGACGTGGTGCCAGCCCTTAAGGCCGCCCTCCACCGACCGGTCGAGGTGTTGGAGCGGGGCGCCCTTGACAGCTTGGACATGGACGCCATTGCCGCCCTTGCCCCGGACCCTGGGGAAGTCGGGCTGGTAAGTCGGCTCCAAGACGGCACCGAGGTTCTCCTCTCCCAACGGAAGCTTATGCCCCTCATGCAGGCGGGCCTGGACGGGCTGGTGGCGGCCGGCGCGGAGCTTGTGGTGGTCCTCTGTGGGGCCGACTGGTCGGGCCTCAGAAGCGACGTCCTGCTGGTGAACCCGGGGAGGCTTTTCCCGGCCGTCATCGGCGCCCTGGCCGCGGGCCGCAAGCTTGGCATCATTAAGCCCTCGCCTGGGCAGGTCGAGAAGGAACGGAGCCGGTACGCTGCCATGGGCATCGAGGCAGTGGTTACGGCGGCCTCCCCTTACGCCGACTCAGCAAGGCTGGAGCTGGCCCGGACCGCCGCCCGGGAACTGGTTCGGGCCGGGGTTGACCTGGTCTGGATGACCTGCATCGGGATGGATGAGGTGATGCGGGAGGTGGTCGCCGGGGAAACCGGCCGGCCCGTCATCCTTGCTAGGTCTTTGCTGGCCGCGATCGTCGACCAGCTTCTGACTCCAGCGGCGGTATCTGCCGCGGAAAGGAGGTAGCTAATGGCCCACCTGGCCGAAAGCCTCATGTTGGAGGTCTCCCCTGATGAGCTGCAACGCCACCTGGAGGTCCTTGCTGGTCTGGACCGGCTTTCGGGAGGCGAGGGTGAGCGCCGGGCCGTTGAATACCTGGCCGAAACCTTGAAAAGTTATGGGGTTCGAACGGAGCTCCTCGAATTCGAGAGCTATATAAGCTATCCGCTGGAAGCGGAGCTCTGGGTGCTGGAGCCGGAACTTAGGCAGATTCCCTGTCGGGCCCGCAGCTTTTCGGCATCAACGCCGCCTGGAGGTCTTGAGGGAGAGCTGGTCTTCGTCGCTTCGGCCCCCAGGGACGAGCGGACGGGACACCTGCTGGGGCGGGGGGACATCGCCGCCGCCTACCGGCGCCCTGAAATCCGGGGCCGGGTGGTCCTCACCACCGGCGGCGGACCCGACGCCCTCAAAAACGCCCAGGATGCAGGGGCCCTGGCTCAGATTCACATGTGGCCCTCCGATGAGGATGTGATCCACGAGATGATCGTAACCCCGGTCTGGGGAACCCCTACCCCCGAGTCGGCGGAGGACCTGCCCAAGATCCCGGCTTTGTCTGTCAAGCGCCGGGACGGCGAGTACCTGCGTGGGCTGCTCGAGCGGGGGACCGTGCGGGTGAAATTGAAGACTCGGACCTGGACCGGCTGGAAAACGCTTCCCCTCCTGGTGGGCCAAGTGGACGGCTGCCAGGAGCCGGAGCGGTTCCTGCTGGTCGGCGCCCACATCGACTCCTGGTACGAGGGCGTAACCGACAACGCCACCGGGGATGTCTGCCTACTGGAGATGGCCCGGATCCTGGCCCGGTACCGGGATGGTCTTCGCCGGAGCGTGCGCTTTGCCTGGTGGCCCGGCCATTCAGTTGGCCGGTACTCTGGTTCCACTTGGTACGCCGACCATTACTGGGAGGACCTGCGGTATAACTGTCTGGGCTATCTGAATATCGATTCGCCCGGCATCCGGGGAGCGGCGGTCTGGGACTGCCGCTACAATATGGCCGAGGTCGAGCAGCTGGTGGCCCGGGCCGTGCGGGAGGTGACCGGACAGGAACCAAACATCCGGCGCCCCTTCAAGGCCGGGGACCAGTCCTTCTGGGGAATCGGCCTTCCCTCCATCGGGGCCTTCCGGATGCTGCCGCCCGACCACCCGGACCGGGCCATCGTCGGCGGAAGCGGGGGCGGCTGGTGGTGGCACACCCCGGAGGATACCCTCGACAAGGCCGATATCGGGGTGCTGGCCGACGACACCCGCCTTTACTTGCGTCTGGTGGCTGACCTGGTCGTTTTGCCCGTTCTCCCCTTCGAGTTCGTCACGGTGGCCGACGACTTCATCCTGGTCCTTTCGGGCCTTCAGGAGCGGACCGGCAGGCACCTGGACCTCTCGGCGGTGCTGGAACGGGCCGGGGCTTTCAGGCAGCTTGCGGCAAGGCTTGAAGCCCTTCGCCAAGAGCTGGCCCGGAGCGAGGGGGACGGCCGGGTCAGCCGGCTCAACGCCGGACTGATGAGCCTGAGCAGGGTGGTAAACCCGGTGCTCTACACTGCGGCCGGGGACTTCGACCAGGATCCGGCCCTGCAGCTGCCCATGCTCCCCGGCCTTCGACGCGCCTTGGAGCTCCCGGAACTCGACCCTTCGGGCGATGAGTATCGCTTTCTGATAACCCGGCTAGTCCGGGAACGGAACCGGGTAAACGATTGCCTCCGCCGGGCCATCGGGGAAGTGGAAAGGTTGCTGGCGGAGCTGGGCTGATGGCCGCATATGTCATTGGTCGGCTGGGCCAGGCGGCGGTCCTTCTGCTCGTGATGAGCGCGGTGGTGTTCGCGGTGGTCCACGCCGCCCCTGGCGGACCAGCCATTCTGAATAATCCCGATATTGACCCCAGGGTGGCCCAGGAGATGGCCCGCAACCTGGGCCTGGAGGACCCGCTGCCCGTTCAGTACGCCCGCTGGCTGGGTAGCCTCCTTCGGGGAAAACTGGGCCGCTCCTATCAGCACCAGCTGCCCGTGGAGCAATTGATCCTGGAACGACTGCCAGCCACCCTGCTGCTCACGGCCAGCGGCCTGCTCCTGTCCATTCTGCTGGCCATACCCATCGGCATCCTTTCGGCCACCCGACCCTACAGCTTGCTAGACCGGCTGGCCACCCTTGGGGCGTTTATCGGGGTCTCGATACCGGTGTTCTGGCTGGGGATGATTCTCATCATCATCTTTTCCGTGGAACTTAACTGGCTGCCTTCGGCAGGGATGCTCACCGCTGGTGCCTCCTTCTCCCTGGGCGACCTGTTTGCCCACCTGCTGCTGCCCAGCCTGGTGGTTGCGAGTTTCCCGCTGGCCCAGCTCGTCCGTTACACCCGTTCGGCCCTGCTGGAGGTTATCCAACAGGACTACGTCCGGACGGCCCGGGCTAAGGGCCTTACCGAGTGGCAGGTGCTGACCCGACACGCCCTGCGCAACGCCCTCATCCCGGTGATCACGGTGGTCGGGCTCCTGCTTCCACGGCTTGTCGGGGGCGCAGCCATCACCGAGACAGTCTTTGCCTGGCCCGGCATGGGGCGGCTGGCCGTGGACGCGGCCTTCACCCGGGATTACCCCCTGGTGATGGGGATAACCCTGCTTATGTCGGCTGTAGTTGTGCTGACCAACCTGCTTACGGATTTGCTTTATGTTTACCTGGACCCAAGGATCCGGTTCGACTGATGGCCCAGACAGCCGTTAGCATACCGACCCCGGTCCGGGTTGAAGGGCCGGCAGCCGCCTTCTGGCGGCGCTTCCGGCGCAACTGGGTGGCCGTGGTCGCCCTGGTCTTCCTAGCCGCGGTCCACGCCCTGGGGGCTACCGCCCCACTGGTCGCGCCTTACTCGCCGGAGGAGGTAGATCTTACCCGGCGGCTGACCGCCCCGGGGCCCGCACACTGGCTAGGGACGGACGAGAACGGACGGGACGTCCTTTCCAGGCTCATCTACGGGGCCCAAGTGAGCCTGACGGTGGGCCTTCTTTCAGCCGTGGTGGCCGTGGCTCTTGGAACCATGGTCGGGGCTGTGAGCGGCTACTTCGGCGGTCTGACGGACGCACTGCTGATGCGATTCACCGACGGAATGATGATCCTCCCCACCTTTTTCCTGGCCCTACTGGTTTTGGCCGTGTTTGGGCCGGGCATAGTCAACGTCATCGCCGTCATCGGCCTCACCTCGTGGATGGGGGTGAGCAGGATCGTTCGGGGCGAGGTACTCCGGACCCGGCCCCAGGAGTTCGTGCTAGCGGCACGGGCCCTCGGGGCCCGAAACGTCCGGGTGCTGCCGCAGGCGGTGCCAGCCATCATCGTGGCCACAACCCTGGGCATTGCCCAGGCGATCCTGACAGAGTCAGCTTTGAGCTACCTGGGCCTTGGCATCCAGCCGCCCACGCCGACCTGGGGCAATATGCTGGCCTCGGCCCAGCACTTCCTCTGGGTAAGGCCGGATCTGGCAGTTTACCCTGGAGCTTTGATTCTGTTAACGGTTCTTGCTTACAATAGCGTGGGCGATGCCCTTCGGGATGCCCTGGACCCCTTTATGAAATAGAGGAGGGCGGGAAAATGCGGCGCTTGGTTCTTCTTACCCTTGCGGCTTTGGTGGTCCTTTCGGGG
>PSKS01000092.1:0-5975 GCA_040289115.1 Chloroflexota bacterium
CCCAGGAACTGCGGGAAAAACTGGAACGCTATCAGGAAGCCCGCAACGCCCTGAGACCAGATCAGCCCACCCCCTTTGTGTGGGACATCGCCTTCGTGGAGATCTTTGAAAGCGAAAACCCCGGTTTTGACATCGTCATCGGCAACCCGCCCTATGTCCGCCAGGAGAAGATCCGGGACTACTTGAACCGCTTCGACCGAAAAGAATACCTGGACAGGCTCAACGAAAGCCTGTGGGCCATCTACCCCGGCTTCCTGGGTATGGAGCGCCGAATCAACGGCCGGGCCGATTACTACATCTACTTCTACCTGCATGGCCTCTCCCTCCTGGCGGACAGGGGCTCTTTTTGCTTCATCACCTCCAACTCCTGGCTGGACGTGGACTTTGGCAAGGACCTCCAGGAGTTCTTCCTGCGCTTTGGGCACCTCAAGATGGTCATCGACAACCAGAAGCGGCGCAGCTTTGCCCAGGCGGATGTCAATACCGTCATCGTGCTGGCCGGGCCGCCGGAGCGCAAGCGCCCCCTCTCGGAAGATGAGATGCGGGCCCGCCCCGTGCGCTTCGTCGCCTTCCAGGTCCCCTTTGAGGAGGCGATGAGCCCGGTGGTTTTCCTGGAGATCGAGGACGACACCCTCTACCGGCCCATGGCCCACTTCCGGGTCCTTCAGCGCCCCGAGTTCCGGGTGGTGCTGCTGGACCAGTGGGCGCTCTACCAGGAGGGTCTGGGGGAGGCGGAAGAAGGGCAATGGATAGGCGCCCACCGCTACGAGGGCAATAAGTGGGGCGGCAAATACCTGCGGGCACCCGACATCTTCTTCACCATCCTGGAGAAGGGAAAGGACAAGCTGGTGCGCCTGGGGGAGATAGCCGAGGTGCGCTTTGGGATTAAAACGGGTGCCAACGAGTTCTTCTACCTGGAGCCGGTGGGGCGGACGGTGAAGGAGGTGGCAGAGCTGGCCCAGAAAGACCCCATGGCCCCCGTGCGGGTGAAAAACGGCGCCGGCTGGGAGGAGGAGATCGAGGCCGCCTGGCTCCGCCCGGTGGTCAAGAGCCCAAAGGAGATCCGCACCCTGGAGGTGCGCCTGGAGGACCTCTGCTACCTGGTCTTCATGCCCCCTGAGGATGTGCGGGCGGCCATCGATCAAAGGCAGGCCCCACCCCTTTCCCGCTACCCCAAAGCCCGGGCCTATATCCAATGGGGCGAAAAGCAGGGGTATCACGAGCGCCCGACTTGCAAAAGCAGGCAGTGGTGGTGGGATTTGGGTGTTCGGAAGTTCCCGGACGTGGTTTGGGTTAAGTCGGTAAACGATAACCATAGGCAAGCATTTATGTCTTTTGATGCGCTAGTAGATCAACGTCTCTACGAGTTGAACTCAAATGAGCCGAAGCTTGTTGCTGCTCTGATGAATACGTGCCCGTTTTTGTTGGCAAAGGAATTAACTTCCCGCGTGAACTTGGGCGAAGGTGCTTTGGACACAGCTGTTTACGAAGCCAGCGCGGCCTTTATTGTTAATCCTGCCGCGCTTACCGAAGCCCAGCATGGACGCCTCCTTTCCGCCTTCTCCCGCCTCTCCCGGCGCCCCATCCGCTCCATCTTTGAGGAACTGGGCTTTACCCTCTGCCGGGAGAAGAAGTGCCCCCACCCCGAGCACCCCTATGAGCATGTAGACCCCTCCGCCCTCACCTTAGAGCAGGTGAAGAGGGCCTCTCCCGACCGGTTTGAACTGGACAGCGTGGTCTTTGACGTGCTGGGCCTGACCGAAGGGGAGCGCTTGGCAGTCTACCGGGCGGTGGTAGAATTAGTCAAGAATCGCCTTGTAAAGGCGAAGAGTGTTTGAACATATGGAGGAAGTTTGGCAATGGAAAAAGAGATCATCTTCCTGGTAGAGGAATCGCCCGAAGGAGGCTACGAAGCCCGGGCGCTGGGCTATGCCATCTTCACCCAGGCGGATACGGTTGAGGAGCTAAGAAGGATGGTACAGGACGCCGTGCGCTGCCACTTTGATGAGGCCGAATTGCCTAAGATCATCCGCCTTCACTTCGTGAAGGACGAAGTCATCGCCTTATGAAACTGCCGCGGGACTTAAGCGGTGAGGAGTTGGCTCGCCTTCTCAAGCGGTATGGTTATCAGATCAACCGTCAAACTGGCGCTCACATGCGTTTGACCTCATCTCTTAAGGGAAAAGAGCATCATATTACTATCCCAGCACACAAATCCCTGAAAGTTGGCACCCTCAATAGCATCCTGCAGGAGGTCGCCCATTATCTGCAAATCGACAAAGAGCAAGTGATAAGAGAGCTGTTTGGGAGATGATGAAGGCGTGGCGGAGTAGCAGACGAACATGGCCCCCATCCCCGACCTCATTGATAACCAGAAGCACAAACTGGCGGATGTCCTGAAGGTCATCCTTACCCAGAGCGAAAAGCCCTCGCTGGATGTGGTGACCGCCTTTTTCAACCTGAAGGGTCTGGAAGCCCTCCAGCCCGAGGTCAAAGACAAACTTACCCGCCTGCGCCTGCTGTTGGGCAAGGAGCAGGAGCAAGCCTTCGTGGTGGGCGAGCGGCTGCTTGCGGAGCTGGAGGACGCCACCGCCCGGGGCGAGACCATCGCCCCCGAGATCCGGGCCTGGCGGGACTTCCTGGCCCAGCCCGCGGTGGAGGTCCGCCGCTACACCCAGACCTTCTGTCACGGCAAGGCTTACATCGTGGACGGGGTTCCCGCCCTCGGCGCGGTGGGCATTGTGGGCTCCTCCAACTTCACCGGCGCCGGGCTCACCACCAACCTGGAACTCAACGCCGTCCTCAAGCAGTCGGCGGCCGTAGGCGAACTCAAAGCGTGGTTCGAGGGGCTCTGGCAGGAGGCGGAGGACTACAAGGCGGAGCTCCTGGAACTTCTGGAGCGCTTCACCCGGACCTACACCCCCTACGAGATCTACATCAAGGTGGTCTACGAGGCCCTGCGGGACAGGCTGGACCAGGAGCTGGGGGAGCGGGACGAGAGGCCCTCCCCCATCGCCCTGGCCGACTTCCAACACGACGGCTATCTCGCCGCCAAGGAGATCCTGGAGAACTACGGCGGCGTGCTCATCGCCGACTCGGTGGGGCTGGGGAAGACCTACCTGGCCCTGCGCCTTCTGGACGACTACGCTTATCGGGAGCGCCAGACGGCGCTGGTCGTCTGCCCCGCCGCGGTGCGGGAGACCGTATGGCAGCCCCTCCTGCGCCGGTTCGCCATCCCCCACGAGATCGTCTCCATGGAACGGGTCAGCCAGAAAGATTTCCCCGCGGAGGAGTACGCCCGCCGCTTCCGGGTCATCGTCGTGGACGAAAGCCACAACTTCCGCAACCCTGATACCAACCGCTGGCCCAACCTGTTCCGGATTATCAGCCAAGGGGACCCCGACAAGAAGGTCATCCTCCTGACCGCGACCCCGGTCAACAATACGGTCTTCGACCTCTACCACCAGCTGCGCCTGATCGCCCGGGACAACCGCCAATTTCTACTTTCCGCAGGCATTTCTGACCTCTGGGAGTACTTCCGTCGTGCCGAGCAAAGCAAGGAAGCCCTCTACGAGGTGCTGGAGGCGCTGGCGGTGCGCCGCAGCCGGCCGTTTATCCGCAAGAACTACCCGGAAGCCGAGATCGACGGGCAGAAGATCCGATTCCCGGAGCGCCGGTTGCACACCGTCAACTACAGCCTCAAAGCCACCTACGGTCCGGAACTCTACCGGAGGATCGCCGAGGGGATTGAGGGATTGCTCCTCGCTCCGTATCAGATCGACCTTTACCGCCGGGAACTGGTGGAGGCCCGCCGGGCACGGGTCCAGCAACTTTCTCTTTTTGAGGCGGCGGAGGAGGCCGAGGGGATGGTCCAGCGCCTGCAGGAGGCGTTGGGCTGGTCCCAGGAGGAGGCCCGTGAGTTCGTGATGGCCATCGGGCGCCAGACGGCCCTGGCGCACATCATGCGGGTGCTGTATCTGAAAAGGCTTGAGTCCTCGGTGGAGGCGCTGCGCATCTCCCTGCGGCGGCTCCACGGGTTCCTCCGGCGTTTTCAGGACGCCCTCGGGCGGGGGCGGCTTCTGTCGGGCGAAGATTACCGGGAGTGGCTGCAGCGGGAGGGCGGCGACGAGGAGGGGGCGGAAGAGGTCGGCGGGTGGGAGGAGTTCCTGACCGGGTTGCCCGAACTGCCTGCCGACCGCTACGACGTCCCGAGCATCCAGAAGGCGGTGGCGGCCGACCTGGCCACGCTGGAGCGGATCCTGACGCCCCTGGAGGGGCAGCGCTCGGACGATAAACTGGAGGCCTTGAAGGACCTGCTGGCCTCGGAGGGGCTGCGGGGCAAGAAGGTGGTGCTCTTCTCCTACTTCAAAGACACCGCCCGCTATCTCTACCGCAGCCTGACCCGGGACGAGGATTTCCTAAAGAGGCTGGGGCACCAGCGGATTGCCATTGTAGACAGCGATGTCAAACCCGAAGACCGCACCCGGCGCGTCTCCCAGTTTGCACCCTGCGCCGGCGGCTGGCCGGCCGGTGAAACCGGGTCCGCGCTGCCGGAGGAGCAAATTGACCTCCTCATCAGCACCGATGTGCTTTCCGAAGGGCAGAACCTCCAGGACGCCGAGGTGATCGTCAACTATGACCTCCACTGGAACCCGGTGCGGATGGTCCAGCGGATCGGGCGGCTGGACCGCATCGGCTCGCCCCACGCCGTCATCCATGTTTACAACTTCTTCCCGGAGGAGGAGCTGGAGGAGCTCCTGGGCTTGCTCCAGCGGCTCTCCGACAAACTGCGCGCCATCAACCGCACGGTGGGCCTGGACGCCTCCGTCCTGGGGGAGATGCCCAACCCCCTGGACTTCAACATCCTCCGCCGCGTGAAAGACGAAGATGTGGCCACCCTCGACGAACTGGAAGAGATGAGCGAACTGACCGTTGGCGAGTTTCTCCTGCAGGACCTGCTCCGATTCTTAAAGGAATTGGGCGAGGAACGGCTGAAGCGGATTCCACTGGGGGTGGGCACGGCGCGGCGGCGGGGCGGTCCGCCGGGGTTTTTCGCCGCCTTCCGCAACCCCCAGACGGGCCAAAGTCACTGGCTGTTCTACGATGAGGAGAAAGACCGCATTGTGAAGCGACGTCTGGAAGCGATTCGGCACATTCGGTGTGAGCCGTCGGAAGAGCCCGCGCCGCTCCCCGAGGGCTTCGACCCGCGGCCCCTGATCCAAAAGTTACGCAAGCACCTATGGAACCACCTCCGGGCCGCCGAACACACACCGCAGAAGCTGCCCTCGCCCCAGCGGCAGGTGGTCAACTGGCTGCATGCGCTGCCCCCATCGGCTAAACGGAACCGCCTCCTGCAATATTTTGAGGCCCAAGCGTTAAGCGGACCCGACCTGAAAGGACTGCGCCGCCTCTGGCGGGAGCGCACAACGCCCTCCCAGGACGAGTGGTTGCAAAGGCTTCTGGAATTCGTTGAGAGCCGCCCGCAACCCGTATTACCGACACCGGCCGATAGAACCCTCGCACCGCAAAGCGATGCGCAGCTGGAATGCATCGCATGGCTGAGGTTAATTTAAATCCGCTAGCCGTCGGTCACGGCGTGAAACCGTGAAACCCCGTGAAAGAAGAACGCTTCAGGAAAATTTCCTGAAGCGTTGAAGGGCCAATCCCGCGACAAAGCGGCCCGCTCCGTCGGCATGTCCGGCAGGACGAGCAGATCGCCACGAAGACCGCGCCCGACGTGCGAGCCGCTTTCAGACGCGAAAACGTTCACAAATGACGCAAAAACGTTCACAAGTGCGATTAAAATTATGGCCGGTTTGTGCCCACTTGTGGCGACGTAATGTAGCTTAAGGGCCCGGAAGGGCGCCGGAAATGCATCAACCCGACGCCGATAAGCACCAACAACGGTGGTTGGTGCGCGACGGGGGCGACGATGAAGGTTGGGAGGAAGTATGGGCGCCACAACTTATAGGACT
>PSKS01000093.1:0-5734 GCA_040289115.1 Chloroflexota bacterium
GGCGGGGCTGCCTCCAAACCGCCCCGTCCAAGAGCATTGACCCCCGCCAGAGCAGTACCTGGACGATGAAGCTGTCGACCGCCCCTGGGCCTGAAGTCTGCCGGGCCCCCTTAGGTTACCCAATTTTGGTGCAGGCGCATCCCTCGTCGGCCCGATACCGAAAAGCTTGGGGAGGTGTGGTCATGTTCGGAGTAAGCCGGCGACAGTTCTTGAAGGGGGCGCTGGTGGCCGCGGGATTCGCCCCTCGAGCTGCGCCCCGGCCGCGCCGGGGGCTGCTGGGCCCCCGGCGCGGACATCCAGGTCTGGGGGCACCTTGAAGGTGGCGATTATAAACGAGCCCCCAACCCTGGATGCCACCTACTTCACCGCCATGGTTACCAACTGGACCATGGCCCACGTCTTCGAGGGCCCCTTTGCGTACAATATCTAGGTTTGAGCCCGTTCCCCACCTGACGGAACGTTACGAGGTCAACAAGGAGGCTACAAAATTTACCTTCCACTTGCGCAAAGGCATCCTCTTCCATAACAACCAGGAGCTTACGGCCGCCGATGTGGCCGCCTCCCTCCGCCGCTGGGGTCAGTAGGGGCCAAAGGGCGGGAGGTCTTCCGGCGGGTGGAGCAGATTTCCGAGGCTGGCCGCTACACCTTAACCGTTACCTTCCGGCAGCCCACCGGCCTTTTCCCCGAGTTTTTGGCCCGGACCGGCACAATAATATTACCAGCGGCCGTGGCCGAACGGGTGGGTCGGGACCGGTTGCCCGACGAGCTCTGTATCGGGACGGGCCCCTTTAAACTTCTAGAGCACATTTCCGACCGCCATATTCGGATGGGACGGTGGGAAAATATACACCCCGCGAGGAGGTACCAGACGGCCCTGCAGGTAGGCTATTCGCCTACCTGGACGAGGTCCTTTTTATCCCCGTGCCTGAGGATACGGTCCGGGCCGACGGAGCGGTCACCGGCGAGTATCATTTTGCCGAGGGGCTTCAGCTCGACTATTACGGCCGGCTCAAAGGCATCCCCGGGGTTGAGCCCCTGCTGGGGATGCCTTTTGGCTACCTGGGGTCTTTTTTAACAAAAAGCAGGGGATGTTTACCGATATTCGACTCCGGCAGGCCGTCCTAACGGCGGTAGACCTGGAGCACGCAATGCTGACGGCCTTTGGCTCGAAGGAGTTCATCCGGCTCGGGCCGGAGCTGGCCCCGCCCAAAACCCCGTGGTACATCGAGGCCAGCAAAGAGGTTTACAATCGGCCGGATCCCGAAAAGGCCAGGCGCGCCTTATGGCCGAGGTTGGAGCGGGCCAGCTTTAAGGTCGACCTGCAGGTGCTAGACTGGGCGGCCCTGGTTAAACGGCGGAGTAACCCGGAGCTATGGGACGTCCTCGTCACCCACGGGGTTGTCTTTGAGCATCCCACCATCCGGTCGCCCTTAAGCGCAGCCTGGCCCGGCTGGTGGGATTGGGAGCGGAAGGAGCGGCTGGGCCGAGTCGGACCGGGAAGGGCAGCGGCAGCTGGTAAGGGAACTTCAGCAGCTCGCTTGGGAGGAAGTCCCCTCGATTTAGGCTGGGCAATTCGCCGAGCTCCGGGTCATCCGCAAAGAGATAGAAGGCTACCAGAACTTGCCCCGGTGGTTTTTCTGGGACCGCGGCTTCGGTTAACCCCCAAGCCGTCGGTAGCTACTGTCCCCTCAATCGCGGGTCCAGGAAATCCCGCAGAAAATCGCCCAAGAAGTTAAAGGCGAAGACGGTGGCGGCAATGGCCAGGCCGGGAAAGATGGCCAGGTGGGGGTGTCCCACCATGAAGCGCTGGGACTCGTTAAGCATCCGTCCCCAGGATGGGAACGGCGGCGGGACCCCAAACCCCAGGAAGGAAAGGGAGGACTCAAGAAGGATAACCGAACCAACCTGCGAAGACGCTACGACCAGCAGCACGGGAATGACGTTCGGGAGCAGGTGCCGCAAGACGATGCGCAGGTTTCCGGCCCCCAGGGCCCGGGCGGCCTCAATAAACGGGCTCTCCCTCACCGTAAGCACTGTGGCCCGGATCACCCGGGACATGCTGAAAGAGAAAAAGAAACCAACGGTCAGGATGATGGTTGCTGGATTATTCCCGAATATTGAAATGGTGAAGATAACAAAGATAAGCCCCGGGAAGGCCAGGCAGACATAAACCAACCGCTGAATGAGAAGGTCCGGGAAGCCGCCGATGTATCCTGAGGTCACCCCGAGGGCCGTGGCCAGGCCTACGGATATGGCTAGGGCGCAGAACCCGACCACCACAGTGGTACGGGTCCCGTAAAGCACCCGGCTGAAGACGTCCCGACCATGGTCGTCAGTCCCGAACGGGTGCCGGAAGGACGGCCCCTGGAGCCGGCGGCTGACGTCGAAGTCGTCATAACCGTAGGGTGACAGAAACTCCGCCGAAAAGGCGAGGACCACCAGCCCCAGGACCCAGGCCAGGCTTACTAGCCCTAGGGATTTGCGGCGAAGCAGGCCGAAAACCCGAACGACCGGGCCGGTGGGAGCCCGGATGGTGCGGTGGAGGATTTCCGGCCCGGCCCGCATCACTGCTCCGAATACCTGATCCGGGGATCAATTGCGCCGTACAAAATGTCCACGGCAAAGTTGCTTAGCACCACCGTGAACGCCGAAAGCAAAGTTATGGCTTGGACTATGGGGTATTCCCGCTGCTGGACGGCGCTGAGCAGGTAGTTGCCCATTCCCGGCAGAGCGAAGATCCGCTCCATGATCACCGTTCCCCCAACCACCAGGGGGACCTGCAGGGCGACCAACGTCATCACTGGGATGAGGGCGTTAGGCAGAGCATGCCGGGCAACAAATAGAAATTCCGGTAAGCCCTTTGCCCGGGCCATCCGAACGTAGTCCTGGCGCAACACCTCCAGCATGGTGGAGCGTAGCAGCCGCATCACGATGGCCGAAAGGTGAGTTCCTAAGACGAAGGCGGGGATCCCCAGGATCTGCAGGTTGCGGATGGGGTCCTCCTGGAACGGGTAATAGCGAAGGGGCGGGGTCCAGCCGAAGAAGATAAACCCATACGAGATGATAAGGAGGGCCATCCAGAAAGTGGGCAGTGCCAGCAGGCCGATGGCCAGGCCCCGCAGGATGTAATCGAGAAGTGAGTCCTGGTAAAGGGCAGAAAGGATGCCCACCGGCAGGGCTAAGGCCCAGGCAATGACCAGGGCCATCACCCCAAGTTGGAAGGTCACAGGGAGCCGCTGCTTTAATTCTTCAACCACCGGCCGCCCGCTCAGGATGGAAACCCCAAGGTCGCCCTGCAGGGCTTTCACCATCCACCGGGCGTACTGCTGGGGCAAGCTCAGGTCAAGGGCATATTCCCGCAGGAAATATTCCCGCAGCTCCCGGGAGGCCGCCCCATACTCCCCCAGCATTTGCTGGACGACGTCGCCCGGCAGAAACTTGACGGCCACGAAAACAATGACGGTTATCCCTACCACCGTGGGTACGAGCGAGAGCAGCCTGTAAGCAAAATAACGGCCCATCCCGAGCCCTCATCAGCTCACCTTCCAAAATTGCGGCAAATTCTCCGCCCCATCCCCGAAGTCACAGTCGATAATCCGATTCTCAACGGCCCCCCGCACCCACAGCTGGTAAGCTGTAAACCGGATAGATGCCGCTAGGGGTACGTAATACATCTGCTCGTTGGCATACTGTTGGATTTCTAGAACCATCTGCCGCCGCTTCGCCTCGTCCCGGGTAGTCCGCATCTGGGCAATCATGCCGTCCAGCTTTGGGTCCTTTATCTTCCCCCGATTCCGGGGGTTGGTCGATTCCAGCATTATTTCCAAGTAGTTTCCGGGGTCGGTGAAGGGCGCATGCCGGCCCATGGCGATGCCGTCGAATTCACCCAGAACCGTCCTGGTTATGAACTGGGAGGCATAGTCTTCGATAACGACATTAACGTCCAGCCCGATGCGTCGCAGGTACTGAACCACCAGCTCGGCCTGGGTGTTGAAAACCTGGCCTTAGGCGGTGGTGGTGTACCTGAAGTCGACCCGAAATCCTTGGGGATAGCCGGCCTCCACCAGGAGCCGCTTAGCCCCCTCCGGGTCGTAGCGGAAATAGCGGGCAACTTCGGGCGAGATATCTTTGCCCCGCGGGTCCAGCCACCATGAGCCAAAGATGGCCGGCACCAGGTTGTTCCAGAATTTGAAAACCTTTATGCCGCGATTCTCCACTTCCCGGACGCCGGCCGCCTCGATTAGGGCGTCCCGGTCGATGGCCATGGAGATGGCGCGCCGGACCCGGGGGTCCCGCCACGGGACCGATGGATCCCGTCCGCTGAACCAGATCATGGTCACCGACCGGTCGGTCTCGGTGACCAATTGGGCCCCGTTCACCCGGTCGAGAATCCTCGTGACATCAGCACCGTCCGGGGCGACCTCATCCAGGTTGCCTCCCAGAAACTGGGTAACCCGACTCTGGTACTCGGGAAGGATGTTCAATTCGACCCGATCCAGGTAAGGCCGTTCCGGTCCCAGGTGCCACTCGGGATTGCGCCGGAACCTGAAAAGGCGCGAGACCTCATAGCCTTCAAATATCCAAGGTCCTGATCCCACCATCTTCTGGGCGGGGTCGAAGGCCTGGCCCGTCTCGCGGGGCATGATGAAGAGCAAGTAGGTGTCGGCCAGCCGGGTTAGGAAGGGAGCATAGGGGAACTTAAGCTTAAAAACCACCGTGCGGGGGTCCTGGGCCGCTACCGACTCCACTACGTCGGCTAGTTCCCGGTAGTTGGTTGCCGGCTTGGAACCCGGAGCCTCCCCGATAAACCTTAGGTAGGAGTAGACCACATCTTCGGCCGTCACATACCGGCTGATGGGTGGGTGGAATCTAGCGTTGGGCCGCAGGCGGATGGTGTAAACGAGGCCATCCGCCGAAACCTGATACGACTCGGCCAGGTCCCCGGTGATCTCGAAGGAGAGCTTGTCCACTAGGGCCGGTTTGAACATGAAGAGCCGGCTATAAACGAAGGCCGAGACAAACTTTGTTAAAAAGCTAATGTTCCTAAATGGGTCAATGGTGGGAGGGTCCCCACTTATCGACCCGTTCCAGACGCCACCCTGTCTCGGCCCGACCTCTGCCGGGAGCGTCTCCACCTGCCGCTGCGGAGCGGCACAGCCGAAGAGGGCCAGTGCCACCCCCAGCTCCCCGACCCTAACCATAAACTGCCGCCGTTATAATACCCCGTCTGGAACCATCGCCTTTCCCTCCCCTATGCTTATTAACCAGGCCTGCGCAACCTTTCGATAAGCTCCGCCTTGGCCAGGATGTTCCGGGCGATCCGGACCGAAGCCGCATCAATCATCCGGCCGTCGATGGCCACGGCTCCGAGCCCCGCCGCCTGGGCCTCTTCGTAAGCGCCGACGACCCGGCGGGCCTGCTCCACCTCTTCGGCCGTGGGCGAAAAAACCTCATTGGCGATGTCGACCTGGCTCGGGTGGATGGCCCACTTGCCGTCGAACCCGAGGTAACTGGCCCGAAGACACTCCGTGCGGTACCCTTCGGGGTTACGGAAATCGGCGTATGGTCCGTCGATGGCATCCAGCCCGGCGGTCCGGGCCGCGATTACGATCCGGTTCCGGGTATAGTGCCAGGGGTCGCCCGGGTACTCCCGGGCCAGGGCATGCCGGATTTGCTGCGAGGCCGAGAAGTCGCCAGGCCCGAAGATGAGGGCCTCCAGCCGGCGGCTCGAGAA
>PSKS01000094.1:0-5611 GCA_040289115.1 Chloroflexota bacterium
GGGGCCGGGCGTTGGGGGCGGACCGCCTGACGTTTGGGCCTGACAGGCCGCCGCCAGCAGGGTTAAAACCAAAAGCCACTTTCTCACCGCGGTCCCTTCTTCGGGCGGGGCCCAAGGCCTCCCGAAACATAAAGTACGAGCGTACCGTTGACTTCCTGTTGTTTCTAGCCTATGATTAGAGGGACGGTCAACCGGCAGTACAGTAGGAAGTTTCTTAACCTTTTCTTAACTGATTCTACACTGTTTCGCTACCTGCCTGCCGGATGATTGGGTGGAAGGGTATCCATTCAGGGGGCGGAGACTCGAGAAGCCGATAGGTAAGCGGAGCCCGGCGACGGGATAAGGAAGGGTCGGTTCGTCGCGGGGGTCTTCCCGAGCGAAGCCAAGCGCAGGCTGGCAATTTTGAATGCGCTCGGGAGGATCCTGGATGGTTTCACAAACCAGGGCACCCACAGCAAGCTTAGGCCCGACCCGGTCAGGTCGGGATGATAATTATAATCAGCCGCCCACCGCCCTTTTCCGGGATATTTTCATCCACGAAATCCGCACGCCCCTCACCGTCGCCCGCCTCGCCCTGGACCTTCTACGCGCCGCCGATGCCACCGAGGTCGGCCGGTTCGTCGCCTGGGTGGAGGAGAGCCTCGAGTGGATCCAGCGCCTGGCCGAGAGCGTCCCGGCCTGGACCGCCCTCCTAACCGGGGAGGTTGTCCTTAACCGGCGGCTCATAACGGTCAAGGAGTGGGTTGAGCCGGCCCTGAGCCTGATTCAGCCCCTCCTGGCTTGGAAGGGGCAGCAGCTCCGGTTTATCTGCGCCGTCCCGGTCGCCCCCGTCTGGGGCGACCCCTTCTGGCTCCAGCAGGCCGTGGTCAACCTGCTCACCAACGCCGTCCGCTACGGGCCCCGGGGCGATACCATTGAGGTGGTAGTCGACTCCAGCCGGACTAAGGTGAAGTTGTGGGTCACCGACCACGGCCCGGGCCTGACCGACCACGAGCTCCGGCGACTCTTCCGGCCCTACGCCCGAGCCCGGCCCGATAATGCCGACGGCCGGGGTCTGGGGCTTTTCCTCGTGCGGCGGGTGGCCGAGCTCCACGACGGCACCGTGGATGTCAGCAGTCGACCGGGCGAAGTCACCACCTTCCGCATTACCCTTCCGGCCGCCGGCTACGAACCCGTAAACGGCGGAGTCAGCTACCATCGACACGGCAGGAGGCCCTAATGCTGGTACTCATTGTGGACAACCAGGTCGATTTTCTGGACATCACCTCGTATGCCCTTCGCCGGGAGGGCTTCGAGGTCATAACGGCCATGACCGGGGAGCAGGCCCTGCGCCTCTGGAAGAAAAACCGCCCGGACGTGGTCCTGCTGGACATCAGGATGCCCCGGATGGACGGGTTCACAGTGCTCCAGCGGATCCGGGAGGAGGACGATACCCCGGTTATCCTGGTAACCGCCGTGGACGACGAGGAGTACCTGGCCCGGGGGTTTGCCCTGGGCGCCGACGATTACATCGTCAAGCCCTTCAGCTACCGGGAGATGGCCTGGCGGATCCGGGCAGTGGCCAGGCGGACCGGCCGGGCTAACGCTGAGGAACTCACCCGCCAGCTCCAGGTCGGGGATGCCACCCTGGACCTGGACTCCCACCAGCTCCGGCGGGGAGATGTGGTCGTGAGCCTTACGCCGACCGAGTTCCGACTCCTGCACATCCTGGTGGTGAATGCCGGGCGGGTGGTGACCTCGGGACGGCTGATTGAGTACGCCTGCGGCTATGACGCCGATGAGCGCCAGATTTTAAAGACCCACATAAGCCACCTGCGGCACAAGCTGGCGCAGGTGACCGACAAGGTGGCCATCGAGAGCGTGAACCGGACCGGCTACCGGCTGGTGATGAAGGCGGACCAGGCCGAGGTGGCCGAGCCGGCTCTGCGGGTGGTGGGACAGTATGAAAGTATTGCCCGCCGCCGCACGTCTAAACCGAAAATTAACCGTTCGTCCACCAAACATTAACCGGATGTCATTAAGCTCTGTATTGAGAAGACTGGGAATCGGCCGGCCGCTGGCCGGGCTTCCTGAAGGAGGTGATTGAAGGAAAAGGACGCTTAGAGTCGTTTCCACGAAGCGGCCAGCGGGACGCCTGAATCCACGGCGTCCCCCGAAGCGTGAGCTGAGCGCCGGACAGAAAACCCAAAACTTCTAAGGAGGTCTTTAAGATGGCTCATCTTTACTGGTATCTCCGGGCTCTGCTCGGAACCTGGCTTTCCGACGACCGTGCCCAAGACGCCTGGGAATACCTGCTGGTGGTCGGCGGGGTAAGCGTGGGGATCATCCTTGCCATGACCGCCGTCCCCGGCCTGACAGATAAACTGATCACTGCAGTCTGCAACGCGATCCGTAGCATTCCCACCCTGAAGGACAACATGAGTTGTCCGACCTAATGGGTAGTGGGGTCCGGGTGGGGAATTCCCCACCCGGACCCCCACCCCGGGCCGCACAGGATATTGAGATGGTCAAACGGATGGTCCACTGCCCCTTCCAGCGCGCAGCCGAGCTTTTGCGGTCGACTAAGGCCCAGAATGCCTTGGAATACCTGCTGGTGGTCGGGGCGGTGGTGGTGCTCATGGCCCTGGTAATAACCAGCGGTTTTGCCGACGTCTTTTCCCAGTTTATCGGCGCCCTTTGCCCCTCGGTGGATCCCGTCGGGTCCACGGGGGTCGGGCAGTGCCTGGGGGGCTGAAGGTGAGGAAGCTTCTTTTGGGCCTCAGGTCCGAGCGGGGCCAGTCGGCCTGGGAATTTCTCCTGGTCTTGCCCTTTATTGTCATCATCATGCTGGTCCTGGTCGATTTCGGCCTCTGGATGTACAAGTGGGTCTCCATCGCCAACGCCGTGCGGGAAGGCGCCCGCTACGGGGCGGTCACCTGCGCCTTTGCCAACCAGTGCGGCAGGTCTGCGGGCGAGATTCAGAACGCCATCAAGCAGCGGGTAGTTGCCCGGGCCGGGGGAATCTTTAACGACATCAACAAGGTGGAGGTGGGCTGGGTAGACCGCAACGGCGATGGGGCCAACAACAGCCGGGGCGACTCCATCGTTGTCCGGGTCAACTGGGACAACAACCAGCTGCTGTTTATACCGGTCACCGTGGGGGTCTATTCCTGCGCCGACATGATGCTGGAGCAGACCTACACTGTCGGCGGCATGCCTTCGATCCGGCCATGTTCGCAGTGAGGTGGACCATGAGGCTGCAAGCTCGCCACTTTATAAGGGACCAGGGCGGCCAAAGTGCCCTGCTGTTCGTGCTTTTGCTGCTGGCCTTCTTTATGCTGTTTGCGCTGGCGCTGGATGCCGGCTTCTGGTACTTCGACCACCGCTGGGCCCAGAACCAGGCCGAGGCCGCCGCTTTGGCCGGCGCCTACCGCCTGCCCAACGCTGATACCACCAATGCCCAGCAGGCCGTCCGGGCCTGGTTCGTGCGCAACGGGTTCGACGGGCCGATGGCTGTCCAGTTTGGGGGAGCCGGCGACTGCACGACCCCGCTTTCAAGCCAGCAGACCAACTTGAGTCTCGTCCGCTTCTGCGACTGGAACGGCGATGGCCGCTACGACACCATTCAGGTGGGCGTCCGCCGGCAGTCCCTCAGTTTCCTGGCCGGACTTTTTAGCGTGCCGTTTTCGAATATAAGCGCCCTGGCCACCGCCCGGGTAGGCCCAGCCAACACCATAAACGTCATGCCCTGGGCCATCGCCCAGACCAGCAACGGCTGTAACAACCAAAATTGCTTCGGGGTTCAACCGGGGTATCTTTACTCGTTCAAATGCGACGAGCAGAACCGGGAGGAATGCCGGGCGGGTCCTGGGAACACGGGCTCCATTGGGGCCTGCGGCGCCAACACCAACGACTACCGCGACTGCATAACCGGAGATAAATTCAGCGACGGCTTCACCGTCGGGGAGCAGGTCGAGGTCGATACTAAGCCTGGGCTTCAGGGCCAGAATACCCACGCGGCCCTAACCGAACGGGTAAGAAGGTTCGGTGAAAACCCCGTGGGAAGCTGCGATATCCCGGCAACGCCCGCCTTGAACGGCTCCGACCCCAGTGGCTGGAATCTAGCTTATAACAAGTACCAATCGATGATGCAAAAGGCCGGCAACAACAATTGGTCGGACCCGTGCTGGGGCCGGGTCGTTATCCTGCCGATAATCGACCAGTTCCCCAACGGTAAAAAGCCGGTTAAAGTCTTAGCCTTTGCCACCTTCTACATCGCGGGCTGGGACCGCAGGGGGGGCAGCTGGGGCGACGTCTGGGCGAGCCCGAACAATCCTGCCCACCGGGCCTGCAGCGATAACGGGAGACCGGGCAAGAACGAACAGGTCTTCTGGTGCGGGGTGGTCTGGGGCTACTTTCTGCCCCAGGTCTACGTGCCGCCGCAAGGCTTTCTGGCCGAACAGCTGGGCACTACCGACAACCCGTTTGCCCCGCTGGTAGTCTTTCTCATCGATTGAGGCTCTATTGGGTAAGTCCGAGGAGGTATAGATAGCCATGCAGACAACTACATCGACGCCGCGAAGAGGAGCGAATCGCTGGGTCCTGTTTCTGGCGGTGCTTTTAGGCCTTTTGGCGGCCATCCTGGTCGTCCTGTTCTTAAGGAGCCTGGAAGCCCGTCGGCCGGCGCCGGTCCCCTTGGTCAGCGCCGTGGTGGCCCGGGAAGACATCCCGGCCGGCGTCAAGATCACCCCGGTCATGGTGGAGGTCCGCCAGGTGCCCGAAAACACCCTGGTCCAGGGCGCGGCCACCTCCGTAGACCAGGTCGTCAACCAGACCCTCCGCTATCCCGCCGCAAAAGGCGAGCAGATAAGCACTGCCCGGCTGGTTGCCGCGGCCAGGGTCCCGGCCATCTCCTTCCAGATCCCGCCCGGCAAGCGGGCCTTTACCATCCCCGTCAACGTAACCGAGAGCCCGGCGGCGCTTTTGGCCCCCGGCGACTTCGTGGACGTGATCGCTGTGATGCGATTTAAGGATCTTAACCTCCAGCCGCCGCCTCAGAGCCGGCCGGCTAACCTCTCCGATGACGACCTTCTGGCGGCGGTCACCGTGCTTCAGAACGTGCAGGTGCTTTCGGTCCAGCGAACCTACGTCGACAACGGTGTCCCCTATGACCCGTCGGTGCGGGGCAACCCGCCCCGGGAAGCCAACATAAACTTCGTGACCCTAGCCCTCACCCCGGAGCAGGCCCAGGCCCTGGCCCTGGTTCGCCAGCAGGCCAAGGAGCTTACCCTGGCCCTGCGGCCCTTTGGCGACCTGGAGCCCAAGCCCCTCGGTCCCTTCGCCTGGCCGCTGCGGCTGGATGACCCGGCCCTTCAGTCGAAGCCGTAAGGGAGGTTGGCAACCATGCCTGCAGCCAGGGTCAGAATCTTGATCGTAGGTGAGGAGCCCGACACTAGAGTAGAGCTCCGGCGGGCGGTACAGCGGGCGCAGTTGGTGAGCGCCGGGGAGGTCGGCTTCGGGCCAACGGCCGTGTCGTATGCGGCCGAAACCCGGCCCGATGTCATCCTCTTATCCCTGGAGGAGCCCCTGGCCCAGGCCCTGGAGACGGCCGAGCGTCTGACCCAGGCCCTGC
>PSKS01000095.1:0-5463 GCA_040289115.1 Chloroflexota bacterium
CGGCCGCCCGCCACGGCATCCTGATTAAGGGCGGCCGATTCATCGAGGCCCTGGCCCGGGCGGACGTTTTGCTCATCGACAAAACGGGGACCATCACCATCGGCCGGCCTCGGGTGGCCGAAATTTTGCCCCTGAACGGGTGGTCTGAAGCCGAGGTTTTGGGACTTGCGGCCGCGGCCGAAACCGGCTCCGACCACCCCATCGCCGTTGCCATCCGGTCGGCGGCGCGGGAATGGGGGCTTGAACCTTGGGCGGCCGAAGGAGTTCAAGAGCTTCCAGGACTGGGGGTTCGGGCCGTGGTGGACGGGCGGTGGGTCGTGGTAAGCCGGCCGGAAAGCCTGGGCCTGGACGCCGCCCCGCCGGGGAAGACGGCGGTGGGCGTGGCCCTGGAAGGGCCCGACGGCGCCCCACGCGTCTGCGGCCTCATTACCCTGACCGACGGCCTCCGGCCCGAGGTTCCCGGGGCCCTGCGGGCCCTCCGATCCCTGGGGATCCGTCACCTGGAACTGCTTACGGGCGACCGGCCCCAGGCGGCCGCCGTCCTGGCCGAAGGCCTGGGCATTCCGTACCGGGCGGGCCTCATGCCCGAAGGGAAGCTGGGGGTAGTGCGGGACTTCCAGGCCCGGGGGCACACGGTGGTGATGGTCGGAGACGGCATCAACGACGCCCCCGCCCTGGCCGCCGCCGACGTGGGGATCGCCATGGGGGCCGTCGGCAGCGACGTGGCCGTGGAGACGGCCCCGGTGGTCCTCCTTGGGGAAGACTGGCGGCTGGTTCCGGCCGCCCTCGCCCTGGCCCGGCGGACCGTTCGGGTGATAAAGCTCAACCTGCTCTTTACGGCCGGATATAACCTGGTGGGTTTGGGCCTAGCGGTCCTGGGGCTTTTGCCCGTCCCGGTGGCCGCGGCCGCCCAGGCTATTCCGGACCTACTCATCCTGGGCAACTCGGCCCGACTCCTCGGCTGGCGGCCGCCCCGCAACCCCTGAGGGCCGGCCGGCGGGGGGCTGGGGTATAATTTGCGGGGATGGCAGTTCGGGAGATTTTAAAATATCCAGACCCGCGCCTTCGAGTCAAGGCGAAGCGGGTCCGTGAGGTCGACGCCTCAGTCCAGCGGCTTGTCGACGACCTCGTCGACACGATGCGGGCCGCCAACGGGGTCGGGCTGGCCGCTACCCAGGTGGGCGTCCCCCTCCGGGTCGCGGTTGTCGAACCCCGGGACGGCCAGGTTATCGTCTTGATAAACCCCGAAATCGTCAAGACCTCCGGCCAGCGTCGGGTCGAGGAGGCCTGCCTCAGCATACCCGGCTACTGGGGGGAGCTTACCCGGTCGGAGGCGGTGGTTGTCCGGGCCCTGGACCGCAACGGGCGGGAGTTCCGGCTTAAGGCCAGCGGCCTCCTCGCCCAGGCCCTGGAGCACGAAATCGACCACCTTAACGGCATCCTTTACATCGACCGCCTCGACCGCCCCGAAGACCTCCATCAGGTCGAGGCCGAGCCGGAGGAGGCGGCCACTTAGGTGCGACGGGGGAACCTGCCCCTCTTTTTCTTCATCATCGGCCTGTCGGCCCTGGCCCTCTGGGTCGTCTGGCCGCAGAAGCCCGAAAACTACCTGCCGCCCATTCTGCCCTGGCCCGGCAACCCCGGAATCCACATCAAAATCGGCTCTTGGGAGTTCCACCGGCAGGGCTTCCGCCTCGGTCTGGACCTCCAGGGGGGCACCAACTTGGTCTACCAGGCGGACCTCTCAAAAATCGACCCCCAGGACCGGGAGTCGGCCCTGAACGCCCTGGTCCACACCATCGAGCGGCGGGTTAACGCTTACGGAGTAACCGAGGCGGTGGTCCAGCGGATGGGAAACGACCGGGTCGCCGTCCAACTGCCGGGCGTCCGCGACATCGAGGAGGCCAAGCGGCTCATCGGCCAGACAGCCCAGCTCGTTTTCAAGGAGCGAACATATGACCCGGCCGGCAACCCCACCGACAACGACATCGGCCTCACCGGGGCCGACCTGCGCCGGGCCTACCCCTGTACCGATCAGCTCGGCCGGCCGGCCGTCTGTCTCGAGTTTAACGACCGGGGAACCAAAATCTGGGCCGACGTCACCACCCGTCTGGCCGGCCGGCCCGACGCCGCCGTCGCCATCTTTTTGGACAACGAGCTCCTTACGGCCCCGGTGGTCCGCACCCCCATCCTTCAGGGCCGGACCATCATCGAAGGCAACTTCACCCTGGACTCGGCCCGCCTCCTAGCCACCCAGCTCAACTCCGGCGCCCTGCCCGTGCCCATCAAGGTTATCCGCCAGGAGGACGTGGGGGCCACCCTTGGGGCTGACTCCATCCGCAAAAGCCTCATTGCCGGCATTCTGGGAATTCTGGGCGTCACGGTCTTCATGGCCGGGTATTACCGGTTCCCCGGCCTCGTGGCCGACGTGGCTCTGCTTATATACGCTTTAATCGTGCTGGCCACCTTTAAGCTGATCCCCGTCACCCTGACCTTGGCGGGCATCGCCGGTTTCATCCTCTCGGTGGGAATGGCCGTTGACGCCAACATCCTCATCTTCGAGCGGATGCGGGAGGAGCTTCGGGCCGGCCGGACCCTAGGCGCCGCCCTGGAGGCCGGCTTTAACCGGGCCTGGACCTCCATCCGGGACAGCAACGTCTCTACCCTGATTACCTGCGGCATCCTCTGGGTCTTCGCCAGCAGCCTGGGGACCCCGCTCCTCCAAGGCTTCGCCCTCACCCTGGCCATCGGGGTGGTGGTGAGCATGTTCAGTGCTATCACCGTTACCCGCAACTTCCTGCGGCTGGCCCACGAGCTGTGGTTCGCCCGGCCGGACGCCCTGGAAAGCCCCCTGGTCCGATTCCTCTTCGATGTGGAGCCGGAGGTGGCTAAGCGGGTAACGGCCCAAACCTGGAAGCCGGTGAGCCGCTGAGATGTTGGACCTGGTGGGCAAACGTCACTACTTCTTCCTGCTGTCCCTTCTAGTGACCGTCCCGGGGGTCATCTCCCTGCTCATCCCACCGGCCCTGCGGCTAGGCATCGACTTCACCAGCGGGACGACTATGACCCTTCGATTTCAGCGGCCGGTAGGGCTGGCAGACCTTCGGGCCGCCTTTGCCGACCTGGGCCACCCGGATGCCATCATTCAGGTGACCGGCGGGGGCGACTTCATCGTCCGGACCCGACCCTTGAGCGAGCTGGAAGGCGGGGCCGGCGAAGAGTCGGCCCGGAGCCGGTTGATGGAGGCCCTGCAGGGGCGGTTCGGGCCGGTCGAGGTCCTCGACTTTGCCACCATCTCCCCGGTGGTGGCCGCTGAGACGGTCCGAAATTCCGCCCTGGCCGTGGCCGCCGCCTCGGCGGGGATCTTGCTGTATCTTACCCTTGCCTTTCGGAGCGTCCGGCACCCCCTCCGCTACGGGGTCTGTGCGGTGGTGGCCCTCCTCCACGACGCCCTGGTCGTCATCGGAGTCTTCTCGATTTTGGGTAAAATTTCGGGGCTTGAGGTGGATACCCTCTTCATCACGGCCCTGCTCACCGTCATCGGCTTCAGCGTCCACGATACCATCGTGGTCTTTGACCGGATCCGGGAAAACGCCCGGCGGCTACCGGGGGCAGATTTCCCGTCGGTGGTCAACTACAGCCTGCTGCAGACCATAGGCCGGTCCCTGAACACCTCCCTTACGGTAATCTTTACCCTGACAGCCCTCCTCTTATTCGGGGGCGTCACCATCCGGTCCTTTGTGCTGGCCCTGCTCATCGGCATTGTCAGCGGAACCTACAGCTCCATCTTCAACGCCAGCATGCTGCTAGTGGCCTGGAATGAGGGCGACTTCGGCCGGCTGACCCGGCGGTTATTCCGGCCGGCCCTGACGGGGGGATAAAGAATGGGTGCCATCCTGTTCAAGGAGCTGCGGGCCCGGGCGCGGAGCCCCCGAACCGTCCTCCTGTTGACCTTCTATCTGGTCCTGCTGGCCGGCCTCTCATTTCTTTACTTCCGAGCTTTGGCCGACCAGCCCCTCCGGGGCGGGGCGCAAGCTGCGGCCACCGGCCGGGCCATCTTCACCGCCATCGTAACGGTGGAGCTTCTCCTGGTGTGCTTTCTTACTCCCAGCTTCACCGCCGGCCTGGTGGCCGGGGAGCGGGAGCGACAGACCCTTGACCTCCTGATAACCACCCCGATCGCCTCTTACGCCATCGTTTTCGGCAAGCTGTTCGCCGCCCTGGCCGTCATCACCCTCCTCATCGTCACGGCGGTGCCCGTTCAGAGTGTGGCGTTCATGCTGGGGGGCGTTGACCCCCTGCAGATCGTGACCGCATCGCTCCTGCTACTCATCACCGCCCTCGCCTTTGGGGCCCTGGGCCTCCTCAGCTCGGCAGTTATGCGCACCAGCCTGGCGGCCACGGTCCTGGCCTACGCCCTGGTGCTGGCCTTGGTGCTTGGGGCCGGCTTTCTGCGGGATCTGACGGCCGATACACCGGTCGCACGGTACACCGGCGTTCTGGCCTACATTGACCCCTTCTCGGCGGTGGGAAGCGCCCTGGGCATCCAGCGTTTCGAGGTGACCGCCCGGCCCCTTGGAGGCCCCGAGCTGAACCAGCGCATTCGCATCGTTGAGGCCAGGCCCCTCCCGGTCCAAGCCGACCAGCCGGTGCCGGGAATGCAGCCCGGTCTTGGGGCGGTCCGCCCGAACCCGGTTCCGGTGCCCCCGGTGGTGCGGGAGCTCATCCGGCCGGCCGATGGGCGCGTAATCCCTTACTATTTGGCGGCCTATCTGGCCATGACCGGCCTATCGTTGGCCTTCTCGGCCCGGCTCTTGCGACAGATATGACGGTGCAGGAGGCATTGCCCCCCATGGCCGAAGCTGACGTTGACCTTTGGGAAGACGTCCACGAAGCCCTTCTCCTGGCCGAACCCACCTCGGTAAGCGACATCAAAATCACCGTCGAAGACGGGGTGGTGGTCCTCGAGGGGGTCGTCCGCACCGAAGTTGCCAAACAGCTAGCCCCCACCATCGTGGGGACGATCCCATGGGTCAAGCGGGTTATTAACCGGCTGGTAAGCGATACCGAGCTTCAGATTCGGGTTGCCTCGGCCATCACCTCGGACCCCCGCTTTCGCCGGTGCGGGCCCGTTCGGGTTGAGTCTTTCCTGGGCAACGTTCGCCTCCAGGGCAGGGTACCTACAGCCGAACACAAGGTGTTGGCCGAGCAGATCGCCCGGCAGGTGCCCGGGGTCAAGGCGCTGGTCAACGAGCTGACGGTTGGCCTCTGACGCAGAGGACAAACCTTCCGGTCCGGTCGGCGTGGTACTCGTAATCCGTGTCCCCGGCCCGGACCGTGATTTTATAGCCCGGGGTTATCACCTGGGCGTAAAACTTTCCCGGCTCGGGACACCCCAGACTGGTATCTGGCCAGTCCACCTCCTCGACCCCCAGCACCCGGACCTGGCTCGGACTTAGGCCG
>PSKS01000019.1:0-36648 GCA_040289115.1 Chloroflexota bacterium
AAGGCCACCAGGGCCCAGCGGTCGGATTCGGGTATCAGGTTGCGCCAGGGGGGCATGTAGCGGGTCCCGTCCCGCTCGACCCCATTGGTAATGTACCAGAAAAGCTCGCCGTCGGTCCGGCTTAAAACCGGCTCGGCCGCAGGTGGGGCCCCTAAAGAAGCCGAACCTAGCTCAGGCTAACTTTCCCCGGCGATCCTGTGGGTATATCAAGGTCGAGTACCCGGAAACGGCGCCATGGCTTGCGACTTTGCACACCCGTGTGCTATCTTCCGACAGCAGATGGCGGGGACATACAGGCGGGCCGAAGCGAGTATCCTTCCCGTTTTCGCCTGGGCCCACTTCAGTCACCATCTGGCGGTCGGGGGGCTACTGCCCCTGCTTCCGCTTGTCCGGGATGAGTTCGGCTTAGACTACCTCCTGAGCGGAACCCTTGTATCGGCCTTTTCGCTGGCCTACGGTTTTGCGCAGGTGCCCCTGGCTTTTCTGGTCGACCGTTACCGCCTGCGCAAGTCCCTCATCATTGTTTTGGGTCTTTTGGGGGCCGCCCTGGCATCCATCGGGATTGGGTTTTCCCTCACCTACGGACAGATGCTGGCGCTGCTGGTTTTGACGGGCGTTGCCGGCTCTACGTACCATGCCCTGGCCTCGTCGTTTCTTTCCGAATACTTTCCGGCCGACAGCCGGGGGCGGTCCCTGGGCTTACACGTGGTCGGGGGCAGCGCCAGCTTTATCGCCACCCCAGCCCTCGCCCTGGGGATTTTAAACCTGACCGGCTCCTGGCGGGCGGCCTTCATCGGCCTGGGCCTTCCCGCGTTGGCGGCCGGTTTGTTGCTTTTGTGGCTGGTCGCCGGCCAGGAAAAGGTAATGGTCAGCAGTCGGCCCCGGGCTCCCAGCCTGCCCATCTTGGAGGTTCTCCGCCTCATCGGCCTGCTGGCGGTGATTGCGGCGGTGATGCAGGTGGTTACCGGTGGCATAAACACCTTTTTGCCCCTCTACCTGGTCGACCGTCACGGGGTTCCCCGGGAGCTGGCGGGCATCGCCGTGGGCCTGGTGGCCGGAGCCGGCATTGTTGGGGCGCCGGTGGGCGGGGCCCTCTCCGACCGGGTTGGGCGCAAGCCGGTCATCCTCCTGTCCGTCTTGCTTTCCGGCCCTCTGCTTTATCTGATTACCCTGGCCCCCCAGGGGGCCGCCCTTTACCTGCTCATCGTCCTTTACGGCCTGGCCATAAGCATGCGTATGCCCACCATGGAATCCCTCATTGCCGACGTGGTTCCGGCCGCCCGCCGGGCAACGGTTTTGAGCGCCTATTACTTCTTGGCCAACGAGGTCTCCGGCGTTGCCACACCCCTTATCGGCCTGCTGAGCGACCTGACCGACCTTAACACCGCCTTCGTCGTTTTGGCGATTTTCTCCATAGTAGCCGGGGGCCTGGCAGCCCTCCTGCGGGGCGGCAGGGAGAAAACTGTTGCGGGGCCGTAATGCGGTGGGTGGCGGTCCTCCGCCGTTGGAGAAGGGAGGGCGAATATGGACGGATTTAAAGATTACTTTATCGCCGAGTTTGTCGATGAATACGTTTCGGGGCTTATAACCCGGCGGGAAGCCCTTCGGAAGCTGGCCGCTGTTACCGGGTCGGTGGCCGCTGCCGGCAGTATTCTGGCCGCCTGCGCCCCAAGCCCGGCGCCGACCCAACCCCCACCCTCCCCCAAGCCTACCTCACAGCCCACCCCCCAGGCCGGGGTTACCGTTCCGCCGGATGACCCGGCCATCGAGGTGGCCGGGGTGAGCTTTCCGGCTGAGGACGGAGCGTCCGTCATGGCCTACCTGAGCCGGCCCCGGGGTGCCGGGCCTTTCCCGGCGGTGATGGTTTGTCACGAGAACCGGGGCCTGGTGGAGCATATCAAGGACATTACCCGGCGGCTGGCCAAGGCCAGTTACGTGAGCCTGGCCCCGGACCTCCTATCCCGGGAGGGCGGAACCGACCGGCTGGATGCCGCCCAGGTGCCAGGTATCCTCGGCAACGCCCCCCCGACCCGCTTCGTCCAGGATTTCCAGGCCGCCTTTAACCACCTTCAGGCCCAGCCCTTCGTCCGCCGGGACCGAATCGGGATGGTGGGGTTCTGCTTCGGGGGTGGGGTAACCTGGCGGGTGGCCACCAAGCTGCCCGGCCTGCGGGCCGCGGTGGTCTTTTACGGCCCGAATCCGCCCCTGGAGGATGTGCCGGGTATTCAGGCGCCGGTGCTGGCCATTTACGCCGAGCGGGACAACTTCGTAAACCCGGGCATCCCCGCCATCGAGAACGCGATGCGTCAGCACAACAAGGTCTTCGAGCGGGTCGTCTACCCCAACACCGAGCATGCGTTTCATAATGATACGGGAGCGAGGTACAACGCCGAGGCGGCCCGGGACGCCTGGGCGAGAACCTTGGCCTGGTTTGAACGGTACTTAAAGGCCTGAGCCGGGAAACTAGCCCGGCAACGTTGGGAGGTGGTTGGGATGGCCCCAGAAAGCAAGGCGGTGTTCCGGTCAGTAAGGGTCCCGGCCGGTTGGGTTGAGCTAGCCGGGGACCTGGTTATCCCGGCCGGGGCGCCGGCCCTGGTTATCTTCGCCCACGGTAGCGGCAGCAGCCGATTCAGCCCCCGGAACCGGTTCGTGGCCGGGGTTCTGAACCAGGCCGGCTTTGCCACCCTGCTTTTCGACCTGCTAACCCCGGCCGAGGAGGACCTGGACCGCTCCTCGGGCCAGCTTAGATTTGACATTCCGTTGCTGGCCGCCCGCCTCGAGGCCGCTACCGCTTGGGCCCGGCAGGAGCCGGAACTGGCCGGCCTTAGGGTCGGCTATTTCGGGGCCAGCACCGGGGCGGCGGCCGCCCTCATCGCCGGCGCCAACAGACCCGAAGACGTTGGGGCCATCGTTTCCCGGGGCGGCCGGCCTGACCTGGCCGCCGATTACCTTGACCGGGTCCGGGCCCCGACGCTGCTCATCGTCGGGGGAAACGACCCCGTCGTCCTAGACCTTAACCGGCAGGCCCTCCAGCGGCTCCGGTGCGAGGCCCGGCTGGAGGTGATTCCTGGCGCCGGCCACCTTTTTGAAGAGCCCGGCGCCCTGGAGCGGGTGGCCGAACTTGCCCGGGACTGGTTCAGGATCCACCTGGTGGCAGGCCAAGAGGGCACCGGGTAGACAGCGGGCGGCCGACTGTGCGATCATCCTAACATGAGTCGAGTTTATGAGCGGGTTTGACATTCTGTGGTCGCCCTGGCGGATGCAGTACATTCAGGCTGCCCGTGAACCGGGCGGTTGCTTTCTCTGCGAAAAGAGCGGTCAGGAGGCCGCCCAGGACCGCGAGAACCTGATCCTTTACCGCGGAGCCCGGGCCTTTATCATCATGAACCTTTACCCTTACAACCCCGGCCACCTGATGGTGGCCCCCTACGACCACCGGCCCAATCTGACGGACCTTGCCCCCGAGGTCAGGTGGGAGCTTATGGAGCTTTTAACCCTCTGTCTTAAGGTGCTGGCCGCAGGGATGCGGCCCGATGGGTACAACCTGGGGGGCAACATCGGCCGGGTGTCTGGGGCGGGGGTGGCCGACCACGTCCACCTGCACGTGGTGCCCCGCTGGGAGGGCGATACGAATTTTATGCCTATTCTGAACCAGACCCGGGTTATACCCGAGGGGCTTCTCACCACCTACGATCGGCTTAAGCTCCTCTTCGAGGCAATGGCCAGGGCCAGCTAGGGGTCTTCGGTCTCCTCTGCCAGCCGCCGAAGTTCCTCGGCCGTCAGGCGGTAGGGAAGCCAGTCGGCCAGCTGGGTTGCGCCCAGCCCCTCGTAAAAAGCGATGGCCGGCCGGTTCCAGGCCAACACCAGCCATTCCATTCGGCCGCAATCGTGGCGGAGGGCCTGCCGGGCCAGGGCCCGGATCAGGGCCCGCCCCACGCCCCGCCCCCGGGCCTCCGGAAGCACGAAGATGTCTTCCAGATAGAGGGTCGGCCTAGCCAGAAAGGTCGAATACGCCCAAAAGTAAGCCGCATACCCGACCGGTCGGCCGTCCAGCTCGGCCAGCAGAACGTGGATTCTAGGCGGATTGGTCAGGGTGTCGGCGGTCAGCCGCTTACGGGCCTCGGGGTCAGGGCGGGGAAGCCCCTCATAGTCGGCTAAGGCATCCACCAGCTCAAGAAAAACCTCGACGTCCGCCGGGGTTAAAGGTCGGATGGTTACCTGCAGACTCACCCCATCATTATACCTGGGTGGGGTTGGAAGCCGGGATGGTATAATCTTAAGGTCCAATGGTCAACCGACCCCGCATTGGTATTACCACCGGTTCTGACGGCCTTGACCCGGAGGGTGCTCCCCGCCGCTGGCTTCGCCGCTATATTCAGGCCGTTGAGGCGGCCGGGGCCGAGGCGGTTATCTTAAAGCCCAGCGATGGCCCCCCCGACAGGCTCCTTGAGGGGCTTGGGGGCGTGCTCTTTACCGGCGGGCCCGACGTCCACCCCAAATACTACGGTCAGGCGGTGGACCCCACTGCCAGGGTCGAGGTCGACCCGGAGCGGGACGAATTCGAGGTCCCGTTGGCCCGCCTTGCCCTGGAGCGGGACCTGCCGGTTCTGGGCATCTGCCGGGGGCTTCAGCTTCTGAACGTGGTCCTGGGCGGCCGGCTTATCCAGGACCTACCCGGCCACCGCGCTGATGAAAGTGGCCGCTCGGCCTTCCACGAACTGCGCCTGGACCGTTCAAGCCCCCTGGCCGATATCCTCGGCCCCGAAGGGGCAGGGCCCGTCAACAGCCGCCACCACCAGGGGGTGGGGGCAGCGGAGCTGGCCGACCTTCTGGTTCCGGCAGCCTGGGCCGAAGCTCGGCTCCGAACCGGCGAGGTCGTCGACCTGGTCGAGGCCTTTTGCGGCCGGGGATTCCGCTGGCTCTTTGCCGTCCAATGCCACCCCGAGCGGGCCGACGAGGTTCCGGCCGGCTACCGCAACCTTTTTGCCGCCTTCGTCGGGGCCGCCCGAAAGGCCGGCTAAACCCAGCCCGAAGGATGAGGTGAAAATTCGCCCATGGAAATCGGGACCGTTCGCGTCGTTCCCATCGAAGAGGAAATGAAGGGCTGTTACCTCGATTACGCGATGAGCGTAATCGTGGCCCGGGCCCTACCCGACGTTCGGGATGGTCTTAAGCCCGTCCAGCGCCGGGTTCTCTACACCATGCACGATATGGGCCTGGGACCGAACAGCCCTCACCGCAAGAGCGCCAAGATCGTCGGGGAGGTCCTCGGAAACTTCCACCCCCACAGCCCCGAGGCCGTCTACGAGGCGATGGTCCGGATGGGGCAAGATTTCGTCATGCGCTACCCCCTGGTGGACGGCCAGGGCAACTTCGGTAGCGTCGACAACGACCCCCCGGCCGCCATGCGGTATACTGAGGCTCGCCTGGCTCCTATCGCCATGGAGATGCTGGCCGATATCGACAAGGATACGGTGGATTTTGTACCCAACTACGACGGCACCAACCGGGAGCCTTCGGTCCTGCCGGCCCGCATCCCCAACCTGCTGGTGAACGGCTCCAACGGCATCGCCGTCGGGATGGCGACCAGCATCCCGCCCCACAACCTGACGGAGGTCTGCAACGCCCTGACCTATCTGCTCGACCACCCCCAAGCAAGCCTGGACGAGCTTTTAAAGTTCATTAAGGGGCCGGACTTCCCCACCGCCGGCGTCATCCTCGGGACCGAAGGGATTAAAACGGCCTACTCCACCGGCCACGGCCGGGTGGTTATCCGGGCCAAGGCCCAAGTCGAGCCGGCCCGGGGCGGCCGGGAGCAGATCGTCATCACCGAGCTTCCTTACCAAGTGAATAAAGCGGCCCTCATCGAGCGGATCGCCGAGCTGGTGCGGGAGCATAAGGTGGAGGGCATAACCGATATCCGGGACGAGTCCGACCGGGAGGGCATCCGGGTTGTTATCGAGCTCCGGCGAGAGGCAGATGCCCGCAAGGTCCTGAACGCCCTCTATAAATACACGGCGATGCAGACGGCCTACTCGATAAACATGCTGGCCCTGGTGGACGGCCAGCCTCGGGTGCTCACCCTGAAGGGCCTGCTCCAGAACTTCCTGGCCCACCGCCGGGTGGTGGTCCGGCGCCGGACCGAGTTCGAACTGCGCCGGGCCGAGGAACGGGCCCATATCCTGGAGGGCCTCAAAATCGCCCTTGAGAACCTGGACGAGGTCATCAGCACCATCCGGCGGGCCCAGAATGCCGAAACGGCCCGAATCCGGCTGATGACGGCCTTCAAGCTGACCGAGGCCCAGGCCGAGGCCATCCTGGCGATGCCCCTGCGCCGCCTGGCCGCCTTAGAGCGTAAGAAAATCCTGGAAGAGTATGCCGAACTCCAGAGCACCATCAAAAGGCTTCGGCAGATCCTGGCCGACCCCAAGCAGGTGGACCAGGTCATTCGGGCGGAGCTGGAAGAGGTCAAGGCCAAGTACGGGGATAAGCGGCGGACCCGCATTGTCCTCGAGGAGGCGGCCGAGCTCACCGCGGAGGACCTCATCCCCGACCAGGAAGTGGTCGTCACCATCACCCAGCGGGGCTACATTAAGCGGCTGCCGCCGGAAACGTACCGGGCCCAGCGGCGGGGCGGCCGGGGGGTTGCGGCCACGGTCATGCGGGAGGACGACGCCTTGCGCCACCTGCTGGTGGCCAACACCCACCATTACCTGCTGCTTTTCAGCAACCGGGGCCGGGCCTTCGCCGTCCGCTGCTTCGACGTCCCCGAGGCCGGCCGGCAGGGCCGGGGGGTGCCCCTGGTGAACCTGGTCGGCCTCGAGTCCGGGGAGACGATAACAGGGTTGGCGGCGGTGCGAGAGTTTAACGGCGACCTGTCCCTGGTTCTGGCCACCCGCCGGGGCGAGGTGAAACGCCTCGGCCTGGGCGAGTTTGCCAACTGCCGGGCTTCGGGCCTTAACGGCATGGCCCTTGAGCCTGGGGATGAGCTGGGCTGGGTGCGGCTGGCGCCTGAGGACGCCGAGCTTATCCTGGTTACGAAGCAGGGCAAAGCCCTCAGGTTCGCGGCCGCCGAGGTCCGGCGCTCGGGGCGGGGCTCGGGCGGCGTCAGGGGCATCCGGCTGGACGACGGCGACGAGGTGGTGGGCCTTGAGGTGGTCCGCCCCGAAGCCGGCCTGTTGGTGGTGAGCGAGCGGGGCTACGGTAAACAGACGCCCTTAAAAGAATACCCCACCCAAGGCCGGGGAGCCGGCGGGGTCTTAACTTTTAAAGTAAGTAGTCGCACCGGTCCCCTGGCGGCCTGCACTCTGCTCTACCCCGGGTCCGAGGTGCTCCTGGTTTCCGAAGGCGGAATCATCGTCCGGATACCGGCCGAAGACGTCCCGACCCAGGGCCGGGCCACCCAGGGGGTGCAGCTGATGCGGGTTGGGGAAAAGGACCGGCTGTGCGGGGTGGCCCTGGTTAACGGGGCCGGGGCTCGGCGGTCTAAATCTGCCTCTTGAGGGAGTTAGCCGATGGCCGAGGGGGCCTACGTGGTCATCATCGGGGGTGGGGCAATCGGGACCAGTATTGCCTATCACCTGGCCAAGGCCGGTTGCCCGGATGTGGTGCTTTTAGAACAGGGGCTGGTCGGGGCCGCCACCACCAGCAAGGCGGCCGGGGGTATCCGGGCCCAATTTGCCACCGAAACGGAAATCTGGTTCTCCCTGCGGAGCATCGAATTCTTCGGCCGCTTCCGGGAGGAGATGGGGGCCGACTGCGGCTACCGCCAGGTGGGGTATCTATACCTGCTCACCTCCCCGGAGCTGGTGGCGGAGCACCGGCGGCGCATCGCCCTGCAGAACCGGCTGGGGGTCCCCTCCCGGCTGATATCCCCCGAAGATGTGGCCCAGATGGTGCCGGAGGTTCGGGTCGATGACGTGCTGGCCGCGGCCTGGTGCCCCACCGACGGCTACGCCAGTCCCCACGAGGTGGTTCAGGCCTACGTGGCCCAGGCCCGGCGCCGGGGCGTGAGGGTCCGTGAGGGGGTTCGGGTGACCGGCCTGGAGGTGGCCGATGGACGGGTCCGGGCCGTTTTGACCTCCGAGGGTCGGTTTGAGTCCCGCCACGTGGTGAACGCCGCCGGGCCCTGGGCCGGGGAGGTGGGGGCCATGGCCGGGGTCGAAATCCCGGTCATGCCCCGGCGCCGCCACATCTTCGTGACCGACTCCTTTCCCTGGGTCAGACACCCGACCCCCCTGGTGGCCGACCTGGGGTCCGGATTTTACTTTCGGTCGGACCAGGACCGCATCTTGATGAGCCCCGGGGATGAGGGGGTTGTTCCCGACTTTGAGGCGGCGGTGGACTGGTCGATTCTGCCGGAGCTGGTGGAGAAGGCCGTCCGCCGGGTTCCCGTCCTGGAGCGGGCGACCATTAAGACGGCCTGGGCCGGACTGAGGCCCCTTACGCCCGACGGCCGGGCGATCCTGGGCCGAGCGCCGGGCTTTGAAAACTTCTGGCTGGCCGTGGGCTTCTGCGGCCACGGGTTTCAGCACAGCCCGGCGGCCGGGCTGGTCATGGCCGACCTGATTTTAAAGGGGACGGCCCCGGTGGACCTGTCGGTCCTCAGCCCGGGGCGTTTTGGGCCTCGGACGGCTCCAAACCGGGAAGTGGCTCCCGATTAGCCGGGGCGGTTGCCGTCCGGTCCGGCCGCCGGCGCCGCCGGTCCCGGCCCCCCGATGGGGCCGGCTGGGTCTGGCGCCGGCGGTAGGCTTCCAGCCACTGCCGGCCGGCATCGGTGATTGCTAGCACCGGTTCGTCGCCCACCTGCTCGACCCGAACCAAATTTTCCCGCTCAAGCTCGCGGCGGAGGTCGGCGTCAAAGCGGACGGCCAGGGCGATATCCATCATCCGCTTGAGGTCGCTTTCCACCAGCCGGCCCCAGCGGTCCAAAACCCTTAAGAGCTCGGCTCGGACCTGTTCAGGCCTGAACCGACCGTTGCGGATTCCCATGTTAAGCTGCGCCAGGATTTTGACTTTTCATCCTATTGTGCGACGGCTGATTCGGCCGGGTCAAGGCCGGGGCTGGCTGCTGGGCTGGTGTGGCGGGGGCAGCCGCAATGTTATAATGGTTGTGGGCGCGGTAAACGCCCCGTTAAGACCCCAGGACCCGGGTAACCGCGCCTTAGCCGAAATTTTGTGCGGAATCCGGAGTTCAACACGTGAAGGTTACCACCGAGAAGGTCGGCGAAGCCCAAGTTGCCTTAAACGTCGAAGTCGACCGGAATCTGTTTGAGGACGCCAGGCGAAAGGTTTACCGGCGGCTGGTCGGCTCGATTCGGATACCCGGTTTCCGACCGGGTAAGGCTCCCATCCAGGTCGTTGAGCGGTTTGTCGGCCGGGAAGCCTTCATGGAGGAGGCCCTCAACGACCTGGCACCCCGGATTCTGGAGCACGTCCAGACGACCGAAGGGCTGGATATTCTCGCCCGCTCGGCAGTGGAGGTTGCCCAGTTGGAGCCCCTGACCATCCGGATGGTGGTTCAGCTTAAGCCTAAGGTAGAGCTGGGCGACTACCGCTCGGTGCGGGTCGAGCGGCCAGAGGTGGTGGTGACCGAAGAGGAGGTGGCCCAGCAGTTGGAAGACCTGCGCCGGCGCTACGCAACCCTTGAGCCCGTGGACCGGCCGGCCGAGCCGGGTGACCGGGTCGTGGCCGATGTGGTTGTCTACGTAGATGAAGCGGAGTTTCTCCGCCGGGAGGGCTACGAGCTGGTGGCCGGCCAGGACTCGGTCCCATTTCCGCCGGGCTTTGGGGACCAGCTCGTGGGCCGGGCCAAGGGTGAGACCTTCGAGGTGGCGCTCACCTACCCGGAGGACTTCCAGGTCGGTCAGCTGGCCGGCAAAGCGGCCCGTATCCAGGTTACGGTTAATGAGGTGAAGGAGGAGCGGCTGCCTGAGCTGGACGATGAGTTTGCCCGCACGGTTGCGGAAGAGTTTGACACCTTGGACCGGCTCCGGGAGCACATCCGGTCGGAGCTGTTCCGCCGGCGGCAGGAGCAGGCTGACGAGGAGTACCGGCGGCGGGTCCTGGATGCGGTCACCGCTGGCGCCACCGTGGAGATCCCGCCGGTGATGGTGGAACAACAGGTGGAGCGGATGGTGGAGGACCTGGCCGACCGGCTGGCCCAGATGCGCCTTAACCTGACCCAGTACCTGCGGGGCACCGGCCGGACCGAGGAGCAGCTGCGGGAGGAATTTCGGCCCCAGGCGCGGCGGGTCCTTTTGGAACGGCTCGTGCTGGAGGCGGTGGCCGAGGCGGAGGGGATTGAGGTCACAGATGAAGAGGTCCGGGCCGAGGCGGCCCAGATTGGGGTGCCGGTCGACCAGGCCGAAGACCGGCTGACCAGGCTCTTCACTGAGGGTGAGGGCCGGGACTACCTGGTGAACGTGATCCGGCGGCGTCGGGCGCTGGAACGGCTGGTAGCTATCGCCAGCTCGCCGGCCGAGGCGACCGCCGAGACCGAAAAGACCGAGGGGAAGGGAAATGACGAAGGGACCGTATCTGCCTGAGATTCATTCGGCCATTATCCCCATGGTTATCGAGCAGACGGGCCGTGGGGAGCGGGCGTACGACATCTTTTCCCTCCTGCTCAAGGAGCGGATTATCTTTCTCGGCACACCCATCAATGACCAGGTGGCCAACCTGATCATCGCCCAGCTCCTTTACCTGGACCGGGAGGACCCGGAGAAGGACATCCACCTCTACATCAGCTCTCCGGGCGGGGTGATCACGGCCGGCCTGGCCATCTACGACACCATGCAGCTTATCCGGCCGGATGTTCAGACCATCTGCGTGGGCATGGCCGCCAGCATGGCCACGGTGCTGCTGGCCGCTGGGGCCAAGGGTAAGCGGTTCGCCCTGCCCCACTCCACCATCCACATGCACCAGGCCCAGGTGGGCAGCATTGGCGGGGCGGCGGCCGACGTGGAGATTATGGCGAAGGAGATCCTGCGCCAGCAGGACCAGATCCGGCGGATCCTGGCCTACCACACCGGCCAGCCGCTGGAGCGGATCATCCAGGACACTGACCGGGACTTCTTCATGACGCCCGAGCAGGCGGTGGAGTACGGGATCATTGATGAGGTCTTGACGAAACCGGGCCGGGGCGCCTAGTATTAAGATAAGTCGGAGTCGAAGATGTCGAACTCACGCAACTCACGGGTCCAGTATCACTGCTCCTTCTGCGGCAAGAGCCAGGACCAGGTTCGGCGGCTCATTGCCGGGCCCGGCTCAGTGTTCATCTGCGACGAGTGTGTCGACCTCTGCCGGGAGATCATTGACGAGGAGGGGGCGCCACCCCCGAAGCCCCGGGGGGTTCCCACCAACATCCCGACCCCCCGCCAGATCTACGAGCAGCTCAGCCAGTACGTCATTGGGCAGGAGCGGGCCAAGAAGGTCCTTTCGGTGGCCGTCTACAACCACTACAAGCGGATTTTAATGGGCGGCCGGGTCGATGACGTGGAGCTTCAGAAGAGCAACATCCTGCTAATCGGCCCGACCGGCTGCGGTAAGACGCTGCTGGCCCAGACCTTGGCCAAGATCCTGGACGTGCCTTTCACCATCGCCGACGCCACCTCCCTGACCGAGGCCGGCTACGTCGGCGAGGACGTGGAGAACATTCTGCTCCGGCTCATTCAGGCCGCCGATTACGACCTGGCCCGGGCCGAGCGGGGTATCGTTTACATCGATGAGATTGACAAGATCGCCCGCAAGGGCCCGAACCCGTCCATCACCCGGGACGTATCCGGGGAGGGTGTGCAACAGGCCCTGCTGAAGATCCTGGAGGGGACCATCGCCAACGTCCCGCCCCAGGGTGGCCGCAAGCACCCCCACCAGGAGTTCATCCAGATAAACACCCAGAATATCCTGTTCATCTGCGGCGGGGCCTTTGAAGGGCTCGACAAGATTATCGCCCGCCGCCTCAACAGGGGCCGGCGCATCGGGTTTACGGCCGTCAACGAAAAGACCCGGGCGCCGGAGACCGTCGACGAGCTGTTGCGGCAGGTTACCCCCGATGATTTGCTTGAATTTGGGCTAATCCCGGAGTTCATCGGCCGGCTGCCTATCATCGTCACGCTGGAAAGCCTTAACAAAGAGGCCCTTGTTCGGATTCTGACCGAGCCGAAGAACGCCGTTGTCAAGCAGTATCAAAAGATCTTCGCCCTGGACAAGGTGGAGCTTATCTTTACGCCCGATGCCCTTGAGGCCGCGGCCGAGGAGGCCCTCCGCCACAAGACCGGGGCCCGGGGTCTGCGGACCATTATCGAGGATGTGCTCCTCGACGTGATGTACGAGCTTCCGTCGAGGCCGGACGTGCGCAAGTGCATCATCAACGCCGACACTATCCTCAAGCGGACTCAGCCTATCCTCCTTAACCGCTACGACCGGCTGGTGACCGCCGAGCCGGTGGACGAATCGGCATGAAGATGGGTACCCCCCTCCTGGCCTCCCCCGTGGACGGGGGAGGGGCGGCCTTGCCGCCCGCCGGGCGCTAGGGGCGGCGCTGCCGCTTCTGGGCTGGCCCCAAAAGGGTCCGCCCAGAGTTTTCAGGCCGGTCCCCCCAGCCATCGGCTCTCCAGGGCCCCCAGCGTCCCGGCCGTCTTAAGCCTTTGGAGGGCCCCTTCCACCCGGTCATAGAGGGCCCGGGCGTCGGCCCGAAGCAGGAGGGCCAGGGGCCGGGGGATGAGGGGGGTGGATTCGATCAACAGCTTCGGGTTAAGGCTTAGGGCTTGCCGGGCGGCGACGTAGTTTAAGACCGCCGCCCCGACCTCCCCGGCTGCCAGGGCCCGGGCCAGTTCCCGGGCCGAACCGAAGGGCACCGGCTCGAGACCCCGGCGGCGGGCCGCCTCCCGAGCCACCCCCTCGGCTTCGCCTGCCGCCTCAAATCCCAGGCGCTCCGACCGACCTTCGGCGGACCGGACAAAAAAATACCCGACATCGATATACGGGCTCGTAAACTGGAACTCCCTCTTATGTTCGGGGCCGGGGTTGAGGCCGGCGGCCAGCTCGGCCTGACCGGTCAGAACTAGGTCGGTCACTACCTCAATCGAGTCCAGGACGAACTCCGGCCGAAGACTAAGCTCGGCCGCCAGCCGGCGGCAGAGGTCCGGTTCGAACCCCACCAGCTCCCCGGTCGGGTCCAGGTCGGAAAGGGGCGGGTAACTCGGGTCGAGGGCTACCCGCAGCCGGCCCGAGGCCCGAACCCTTTCCCAGCTCAGGTCGGGCGCAACCGGCCGACAGGCAGCCAATAGAACCGCCCCCAAAAGGGCCCTAAGGAACCGACGCCGGGATGCGGCCGGGCCCATAGCGGCCGGGGTTAGATGGCCTCCCGCACGAAGGTGAAGTCGACTTCGAGGCGAATATTATTTTCGACGCTTAAGACCACCGCCACCCGGGGCACTTGCATGTTGAAATCCTCAAACTTAAAGCTGGTAGTAGCCGTTCCGGTCACCTGGTTTCCGTCGAACTTGGCCATGACTTCCCAGGTGACGGGTCTGGTGGTGCCGTGGATCGTCAGGTCGCCCACCAGCTGGAATGTGGCCTCGCCTGAGGTCGGTAGAGGCCAGGGCAAGCCCCGGGCCTCCCGGGGGACGAGTTCGGCCGTCGGATAGCGGCTCACCTCCAAGGTGTTCATTCGGATGAAATTATCCCGCCGCTCCTGGTCGCTTCGGAGGGTTCTAAGGTCCACGGTAAGCTTTGAGGCCGAGCTGATGATGGAGCCGTCGCCGGCAAACGCAACGGTTCCGGAGATGGCCTTGGTGCGCCCGACAGCATCGCTGGGGAATTGGAGGGCCGCCAGCTGCTCCCGGACTCGGTAGCGGGCCTCGCTCTGGTCGGGGACGATCCGGAAGGAGACGGCCGCGGCCGCCGGCCGGGCATTTGGGGCCGTTGCGGAGGTGCCGGCCGGTGGCGATGGGGTGGGGGTTGCAGCTTGGGGTTGACTGCAGGCCCCTAGGCCAAGGGTGAAAAACATGCCCAAGAACACCAAAATTCGCATTCGGGCCACCTTGACTCAGCCTCCTGGTTTTCTAAACGTAAACTTTAGGACCCGCGGCCTCGGCCCAGGCGGTGCGGGTCTTCAATCAGAAAAATTAACATATCGGGCCGAAAAGGCCGTTAAATCGGCGCAAAATCCCCGTTAACTGGGTGACGGCCCGGTTAGCGCCCTTCGGGCGTGCCAGGTCGGCCACCGAGACCCTGGCAAACCGCGGCCAAGGTGGTCCCCAGACTTTGCGCATTGCCCGCAGTTTGCCGTCCGCTGCTTGGCATTTTCGAGGGTCCCGCCGCGGGCCGGGCTCACCGACGGGCTGGTGATAGGCCCGGGTTTTCGGGACGTTAAGGGCCCGGCCTTTTCGGGACACTGCGTTTTATTTCAGAAGGCAGGGGCTTGACTCTGGAGTTAACTTCAAGGTCTATATTCATGGCTGGAGGGTCACGATGGCAGGTGCCCAAAGAGACGGGTTGTTGCGAATTGGGGAGGTGGCAGCCAGGGCAGGTGTGAGCGCCGATACGGTGCGCTACTACGAGCGCCTCGGGCTGCTCAGGCCGCCGGCGCGCAGCGAGAGCGGCTATCGCCTCTATAGTGAGGTGGAACTGAGGCGCCTCCAGTTCATCCGACGGGCCAAGAGGAACGCTACCGGCTGGTCCTCGGTCGGCAGGATGAGCCTGCCTGCAGCTGCGCGAACTTCCCGCCGACCTGTGACTGTCTGCCTGCAGAACCGGAGGGGTTAGCTTCATCGGACCCCGGAACCTTTCGGCCTAGCCGGGAAGTTGGTCGCCTGGGCAAGTCATCTAGCCGAGGGCGCCACCAGGAGTGTTCAAAGAAAGGAGGTGGAAAGGATGGTCCCGAGTAACGAGAAGCCGGCCCAGATGGAGCCGCGCCCCGGCCAGGTCTGCGGCTGCGGGTGCACCTGTCCCTGCTGCATGCCGGCAGCAGCCGCGGTTGCGCAAGGAGGTCGCCAAGCGCGTCCCCCGCGTACTGCCCAATAGCTGAGTCCTCGGTACGGCAGATACGGCGCGCATCGGCCGGGCTTAGTGGGAGGCAACTGCCACCGTCGGCGCGGGGGAAGGTGGCCTTCCCACCCTTTGCGGGAGGCGTTCATCCGATGCAAAGGACGCTTCCCGTGGCCAATGCATTGAACCCCCGACATCACTTTGACGTAAACGTAACCTTCAGGGTATCCTAAGAAGGGTCAGATGCGGCGCTGGGTCCTGGTTCGGCTGTTGAAATTCCTGGGGAAGTATCGGGGCTGGGTTTTTCTGGCCTATTTTTGTTTGCTCTGCGCCTCCGGCTTCGGGCTGGCCATCCCATGGCTCATCAAAGAGGTTATCGACTTCGGCCTTTGGGCTGGCAATTCGGGCTACCTGGTGCTTGCCGGCGGCCTGGTCGTCCTCTTCAGCGTGGCCCGGGGGGCCTTTGCCTTTGGCCAGGGCTACCTATCGGAGGCCGTTTCCCAGCGGGCGGCCTACGACCTGCGCAACGCCCTCTTTGACAAGTTCCAGCGGCTCAGCTTCGCCTTCCACGACCGGGCTCAGACCGGCCAACTGATGTCCCGGGCCACCGCCGACGTCGAGGGGGTTCGGGTCTATCTCAACATCGGCATCATACGGCTCCTTACCGTGGCCGTGATGGTGCCGGCGGTCCTCATTCTGGCCCTTCAGGCTAACGTCCGGCTGGCGGCAATCCTTTTGGTCAGTGTGGTGGCCATCGGCCTCTGGGCCGTGAATATCTCGGCCCGGCTCCGGCCCGTCTGGCTACAGGTTCAGCAGGCGATGGGCGACCTGGGAACGGTCCTTCAGGAGAATCTGACGGGCATCCGGGTGGTGCAGGCCTTCTGCCAGGAGGAGGCCCAGCAGCGGCTCTACGACCGGTTTAACCGGCGGCTGCGGGAGCTCAGCCTGCGAGCCAGCCGGATCGGGGCCTTCCACCAGCCCTTCTTGCTCTTTATGCTTAACCTGGCGGTGGTGGCCACCCTCTGGGTTGGGGGCCGGGAGGTGATGGCGGGGAGGCTTACCCTGGGCGAGCTGGTGGCCTTCACCCAGTATCTGCTGATGCTCTTCATGCCCGTCCGGGCCCTCGGCTGGGTGATGAGCATCTTCGCCCGGGCCCAGTCGGCCGGTGAGCGCATCTTTGAAATCTTGGACTCAGTTCAGGAGGTCCCCGAAAAGCCCGACGCCGTCGAGCTAAGGGGGGTCCGGGGCGAAGTGGTCTTTGAGAACGTGACCTTCGCCTACCCGGGCCGGCCGCCAAGCCTGCGGAATGTGAGCCTTCGGGTGCGGCCGGGGGAGGTTGTCGCCCTGGTGGGCCCCACCGGCAGCGGCAAAAGCACCCTGGTTCAGCTTATCCCCAGGTTCTACGACGTTACCTCCGGTCGGGTCCTCGTCGACGGCCACGACGTTCGGGACCTTAAGCTGGCCTCCCTCAGGCGCAATGTCGGCATCGTTCTGCAGGACACGTTTCTGTTTGCGGCCACAATCCGGGAGAACATCGCCTATGGCCGCCCGGACGCCACCGACGCCGAAGTTATCGCCGCGGCCAAGGCCGCCCGCATCCACGATTTTATCATGAGCCTGCCCGCCGGCTACAACACCTGGGTGGGGGAGCGGGGCCTCACCCTTTCGGGCGGCCAGCGCCAGCGCATCGCCATCGCTCGGGTTCTGCTCCTTGACCCGAAAATCTTAATCCTGGACGACGCCCTGGCCAGCGTCGACGTCGAGACGGAGGCCGAGATTCAGGCGGCCCTGGAGACGGTCATGCGGGGTCGGACCACCTTTATCATTGCCCACCGGCTCCGGACGGTGCGGCTGGCCCATCGAGTGGTGGTTATGGTCAACGGGGAGGTGGTCGAGGAGGGTACCCACGTGGAGCTGCTGACCCGGGGCGGCTTCTACCGGCGGCTCTACGAGACGCAACTTCGGCCGCAGGCCGAGGCCGAACTTTTGATGCGGGGTGACGATTAAGCGATGATGATCGGACACTGGCACGGGGCCGGCATCCTCCGGCGCAGTGACCTGATGCTGGATGAGAAGGAGTTCGGCCGGGCCTTCGACTGGCCGGTCTACCGCCGGCTTTTCGGGTTTGTAAGGCCCTACGCCGGCCCGATGGCCTTGAGCGCCCTTCTCACCCTGGTTTACACCGTAGCTAACCTACTCAACCCCTATCTTATTAAGCTGGCCATCGATGGGCCCATCGCCCACTCGGACCCGGTCGGCCTTGGGGTTTTATCCCTCCTTTTCCTGGCCAACAGCACCGCCTCCTGGCTGGCGCAGTTCGGGCAGACCTGGTTTCTCGCCTGGGTGGGTCAGCAGGTCCTCTACGACCTGAGCAGCCGGATGTTTAACCACGTCCAGCGCCTCAGTTCCAGCTTCTTCGACGCCAACGAGGTGGGCCGGATCATGTCCCGGGTCCAGAACGACGTTCAGGTGCTCCAGGAGCTCTTAGCCCAAGGAACGGTCTCCCTTGCCGCCGACGTGGTGACACTGTTTGGGATTCTGGCGGTCCTCTTCCAGATGAACCCTCGGCTGGCCCTACTCACCTACCTGGTTCTGCCCCTGCTGGTGGGAATTACCGTTATCTGGCAGCGGCGGGCCATTGAATCCTTCCGGCGGGTCCGGGCGGCCATCTCGGTGGTGAACGCGACCCTCCAGGAGAGCGTTTCGGGGGTCCGGGTGATCCAGGCGCTGGTTCGGGAGCGGGACAACCTGCGCCGATTTGACGCCCTGAACGAACAGCACCTGGAGGCCAACCTCCAGGCCGGCCGGGTCTCGGCCCTGATTTTGCCGGCGGTGGAGGTGGTTTCGGCCCTAGCCACGGCCTTGGTCATCGTCTTCGGCGGGGGGATGGTGCTGGCTGGGGAGCTCCAGGTCGGGGCGCTGGTCGCCTTCACCTTGTACATAAACCGGTTCTTTGACCCCATCCGGGACATCGCCATGCGCTACACCCTGCTCCAGCGGGGCACCGTGGCAGCCGAGCGGATCTTTGAGGTTCTGGATACCCGGCCGGAGGTGGCCGACGCCCCGGACGCGGTGGAGCTGCCGCCGGTCCGGGGGGAGGTGGTCTTTGACAACGTCTGGTTCTGGTACGTTCCCGACGTGCCTGTACTCAAGGGGATAAACCTCCGGGTGGAGCCGGGCGAGACCCTCGCCCTGGTGGGGCCGACCGGGGCCGGTAAGAGCACCATCGTCCGGCTTATCCCGAGATTTTACGAGGTTAAGGAGGGCCGGATTTTGGTCGACGGCTACGACATCCGGAAGGTGACATTAAGGTCCCTCCGGCGGCAGATCGCCATTGTTCCCCAGGAGCCCTTCCTGTTTTCGGGGACGATTTACGACAACATTAAGTTTGCTCGGCCGGAGGCAGACGATGCCCAGGTGATGGCGGCCGTCCGGGCCGTGGGTCTTGACGAGCTGGTGGCCGGATTGCCCCAGGGGCTCCATACCCCGGTGGGGGAGCGGGGCCAGAACCTGAGCGTGGGCCAGCGCCAGCTTATCAGCTTTGCCCGGGCCCTTTTGGTCGACCCGAAAATTTTGATTTTAGACGAGGCCACCGCCCACCTGGATTCGCAGACTGAGTCCCGCCTGCAGGCAGCCCTCCGCCAGCTCCGGACCGGCCGGACGACCTTCATCATCGCCCATCGGCTCAACACCATCCGGGACGCCGACCGCATTGTGGTTCTGGATGGGGGGCGCATCGTGCAGGTGGGCACCCACGCCGAACTGCTCCGCCAGGACGGACTTTACCAGCGGCTCTACGAGGTGGGCTTCGGGGCGCTACCCACATACCGGCCCGCCGGGGACGGTTCGGCCGGAGCCCGGGCCCCATAGGGGCCCGGGCGGTTGGGTATAATTGGCAGGTGATGGGCCTTAGGGAGCTTCTTTTTCGGCTGCAGCGTTCTGAAGTCAGCGTCGAAGAGGTCTTAGACTATCTTAAGGTCTGGCCTTACGAGGAGCTAGGCTACGCCAAGGTCGACCACCACCGGGGGCTGCGCAAGGGCTTCCCCGAGGTGGTCTTCGGCCCGGGCAAGACCCCGGACCAGGTGGCCGAAATCGTCGGCCGGCTGGCGGCCCAGGCCAAGTGCATCCTGGTGACTAAGACCTCCGCCGAGGCCTTTGAGGCCGTCCGGGCGGTGGTTCCCGACGCCCGCTTTCACGAGGTGGCCCGGGCCGTCTATGTGGACCGGCGGCCGAGCCCCAGCCTCAAGCCCGGGGTTGTGGTGGTGGCGGCCGGCACCGCCGACCTGCCGGTGGCCGAAGAGGCGGCCTTAACCTTGGAGCTTATGGGCAGCCGGCCCGACCGCATCTACGATGTGGGGGTTGCCGGCATCCACCGGCTCCTGGGGAACCTGGGCCGGTTGCGTTCGGCCCGGGCCGTGGTGGTGGTTGCCGGGATGGAGGGGGCCCTCCCCAGCGTGGTTGGGGGCCTGGTGGCCGCCCCGGTCATCGCCGTGCCTACCAGCGTCGGTTACGGGGCCCACTTTGGGGGCCTTGCGCCCCTGCTTACGATGCTCAATGCGTGTGCGCCCGGGGTTGCGGTGGTGAACATCGACAACGGTTTTGGGGCGGGCTACTTGGCCGCCCTGATAAATCGGGGAGTTGAAGGTGAATCCGAAACTTGAGCGACTTAAGGAGATTTTGGGGGAGCTGGGCTCGGCGGTGGTAGCCTTTTCGGGCGGGGTGGACAGCAGCCTTTTAGCCTCGGTGGCCTACGAGGTTTTGGGGGAGCGGGCGGTGGCCGTGATCGGGTCTTCGCCGACGTATCCGCCGGAGGAGATTGCCGAGGCGGAGGCGATTGCCCGGGAGATCGGGATCCCTTACCGGGTGGTGGATACCGCGCAGCTTGAGGACCCGAGCTTTGTGGCGAATAACCCGGCCCGGTGTTATCACTGTCGGCACGAGCTTTACACCAAGCTTGGGGAGTTTGCCCGGGCCAACGGTTACCGGTGGGTAATCGATGGGACGAACGCCGACGACCTGGGGGACTACCGGCCTGGGCTTAAGGCGGCCGAAAAGCTTGGGGTGAGGCATCCCCTTTGTGAGGCCGGGCTTACCAAGGCGGAGATAAGGGAGCTGGCCCGGGCGCGTGGGCTTAGGGTGTGGGATAAGCCGGCGTCGCCGTGTCTGGCGTCCCGTTTTCCGTACGGGCGGGTGATAACGTTGGGTGAGCTTAGGCAGGTTGCGGCGGCCGAGGCGTATTTGCGGGGGCTAGGGTTTAAGCAGGTGCGGGTGCGCCACCATGGGGAGCTGGCCCGGATCGAGGTGCTGGCCGAAGAGATCGTTCGGCTGGTGGCCCCAGAGGTGCGGGCCGGGGTGGTGGCCCGGTTTCGGGAGCTGGGATACCGTTACGTGACGGTGGACCTGGCGGGCTACCGGATGGGCAGTTTAAACGAGGCGCTCCTGGTCCAGACTCGCCTGCCCGGTCCATAGCAACTTTGGCGGTGAGGGCCGCTTACTTTGACTGCTTTGCCGGAAAGTCCGAAAAGGAGGATCGTCATGGTGAGGGCCGCTTACTTTGACTGCTTTGCCGGCGCCGCCGGGGATATGATTGTGGGCGCCCTGGTGGATGCCGGCGTCCCCCCTGAAACCCTCCTGACCGCTTTCGAAAGGCTGGACCTTTCCGGCTACTCGGTCCGGTTTGAGTCCGGCCGCCGCGGCCCGCTGGCCGGCACGCGCTTCATTGTGGAGGCCCCGCCTGCCCATGGCCACGGCCGTCGGCTTAAAGAGGTCCTGGAAACCGTCGGGCGGGCCGGCCTTCCGCCCCGGGTAGCCGAGGGGGCGGCCGCCGTCTTTCGGCGGCTGGCCGAGGCCGAGGCTAGGGTCCACGGGACCGACGTCGACTCGGTCCACTTCCACGAGGTTGGGGCCGTGGACGCCATCCTGGACGTGGTGGGCGCCTTGGTCGGCCTGGAAGCCCTAGGAATCGGGGCGGTTTTCTGCTCGGCCTTGCCGGCGGGGGGCGGGGTGGTGGGCACGGCCCACGGCAACCTGCCCGTTCCGGCCCCGGCCGTTCTGGAGCTGCTGGCCGGGACGGGGGCGGTGGTGGTGCCCGCCCCGACCCCGGAAGCCGCCCACTACGAGCTGGTCACCCCGACGGCCGCGGCCATTTTCGCCACCGTCGCCCGCTTCGAACAGCCGGCCATGAAGGTCGAGGCCGTGGGCTACGGCCTGGGCAGTCGCGACTTGGAATCCCTGCCCAACGCCCTCCGGGTTTGGGTTGGGGAGGTGGCCGAGGTTCCGGCCGAACAGACCATCACCCTCCTCGAAACCAACATCGATGATATGCCCCCCGAGCTCTGCGGCTACCTGATGGAGCGGCTCTTCGAGGCCGGGGCCCGGGACGTCTGGTTCAGCCCTATCCAGATGAAGAAAAACCGACCCGGCATCCTGGTGAGTGTGCTGGCCCCGGCCCACCTTGAAGACCGCCTTCTCGATATCATCTTTCGGGAGACGACGACCCTCGGCGTCCGGCGCCGGCCGGTGGGCCGGCATGAGGTTGCCCGGGAGCTTTTTGAGTTCGACTCAAGCCTGGGCCCGGCGGCCGTGAAGGTCAAGCGCTGGGGGGGAAGACCGGTGAGCATTGCACCCGAGTATGAGGTCTGCCGGGAGCTGGCCCGGCGAACCGGCCGCCCCCTCCAGGAGGTTTACCGGGTCGTCGAGTTGGAGGCGTGGCAAAAGCTTGCTACCCAGGAGGTGAGTGAACCGTGGAAATAAAGACCGTCGGGGTTGTGGGCTGCGGCCTGATGGGCTCGGGGATAGCCGAGGTGTGCGCCCGGGCCGGGTATAACGTCGTCGTCAGGGAGGTGGATGAGGCCGCCCTGGACCAAGGGTTGCGGCGGATCCGGCAGTCGCTAGGTCGGGCCCTGGAGCGGGGCCGCATCGACCAGGCCACTTTTGAGCAGGTTCTGGGCCGGATTCGGGGCACGGTGAACATGGCCGACCTGGCCGAATCGGACTTCGTCATCGAGGCGGTGGTGGAAAACCTGGAGCTTAAAAGGCAGGTTTTCGCCGAGCTGGACCGCCTCTGCCGGGAGGGGGTAATTTTGGCCACGAATACCTCGTGCCTGCCCGTAACCGACATTGCGGCCGCCACCCGCCGGCCCAAGCTGGTCATCGGCACCCACTTTTTTAACCCGGCCCCGGTTATGCCCCTGGTGGAGGTCGTCCGGACAATTTTAAACGACGAGGAAACGGTCGAAGTCACCCGACGCTTCTGCCAATCCCTGGGCAAGACGGTGGTGATTACCAAGGACCGGCCCGGCTTTATCGTCAACCGGCTGGCGATTCCCTTCCTGCTGGATGCCATCCGGATCCTGGAAGAGGGCCTCGGTACCAAGGAGGAGATCGACACGGCCGTTAGGCTGGGCCTTAATCACCCGATGGGCCCCTTTACCCTGCTGGATTTTGTGGGCCTGGATACGACCCTCTTCGTGGCCGACGCCATGTACCAGGAGTTTAAGGACCCCAGGTACGCCGCTCCGCCCCTCCTGCGCCGGATGGTGGCCGCCGGCTTCTTGGGTCGGAAGTCTAACCGGGGCTTTTATGACTACTCGTCGGGGTAATTGGCCGTAAAAGCTGGGGCCGCAGTCGGCGGTCTACTTCTGGCGCTGGCCGTGGGGCTGGGGGCGGCTGTCGGGCCCGGCTACCCCTCGGACAGCGCCCATTATAAATACTGGACCCGGTTGGTCACCCTCGAGGGGATCCACCGGGCCTACCGGGGCACTTGGCCCGAAACCTACGCCATCTACCCGCCGGTCCACCTCTACTACTACCGGCTGGTGGGGGAGGTTTACCAGCGGACTGTGGACCCGGCCTTCGACCTGGACCGGGCCCTAAAAAGCCGGTGGCTCACCTTCATGCTCAAGGTCCCGGCGGTGGCGGCCCACGTGGCCGCCGCCGGGGTGGTTTGGCTGTCGGTGCGCTCCCGCCTGGGCCCGGTCCGGGCCCAGGCGGGAGCGGCTGCCTACGCCTTTAACCCGGCCCTCGTCTTCACCGTGAGCCACTGGGGCCAGCCGGATTCCGTCCACACCCTCTTTCTCCTGGCCGGCTTCGGCCTGCTCGGCGCCGGGCGGGTTGCGGCCGCCTGGGGGGCCTTCAGCCTGGCGGCCCTGTCAAAGCCCCAGGCCTGGGTGCTCTTGCCCCTGGCCCTCCGGGCCTCCCTATGCTGGTTCGGCCTTGGGCCCACCCTTCGGGGTCTGGGTGTGGGGTTCGGGCTGGGCCTGGCCTTGACCCTGCCCTTCATCCTGGGGGGAACGTTTGGGGAGCTGCTCACCCTGCCGGCTCAGACGACCAGCGTCATGCCGGTGGTTTCAGCCAACGCCCACAATCTCTGGTGGCTGCTCACCCTGGGCCAAGGGCTGGCCGTGCCGGATACGGCCCCTTTTGTAGGTCCAGTTTCCTACCGGGGGGTGGGGTTGGGGCTCACTTTGGGGGCCGTGGGTGCCGGAATTCTGGGGCTGGGGCGGCGGCCCGACCCGGTAAGGCTTTACCTCCTGGGGGCCTTTACGGGCCTCGGCTTTTTTATGCTGGCAACCCAGGTCCATGAAAACCACCTCTTTTTCGTTCCCGCCCTGCTAGCCCCGGTGGCGCCTTCGGGCAGACCCTTAACCCTGGCCTTCGGGTTGGTGAGCCTGACCTACCTGGCCAACCTGGTAATCGCCGACCCAGTACTTAACCTGGTCCCGGAGGCCGTCCGGCCCGCCCTCGGCCTGGTCAATGCTGCTGGGAACCTGGGGGTGTTTTTCTACCTGGGATGGCTTGCCCTCCGGCCCTTTAAAGCCCCAGCTCGGCGGCGACCCCCTTCATCGCCTCCAGACCCAGGCCGATGAACTCGGGCAGGGGGATGCCCAGGTTGGATTCGCAGGTCAAGATCTCTTCCCGGCTGGCGCCCCGGGCGAAGGACTTTTCTTTAAAACGGCGCAGGATGAAGTCCACCGTCAGGGGCTCAAGCCGCTTCTCGGGGTGGACCAGGGCGCAGGCCACGATGAGACCCGTCAGGTTGTCGCAGGCGTAGAGCGCCTTGGCCATGGTGGTGTCCATCGGGGCCTTGTGGTTGTGGGCCAGGATCGCCCGGATGATCCTTTCGGTGCCGGCATACTGGCGCAGCCGCTCGGCGGTGATTTCGGTGTGACGGCTCAGGTCCTTTTCGGTCACCTCATAGTCGGCGTCGTGGAGGAGGCCTGTAAGGCCCCATTCCGCCTCGTCCTCGCCGAAGTGGCGGGCGAGGCGACGCATGAAAGCCTCGACGGCCAGGAGGTGTTTTTTGATATTGGGGCTCTTTATGAGCTCGTCAAGGATTTTGAGGGCTTCCTCCCGGGTCAGGATGGGACGCTCATCGAAGGTCATGGCGGCTTCACCTTCCGGCGCACTTTTTTAGAGTATAGGCCCAGCTGGAGCAGGGGGACAAAAGCGGGACGGCGGGCTGGTCAGAAAAACCGGCGGCCGTGTTATAATAAATATTGCCCGCTAATGCAGCCCAGCTGGGAGGTGGTCCGAAGTCCTAAATCGGCTGGCCGGGCCCCTGACCTTGACAGCCTCAGGGGGCCGTGGTATAGTTTAACCTGGTTGAGTGTGATCTGCGGCTTGTTTCACCCTTAACGTGCCCTCTTTGGAATGACGCCGATTCCCCGTTCAAGGGTATAAGTGCCGGTAAATTTTTCTGACCGGGGGAGTGTTTGCTTATGTCTCTGGTTTTCCGTGGAAGTTCGACTGACAGCTTGAGGCTGCCCCAGAGGTCTTACGCCCGAATCCCAGATATACTGCCTCTGCCCAACCTTATTGAGGTTCAGCTTAAGTCGTTCCGCTGGTTTATAGAGGAGGGCCTGCGGGAGGTCCTGGATGAGGTCTCCCCCATTGAGGATTTCACCGGGCGGCGCATGGCCCTCTATTTCGGCGACTACGAGTTCGGCAAGCCCCAGTACACCGAGTGGGAAGCCCGGGAGCGGGATGTCACCTACGCCGCCCCCTTGCGGGTGGAGGTTACCCTTGTGGTGCGGGGGGAGGACGGGACTAAGGTTGAGCGCAAGCAGAAGGTGTTCATGGGCGACTTCCCCCTGATGACCTCCACGGGCACCTTTATCATCAACGGGGCGGAGCGGGTCGTCGTAAGCCAGCTCATCCGGTCGCCGGGGGTTTATTTGAGCCTCGAGCCCGACCCAATTTCGGGCCGAAGGCTTTGCTTCGGTAAGGTGGTCCCCAATCGGGGCGCCTGGCTGGAGTTCGAAAGCAGCCCCCGGACGGGAATTTCGGCCCGAATCGACCGCAAGAAGAAGCTGCCGGTAACTACCTTCCTGCGGGCCGTCGGTTTCGGAAGCGACGAGGAGCTCTTTGAGCTCTTTGAGGGGGTCGACACCAACCCGGAGTTCTCCTGGCTGCGGACCACCCTGGCCCGGGACCCGGTCAAGAATGCCCTGACCCGTGACCGCTCCGGGGAGGGCCAGAAGGCGGCCCTTGAGGACTTCCACCGGCGGATGCGTCCCGGGGACCCGCCCAACGAATATGCCGCCCGGCAGATGCTGGATGCCCTCTACTTTAACCCCCGCCGGTACGACCTGGGCCGGGTGGGCCGGTACAAGCTGAACCGGCGGCTCGAAATCGGTGTCGACCCGGGCCGCAAGGCCCTTACCGCCGAGGACCTGGTGGAGATGGTCCGGCGGATCATCCTGCTTAACAACTACGACCTGGGGCCGCAGTACTGTCCCCGGTGCCACCTGGCCTACTACACCCGGGTGAACCCCCCCGCTACCCCCGGCCGGTGCGACCGGTGTGGCGGCCTCCTCTCCGAGGAGCGGCCGGACGACGTGGACCACCTGGGCAACCGGCGGGTCCGCACGGTGGGTGAGCTCATCCAGAACCAGTTCCGGGTCGGCCTGCTCCGGATGGAGCGGGTCGTCCGGGAGCGGATGACCATCACGCCTCCGGAGGAGGCAACCCCCAGCGCCCTGGTCAACATCCGGCCGGTCACCGCCGCCATCAAGGAGTTCTTCGGCAGCTCCCAGCTTTCGCAGTTTATGGACCAGACCAACCCCCTGGCAGAACTTACCCACAAGCGGCGGCTCTCGGCCCTGGGTCCGGGGGGCCTCTCCCGGGAGCGGGCCGGCTTCGAGGTCCGAGACGTCCACCACTCCCACTACGGCCGGATCTGCCCGGTGGAGACGCCCGAAGGCCCCAACATCGGCCTTATAACCTCCATGGCCACCTACGCCCGGGTCAACGAGTACGGCTTTCTGGAGACGCCGTACCGCCGGGTGAAGCACGAGGTCCCTAACCGGGTTGAGGACCTGGTGGGCCGGATCCTGCGGGAGCCCATCTACGACGAGAACGGGCAGGAACTGGCCCCGGCCGGCACCGAGGTGGACCGGGAGCTGGCCACTCGCATCAGCCGGCTCCCCATCGAGCGAGTCCGGGTCCGGCCCTTTGTCAGCAACGAGGTGGAGTATCTGACGGCGGACCAAGAGGAGCGCTATTATATCGCCCAGGCCAACGTGGCCCTGGACGAGCGGGGCCACTTCCTGGAGAGCCGGATCGAGGTCCGTCACGGCCCAACCCTCTCCCGGCAGCCGCCCGAGCGCATCGACTACGTGGACGTTTCGCCGAAGCAGATCGTTTCAGTCTCGGCGTCCCTGATCCCCTTCCTGGAGCACGACGACGCCAACCGGGCCCTGATGGGCTCGAACATGCAGCGACAGGCGGTCCCCCTAGTTCGGCCGCAGGCGCCCATTATCGCCACGGGGATGGAAGGCCCGGCGGCCAGGGACAGCGGGCAGGTGATCACCGCCGACACCGATGGGACGGTCGTCAGCGTCACCGGCCACATGATTAAGGTCGTAGACGACGATGGTCGGGAACACATCTATGCCCTCAATAAGTTTTACCGGTCTAACCAGGCCACCTGCATCAACCAGCGGCCCATCGTTACCAAAGGCGAACGGGTGCGGAAGGGGCAGGTGCTGGCCGACTCGTCGTCGACGGACCAGGGCGAGCTGGCCCTTGGGCAGAACGTGCTGGTGGCCTTTATGAGCTGGGAGGGCGGAAACTTCGAGGACGCCATCGTTATCAGCGAGCGGCTGGTCCGGGATGACGTTTACACCTCTGTCCACATTGAGGAGCATGAGGTCGAGGCCCGGGATACCAAGCTCGGGCCCGAGGAGATAACCCGGGACATTCCCAACGTCGGGGAGGAGAGCCTGCGGGACCTGGATGAGAACGGCATCATCCGCATCGGCGCCGAGGTCCAGCCGGGGGATATCCTCGTGGGCAAGGTTACCCCCAAGGGTGAGACGGAGCTCACCCCGGAGGAGAAGCTGCTTCGGGCCATCTTCGGGGAGAAGGCCCGGGACGTCAAGGATACCTCCCTGCGGGTGCCCCACGGCGAGTACGGCAAAGTCATCGACGTGAGGGTCTTCAGCCGGGAGCAGCACGACGAGCTTCCGGCCGGGGTGAATAAGCTGGTGCGGGTCAGCATCGCCCAGCGGCGGAAGATCGCCGAGGGGGATAAGATGGCCGGCCGCCACGGGAACAAGGGGGTGGTGGCCATCATCCTACCGGAAGAAGACATGCCCTTCCTGGAGGACGGGACCCCGGTGGACATCATCTTAAACCCCATCGGGGTACCTTCCCGGATGAACCTCGGGCAGGTGCTGGAGACTCATCTTGGTTGGGCAGCCAAGGCCCTGGGGTTCCGGGCGATAACCCCGGTCTTCGACGGAGCCTCCGAGGCCGAGATTGAAGACGCCCTGGCCCGGACCTGGTTCATGGCCCGGGCTTTGGGCCGGACGGTGCCGGTGCTGGACGCCCGCTCCCTGGAAGAGGTCGAGGGCTACAAGGCTCGGGCCAAGGCCTGGCTCAACGGCCTTGGCTACGACGGTGAGCGCCTCTTCGACGACCGGGTCGTCGGGGAGGCTCGCCGGGTCTGCCTGGAACTCTGGCTCAACGAGCGGCTGGCCGAGCTGGGGCGGGACCCCATCGAGCCGGGGCAGACCTACGAGGCCCTGCTGGAGAAGGCCGAACAAGTGGCCCGGGAGACGGGCAAGCCTATTCCCATCCACGGGAAGCAGGTGCTCCGGGACGGCCGGACGGGGGAGCCCTTCGACCAGCCGGTCACGGTGGGGTACATCTACATGATGAAGCTGGTGCATCTGGTCGAAGACAAGATCCACGCCCGCTCCACCGGGCCCTACTCCCTCATCACCCAGCAGCCCCTGGGCGGAAAGGCCCAGTTCGGCGGCCAGCGCTTCGGGGAGATGGAGGTCTGGGCCCTGGAGGCCTACGGGGCGGCCTACACCCTGCAGGAGATGCTCACCGTCAAGTCGGACGACGTGGTGGGGCGGGTCAAGACCTACGAGGCCATCGTAAAGGGCGAGGATATCGCCCACCCCCACGTGCCCGAGTCGTTTAAGGTTCTGGTCAAGGAGCTCCAGAGCTTGGCCCTCGCCGTCGAGGTGCTCAACGAGGAGGAGCAGCCGGTGGCCATCACCGAGTTCGGGGCGCCGGAAGTGGACGAGGAGCGGATTCTTCGGGAGCTGGGGATAAACATCAGTGGCATCGAGACCTCGGACCTGATGGAGGGCTAGCCCGATGGCGATGCTGGAAGTTAATGATTTTAACGCTATAAGAATTTCCTTGGCCTCGCCCGAGCAGATCCTTTCGTGGTCGTACGGGGAGGTCACGAAGCCCGAGACTATTAACTACCGTACCCTCAAACCGGAAAAGGACGGCCTTTTCGACGAGCGAATCTTCGGGCCGACCAAGGATTTTGAGTGCTACTGCGGCAAGTACAAGCGGGCAAAGCACAAGGGCATCGTTTGCGAACGGTGCGGGGTGGAGGTCACCCGCTCCAAGGTTCGGCGGGAGCGGATGGGCCACATCATGCTGGCCGCGCCGGTGGCCCACCTCTGGTTCTTTAAGGGCACCCCGAGCCGGCTTGGCCTGCTTTTGGATATTTCGCCCCGCAGCCTGGAACGGGTGCTCTACTTCGCCCAGTACATTATCATAGAAGTAGACGAGGAGCGGAAAGCCGACTTGCTGGCCAAGATCCGGGCCGAGTTCGACCAGGCCCTCGAGGCCCGGCGCCAGGAGCTGGCGGCGGCCGAGGCCGAGGTGAACGCCTGGCGGGATGCCGAGCTTAACCGGCTGGCGGCCGAATTGGAGGCCAACAACGCCGAGGCCGAGCGCCGCCGGGACGAAACGGTTAGGATCCTCGAGGCCGAGTTTGCGGCGGCCCGGGATCTCCTCCGGGAAGGCCTGGGCAGGCCGGCCCCGGCGGCAGTCTCTTTCCGGGGGCAGGCCCTGGTGGGGGCTGGGGAGTCGGTAAGTGAGTCCCACCTTGCGGAGCTGGCCGACGCCTACCGGCGGGAGCTGGAGCGGGCGGCCGACGAGTATCGCCAGGACCTAGAGCGATATCGGGCCCTCTATGAGGCCGGGGTGGAGCAGGTCCTTCAGGAGGCCGGACGTCGCCTGGGGGAGCTTCAGGCCAGGTTTGAGGCCGCCCGGGCCGAACTCGAAGAGCGGTTGGCCGACAAGGAAGATGAGTTGCGCCGCCTGCGGCCCCGGGAGCTTCTCACCGAGATGGAGTACGCCGAGTTTCTGGAGAAATACGGCGACCTCTTCCGGGCCGGGATGGGGGCGGAGGCGATTCTGGAGATCGTCCGGCGCCTCGACCTGGACCGCCTTCGGGAGGAGCTTCGGCAGGAGATAAATTCTTCCTCGGGCCAGCGCCGCAAGAAGGCCACCAAGCGCCTCCGGGTTGTGGAAGCCTTCCGTCAGAGCGGTAACAGGCCGGAATGGATGATCCTGACGGTCCTGCCGGTGCTGCCGCCCGACCTGCGGCCCATGGTCCAGCTGGACGGTGGCCGGTTTGCCACCTCGGACCTCAATGACCTCTATCGGCGGGTTATAAACCGCAATAATCGGCTCAAGCGGCTGATGGAGCTGGGGGCCCCAGAGATCATCATCCGCAACGAGAAGCGGATGCTGCAGGAGGCCGTGGATTCTCTGATCGATAACGGCCGCCGGGGCCGGGCGGTGGCGGGCGCCGGCCAGCATAAGCTCAAATCCCTTTCGGACATGCTTCGGGGCAAGCAGGGCCGGTTCCGCCAGAACCTGCTGGGCAAGCGGGTGGATTACTCCGGCCGCTCGGTCATCGTGGTAGGACCGGAGCTTAAGCTCCACCAGTGCGGTCTGCCCAAGCGCATGGCCCTGGAGCTCTTCAAGCCCTTCGTGATGCACAAGCTGGTGGAGCACGGCTACGCCCACAATATCAAGAGCGCAAAGCGGATCGTGGAGCGGGTCAAGCCGGAGGTCTGGGACGTCCTCGAAGAGGTGATCAAGACCCGGCCGGTCCTGCTCAACCGGGCCCCGACCCTCCACCGGCTGGGGATTCAGGCTTTCGAGCCCGTCCTGGTTGAGGGCAGCGCCATCAAGGTTCACCCGCTGGTATGCACGGCCTTCAACGCCGACTTCGACGGCGACCAGATGGCCGTCCACGTGCCCCTCTCGAAGAAGGCGGTGGAGGAGGCCCGGGAGGTGATGCTCTCGTCGAAGAACCTGCTCTCGCCCAGCTCGGGGGAGCCGATAGCCGCCCCGACCCTGGATATGGTACTTGGGTGCTACTACTTGACTTTGGCCAAGCCGGAAGGGAAGGGGGCCGGCCGGTTCTTCTCTGACTTCGACGAGGCGAAGCTGGCCTACATGCTGGGCGAGCTCGACCTCCACGCTGAAATCTACGTTCGGGAGGGCCCCGGTAAGCCCATCTTTAAGACCACAGTGGGCCGCATCATCTTCAACGAGGTACTGCCGCCGGAGCTGCGGTTCCGCAATGAGGAGATGGACAAGAAGGCCCTCAGGCAGCTGGTGGCCGACTGCTACCGGGTGCTGGGGAACGACCGGACGGCCCAGATGCTGGACGAGCTTAAGGCCCTTGGGTTCCGGCTAGCCACCCAGGCGGGCATAAGCATCGCCGTGGCCGACGTCCGGATCCCCAAGGAGAAGTCGGAGATCATCAAAAAGGCCGAGGAGAACATCCAGAAGCTGGAGGCCCTTTACCGCCGGGGTCTGATTACCGACCAGGAGCGGTACGAGGAGTCAATCCGGATCTGGGAGGAGGCTACCGAGGAGATAACCCGAAGGATCGAGGCGCAGATGGACAAGTGGACCTCGGTCTACATGATGGCCACCTCTGGGGCCAAAGGTAACATCGCCCAGATCCGGCAGATGGGCGGGATGCGGGGCCTGATGAGCGACCCGACGGGCCGGATCATCGACCTACCCATCATCTCCAACTTCCGGGAAGGCCTGAGCGTCCTGGAGTACTTCATCTCCACCCACGGCGCCCGCAAGGGCCTGGCCGATACGGCCCTCCGAACGGCCGACTCGGGTTACCTTACCCGTCGGCTGGTGGACGTGGCCCAGGACATCATCGTCCGAGAGGAGGACTGCGGCACGAACCTGGGCATCTGGATAACCCAGACGCCCGAGGATGAGATGCTGGTGCCTTTCAGCGAGCGGATCCTGGGCCGCTACGCTGCCCTGCCTATCCAGCACCCCGAAACGGGGGAGGTGTTGGTGGAGGCTAACCAGGAGATCGACGAGGAGGCCGTCGAAAGGGTCAGCCGGGCGGGCATAACCCAAGTCTACGTCCGGTCACCCCTCACCTGCCAGGCTCGCTACGGCCTGTGTCGCTACTGCTACGGCCGGGACCTGGCCCGGCGCCGGCTGGTGGAGCTAGGGGAGGCGGTGGGCATCATCGCCGCCCAGTCTATTGGGGAACCGGGAACACAGCTTACGATGCGGACTTTCCACACCGGTGGCATCGCCCAGCAGGACATTACCACCGGTCTGCCCCGGGTTGAGGAGCTTTTTGAGGCCCGAACCCCCAAGAACCCGGCGGTGGTGGCCGAGATCGACGGGGTGGTGGACATCATCGAAGAGCCTGGCGGTGTCCGTAAGCTGAAGATTATAAGCTCGGAAGTTTACCCCTATGAGCTCACCATCCCGCCCGACTTTGAGCTTGCAGTCTCCGACGGCGACTACGTGCCCGTCAACGCGGTGGTGGCCCGGCGCCGGGATGTGGGGGAGGAGACGCTCCCGGCCCTGCCCGATGCCGTCCTCTACGCCCCGGTGGACGGGACGGTTCGGGTGCTCGACGGGATGGTGGTGATCCATCACGAGGAACGGGACGAACGGGAGTACGAGATCCCGGCCCAGCAAATGGTCCGGGTCGAGCCGGGCCAGCGGGTCAAGGCCGGGGACCAGCTCACCGATGGGGTCGTTCGGCCCCAGGATATTTTGCGGATCCAGGGTCGGGAGGCCGTCCAGCTCTACCTGGTCCGGGAGATTCAGAAAGTTTACCGGCAGCAGGGCGTCAACATCAACGACAAGCACATCGAGGTCATCGTCCGGCAGATGCTGCGCAAGGTGCAGGTGGAGTCGCCGGGGGACACCGACCTGCTGCCCGGGGAGCTGGTGGACCGGTTCGCCTACGAGGAGATAAACGCCCGGGTCCTGGCCGAGGGGGGCGAACCGGCCACGGCCAAGACGGTGCTGCTGGGCATAACCAAGGCGTCGCTCACCACCGACTCTTGGCTTGCGGCGGCCTCCTTCCAGGAGACGACCCGGGTGCTCACCGAGGCGGCAGTTAAGGGCGCGGTCGACCGGCTGATCGGTCTTAAGGAGAACGTGATCATCGGACGGCTCATTCCGGCCGGAACCGGGTTCCGGGCCCGGCAGTTGGCCCGACTCCGGCAGGCCGAGGAGCGGCTGGCCCTTGGGGAGCCCTTTGGGGGATTTGAGGGTGAGGGGGGGCCGCTTTTGCCCGGACTTGACACGGCTTCCAGCTGAATGTTAAATTTCCAGTTGGACGTCGGTTAGGCCCAACGACAGGTTCTGGTAGGTCGGAAAACCGGGGGCTGATAACGGTCCGCACCGGCGGGCAGGTTCAGTACCGCCCGGTTTTTCGGCCTATCACTGTGGTTGGTAGCGAGGCAGAAAAGGAGGGGTTGTTTAGATTTGCCGACGGTAAATCAGCTTGTCCGAAAAGGGCGCACTAAGCTTCGGAAGAAGCCGAAGGCTCCGGCCTTGCGGTATTACTACAACTCCCTCAAGCGGGAGCTAATTCCGGGGCCGGGTTCGCCGCAGAAGCGGGGAGTGTGCATTCAGGTGCGAACCATGACCCCGAAGAAGCCCAACTCCGCGCTCCGGAAGATCGCCCGGGTTCGGCTGAGCAACGGCCTTGAGGTGACAGCTTACATCCCGGGCGAGGGGCACAACCTGCAGGAGCACTCGGTGGTGCTGGTGCGGGGCGGCCGGGTGAAAGACCTACCGGGCGTCCGGTACCACATAATCCGGGGTGCCCTCGACTGCGCCGGGGTTAAGAACCGCCGCCAGGGCCGCAGCAAGTACGGGGCCAAGCGGCCGAAGTCCTAAGGCCGGGCCTCGGCTCTTCCCCTTTTCCCGGCGGCCGAAAGCTTGGCCGGCGGGTAAGAACCTAGTCCGCAGACCGTTAGGTCCCGGGAAGGTGCGCCCGGGGCTTATTATGTGTGGAGGTCCGATATGCCGCGACGTGGCAAGGTCGAGCGGCGACCTATTCCGCCCGACCCAAAATACGGGAACGTTTGGGTCCAGAAGTTTATAAACAAAGTCATGCGTCAGGGTAAAAAGACGGTCGCCGAGAAGATCGTCTACGGCGCTTTTGACATTATCCAGCGCCAGACGGGGCGCAACCCGGTGGAGGTCTTTGAGCAGGCCGTCCGCAACGCCATGCCTGTCCTCGAGGTGCGGCCCCGCCGGGTTGGGGGCGCCACTTACCAGGTGCCCATCGAGGTTCGCCCCGAGCGCCGGGTCAGCCTGGCCATGCGCTGGCTCATCGAGTCGGCCCGAAACCGCTCGGGTAAGACGATGGTCGAGAAGCTGGCGGCTGAGCTTATGGATGCGGCCCGGGGCACGGGGGCAACCATCAAGCGTCGGGACGACCTGCACAAGATGGCCGAGGCGAACCGGGCCTTCGCCCATTACCGGTGGTAAACCATGCCTAGACCTGTTCCCATTGAACGAGTACGAAACATCGGCATCATCGCCCACATCGACGCTGGCAAGACGACAACCACCGAGCGCATCCTTTTCTACACGGGCCGGACTTACAAGCTCGGCAGTGTCGATGAGGGCACGGCGGTCATGGACTGGATGGAGCAGGAGCGGGAGCGCGGCATCACCATCACGGCCGCGGCCACGACCTGCTTCTGGCGTGACCACCAGATAAATATTATTGACACCCCCGGGCACGTGGACTTCACCGTCGAGGTGGAGCGCAGCCTACGTGTCCTGGATGGGGGTGTTGTCGTCCTCGATGCCGTGGCCGGGGTTCAGCCCCAGTCGGAGACCGTTTGGCGGCAGGCCGACAAGTACCGGGTGCCCCGGATCTGCTTCGTGAACAAGATGGACCGAACCGGGGCGAACTTCTGGCGCACCGTCCAAATGGTCCGAGACCGACTTAAGGCCCGGGCGGTTCCCATTCAGGTGCCCCTCGGCGTCGAGGGTAACTTTACCGGGGTTATCGACCTGATCGAAGAGAAGGCCATCGTCTACACCGACGAGCTGGGCACAGCCCCGCAGATCACCGAGATCCCGCCGGAGCATGCCGCTGAGGTGGCCCGCCGCCGGGAAGAGATGCTGGAAGCCATCGTTGAGACCGACGAGGCCCTCCTTACCAAGTATCTGGAGGGCGAGCCGATAACCCCGGCCGAGGTCAAGGCCGCCCTGCGGCGGGCAACCATCAGCGGCCAGCTGGTGCCGGTGCTGGCCGGAAGTGCCCTCCGGAACAAGGGGGTTCAGCCCCTGCTGGACGCCATCGTCGACTACCTGCCCTCGCCGGCCGATATGCCCCCGGTGCAGGGCACCGACCCTAACACCGGCGCGACGATCTCCCGAAGGCCCAGCGACGACGAGCCGGTGGCCGCCTTGGCCTTTAAGGTAATGGTGGACGAATACGTCGGCCGGCTGGTATATATCCGGGTCTATTCGGGGGTTTTGACTTCGGGCCAGCAGCTGCTCAACGTTACCAAGGGGGTTCGGGAACGCATCGGCCGGCTCCTCCAAATGCACGCCAATTACCGGGAAGAGATAAGCGAGGTTTACGCGGGAGGCATTGCTGCGGCCGTGGGGCTGCGGGAGACGTCTACCGGTGACACCCTGGCCGACCCCGTCGCTCCCATCCTGCTGGAGCCGCCGAAGTTCCCGGAGCCGGTAATTTCGGTGGCCATCGAGCCGAAGACCAAGGCCGACCAGGACCGGCTTTCTATTGCCCTGGCCCGACTCGCCGAAGAGGACCCCACCTTCCGGGTTCGGGTGGACCCGGAAACGGGCCAGACCCTCATCTGGGGCATGGGCGAGCTGCACCTGGAAGTGCTGGTGGACCGGATGACGCGTGAGTACAAGGTTGGGGCCAAGGTCGGCCGGCCCCAGGTGGCCTACCGGGAGACCATCACCGTTCCGGCCGAGGCAGAGGGCCGCTTCATCCGGCAGACGGGCGGCCGTGGCCAGTACGGCCACGTCTGGCTCCGGCTGGAGCCCCTGCCGAGGGGGTCGGGCTTTGAGTTCGTTAACAAGATCGTCGGCGGGGTGATTCCGAAGGAGTTCATCCCGGCAGTGGAAGCCGGGGTCCGGGAGGCCATGGAGACCGGGATTCTAGCCGGCTATCCCATGGTTGACATCCGGGTCATCCTCTTCGACGGTAGCTACCACGAGGTGGACTCTTCAGAGTTTGCCTTTAAGATGGCGGCCCAGATCGGCTTTAAGAATGCGGTCCAGCGGGCCAAACCTATCCTGCTGGAGCCCATCATGCGGGTGGAGGTCACCATTCCCGAGGAGTTCCTGGGGGATGTGGTGGGCAACCTGACGGCCAGGCGGGGCCACATCCTGGGCATCGAGGCCCGGGACGGCACCCAGGTGATCCGGGCCCTGGTGCCCCTGGCCGAGATGTTCGGCTACGCCACCGACCTGCGGTCCCTTACCCAGGGCCGGGCGAGCTATTCCATGGAGCTGAGTCACTACGCCGAGGTTCCGGGCAACATCGCCCAGGAGCTCGTGGCGCGAAGTCGGGTCTAAGGAGCCGGTCGTCCCCGGACGCCGGGAGCTGTAGGAGCGAAGAAGACATCATGGCCAAGAAGAAGTTCGAGCGCACGAAGCCGCACGTCAACGTCGGGACGATCGGCCACATCGACCACGGCAAGACGAGCCTCACCGCGGCGATCACGAAGTACCTCGCCCTCAAGGGCGAGGCCGAGTACCGGACCTTCGAGACGATCGACAACGCCCCCGAGGAGCGGGAGCGGGGGATCACGATCGCCATCGCCCACGTCGAATACGAGACCGACCGCCGTCACTACGCCCACGTCGACTGCCCGGGCCACGCCGACTACATCAAGAACATGATCACCGGGGCGGCCCAGATGGACGGCGCGATCCTGGTCGTCGCCGCGACCGACGGGCCGATGCCCCAGACCCGGGAGCACATCCTCCTGGCCCGCCAGGTCGAGGTCCCGTACATCGTCGTCTTCCTCAACAAGGTCGACGCCGTCGACGACCCCGAGCTCTTGGATCTCGTCGAGCTCGAGGTCCGCGAGCTCC
>PSKS01000096.1:0-5368 GCA_040289115.1 Chloroflexota bacterium
CCGCCGGCCGGCAGGTCTGGCCGGACCCCACCCGGTCTGCATCGATGGGCCGAACAGGGTCTGGTTCCGGCCGGACGGGTCCAACCTAGAGGTCACGGTGGGGGCCGTCCGGTCTTACCGGGAGCCCGTCTCGGACCCGGAAGCTTTTCCAGAGACGGCAGACCCGGAGTTCCTGGAGCTTACCCGCCAGCGCATCGCCCGCCGTTTCCCCGCCGTCGGCTTTGCCCGGGTTCAGGGCGGCTGGGCCGGAGTAGTAACAACGTCACCGGACGGCAAGCCCGTCATCGACCGGCACCCGGAGGTGGAAGGCCTTTATTTCTTCACCGCCGATAATGGAACCAGCTTCAAGACGGCGCCAGCCATCGGCCGGGCCCTGGCGGAGTGGGCGGCGCTGGGTCGACCCCAATACGTGGATATAAGCCCCTTCCGAGCCTCCCGCTTCGCCGAAGGGAGGCCTCTCGTCGGCGAGCACGAGTACACCGGTGAGGAAGGGCCGGGCCGTCAGGTGCCGAATTCGGGGCTCTGGACGTAGGCGACGATGCGGGCCACTGCCCGGCGGACGATCTCTCCGCCCTGTTCCCGGCTGCCCAGCCGGGCGTCCCCCACCAGCGCATCAGGGGCTTGAGCCCGGTAGCTGCGGGGCCGCAGCACCTCGGGGAAGGGGTCGGCCGGGGGATTGTGGGCCGAAAGGCGCTCGGCCCGGACCAGGTCGGGGTAAAGGTAAAGCAGGACACTGGTACCCACCTCGCCGGCGTGGCCGAAGGGATAGGCCGGGTCCCGGACCAGGTCGGCGGCCAGGGGCTGGATGAAGCGCCACCAGTCCACTTGGGCGCAGCGGACGCCGGCGTCGGCGGCCAGTTCGGCCATCAGGTCGTTGATGATGGGCACGTTGCCGGCATGGGTGTTTATAAAGAGCAGGCGGCGCAGGCCCCAGCCGATGAGGCTGCGGGCGATGGCCCCCAAATACGCCCTGAAGGCCGGGGCCGGGACGGTGAGGGTTCCGGGAAACTCGGCCAGCGCCCGCGATTCCCCAACCGGTATGACGGGAGCCACTAGGCCGCCCGTGTGCTCCCCCACCAGGCGGGCGACGGCTTCGGCCACGAGGGCGTCGGCGCCGAGGGGAAGGTGAGGGCCGTAGGCCTCCACCGCACCGGTGGGGATGATCCCCAGGTCCGTCCGCCGTCGGGCCTCATCAAAATCGGGCCAGGCCATCAGCCAGATCTGCACCAACGTGTCACCTCCAGACCGGGTCTCTTTAAGCAGACTTGCCCATCAGGCCTGCTTTATTTTAGCAATATACCCCCACCATGGCCCTACCGGGGGGAGGGGGTCCAGCTCCTGCTAACCCCAGGACGTCTAAGCCATTTGAATGGCACCTCGATTCGGTAGATCCCTTCCAGGCCGTCTACCGGCCCTACGGCGCTAGGGTCGAGAATCGCCAGGACAACCTCCTCCAGCATCCGGTCGTCGGAGAGCAGCGGCTCGGCGGTGTAGAAGTCCACGTCACCCTGCCGGCTAGTCAAGAGGAGGGGCTGGAGTTCCCGCACAAACTCCTGCGTGCGGTCCTCGAAGAGCCGGACCAGGCTTTCCTTTCTGGCGCCGACGTCCGGGGCCTTAGCGTCCAGGGAAGTGAGGCCTTCCTGGATGGCCTCCGCCCCTTGGATCACCCCGAGGATGTCGGGGGTTGAGACGTAGTCCCGGGTCATCTGTTCGATCTTCGCCACGAGCTTTGAGAGAACGTCGTCCTCCGGGCTGTCGGGGTAGTAGAGGTACCGGATGATGGGCGGTCGCGTCTGCCCGTAGCGGTCCACGCGGCCGTTGCGCTGCTCAAGCCGGTTTGGGTTCCAGGGCAGTTCCACGTGAATGACGCGCCGGCAGTACTGCTGCAGGTTGAGGCCTTCGCTGGCCGCGTCGGTGACCAGGAGGATCCGGGTTTCGGGCTTCGCAAACCGGTCTTGCCGGCGAAGGCGCTCGCGGCGGGTAAGGCCACCATGGAGCACCACATAGCGCCCCTGAAGGTCCGGATCGGCATCCAGGCGGGTGCGGATCGCGTCCAAGGTGTCCCGGTATTCGGTGAAGACGATGACCTTCTCGGAGGGGTCTTCAGCAAATATCCGCTTGAGTTCGGAAACCAGGGCCTCGATTTTGGGGTCGCGATCCCCCAGCTTCCTGAGCAAGGTCCGGATACGTTTGAGTGCTTGCACCTCGGCGCGACGCCGATGCTCATCCTTGGGAATGGCCGAGCGCAGGATCCGACGGGCGGTGCGCTCGCTCTGGGCTTCGGTCAGCGGCAGATCGGCCTGAAAGTCTCGCAGCTCCGCGGGTTGGGGTGGTTCCTCGCGAGCCTCTTCCCGTTCCAGGGCCTCAAGGCGATGCTCGATGGTTTGCAGGAGGGCTTTACGGGATGACAACGCCCGCTTCTTAACGATCTGCATGGCAAATCCCACGAGCTCCTCGTCCTCGGTTCCCCTGGCCTGCCGGATGGTCCTGGAGCAGTACGTCGAGACTTCCTGAAGGAGTTCCCGCTCCGCGCCCTCAAGGCGCACGGGCAATCCCTCTACGATGCGCGACGGGAAAACCGGCTCCTCCCTGCCGCCCACACGGCGGCGGATCTGGGACTTCATCCGCCGGATCATGGCGGTCCCCACCCGACGGCCGAGATCCTCCTGGGAACCCTTAAACGTGGCCAGGGTCGGCTCAACGAGTTCCAGAAGCGAGCGAAAAGCGTGGGCGTAGCCGTTATGGGGCGTGGCCGTGAGCAGTAAAAGGCTCCGGGACGCCTCCCGCAGGGCCAGCCCCAGCCGCGTGCGCTGGGTCCGGTAGGGGTTCTGTGGCGTACCCGACTTGGCCAGGGCGTGGGCCTCGTCCACGATCACCAGGTCCCAGCGCTTGCGCAGGGCGCGGCCCCGCACGGTCTCCTTCTTCAGGTAGTCCATCGAGGTGATCACCCGGGGCAGGGCATCCCAGGGGCTCACCCCGGCGGGCAGGGACTCCTGAACACCGGCGAGGTCGGAGGCGTTCCCGATGATGCGAAACTCAAGGCCGAACTTGTCCCAAAGCTCCTGTCGCCATTGCTCCATCAGCCCAGGGGGCACAACCACCAGCACCCGGCGCACCCGCCCGCGGGCCATCAGCTCCAGCATCGCCAGCCCCGCCTCGATGGTCTTGCCCAGGCCCACGTCATCGGCGATAAGCAGGCTCGGGCGCGGCTTGCCAATGAGCCGAAGCGCCGGAGCCAGCTGGTAGGCCTCCAGCGTGACCCGTCCAAAGCGGGCCCCTGAGACCACCCCCGTGTTTTGAACAAGCGTGGCGGCGAGAATCCGGTGGGCGTTGGCCCAGGCCGCCAGCGAATCCAATTGCGCAAGGTCGAAGGCCGGTGTCTCCACCGAAAGCAAATGCGGCTCTTCCGGCGGCACCGCTACCTCCAATGAGGCCGGTTCATCGCCGTCCAGGGCCTCTAGCTTCAACAGCTGCCGGTTGCCTTCCACTTCTACGACCTGGCGCACGATCCACGGGCGGTCACGAAGTACGATCCGGTCGTTCACGGAGATCGCCAGCGTGCTCACTGTTGGGCTCCTCCCGTTCCGTGGTCCCTCCTGAACCCATCGGAGTCGCCGGTAGTGCCGTCCCATCCGTCAGCCACCCCCGACTTAAGTCGGTGGCTTGCCAGGGCAAGGAAGATGCATGAGCTGCTTTGTTTAGCGAACACCCAGAGGCGGTGTTTGAATGTCTTAAGCATTTCCTGCTTGGCTTCATTGTAGCCGAACCAATGCACGTAGGGGGACTGGACTAAGGTAGCGCAAATGAGTCCTTTCATAAAAGGCAAGAAACCAGACAGGGGTGGCAGTTAACGAGGTCAAAGTGCGCCGTCGAAGCTCCACGTCTGCCCTGCTCCAGAAGCAGGACGTCGCCAAGGCGCCCGGCGGGGTCCTTGTACGTCAGCTCCACGGCGTGGAAGCCGAACCACTGAACGCTCACCACCGTCACCGGCGCGTCTGGCAGGATGCCGCGCACCAGCGCGTGCGGTTTTAGGTCCTCAAGCCTCGCCGCCATGGCCTCCCCGCTGGACACGACCCGCCTGCAGCTGCAAGGTGGGACGATCCCGTCCTACCGACCCAGCGTCTTGCTCATCCGCCGGTTCAGCTCGATCTTGCGCCTAGTGTGCCGAGGATGTGGGCAATGGCGCGTTGTTCGGGGAGGGGAGGGATAGGGATCATCCAGTGGTCGAATGTCTGAGTAGTGATAGTTTCGAAGACGGTACCATAGGTGAGTGCGCGCATCTCCGTTACCGTGCCCTTCAAGGCATAGAACAGGAAGTCATTGTCGAGACCATCTCCAGGGAGAAGGGCATAGCAAGTCTGGTTAAACGCCATCGCTTGGCCGAGCTGGGCCAGGGCACCAACTGTGCCGCGAGCCGTTATGACTACAGTGCCCTTGGGCATCAGCTTTGCCGCGCTGTTATTTAGGCCCTCTTCGCTGATGAACTCCTGAACTTGAGATAGATACCGGCCTGAAACCGCAGCAACATCCTTGGCTGTAGCCCACGGGATATCTCCATGCCCATACTCAGCAACGTCGCGGCTCGGAGTCCCGCCTATGACCGCAGTGGCGACCTCGGACACCGGAACCCATGTCCACTCACCCACCATACCTCAACTCCTCTAACGTCTTCCAGATCTCCTCGTCCAGTCCTTTCAGAACGTTAAGGTACCGCGATAGACACGGTCCATACCCGAATCATCATCCCATCTGATCTCTATTTCGTAGGGAGGAGGTGGACTGCCAAGCGTAATGGCCAAGACGCAACTCACCTCAGAATTTGCTCCAATGAGCGTAGGTATGTCACTGCCCCGCACAGCCACGGGGTGTTCATTCAACGGCACTCCGTCTAGTTTGACTCTAACGTTGCGGGCCTCGGCCTTGCCGGAGTTAACCACATAAAGTCGCTCTCCCCTTTCGGTCCTACTAAGCCGGGGGTACAGTGACGCCTGCAACGCGCTTAGCCGTCTTTCTCGCTCACGTTGCTCTTCGATTTCGACAATCCGTCGTTGGGCAGCGTTCGCTTCGCGGTGTGCTTTCTCACTGCGCCATAGAGCAACTATGGATACCACCAGTGAAAATGCAGAAATGATGTCGGTCATCGCTCTTTTTCCTCCAGCCTCCGCAGGAGTTGTTCGACCTTGCGTTTGAGGGCCGGCACGTCGCGGGTCGCCGTCTCCCAGACGATGTCGGTGTCGATCTCGAAGTAGCCGTGAACCAGGACATTGCGCATGCCGATGATCTTGGGCCATTCGATCTCTGGCGCCATGGCGCGCACGTCCTCAGGCAATGCCCTTGCCGCCTCGCCGATGATCTGCAAGTGGCGGAC
>PSKS01000097.1:0-5320 GCA_040289115.1 Chloroflexota bacterium
AAACCTTGACTTAAAAAATACCAAGGGGCATCCTTCCGGAAACTTGACAGAGGTAACCCAGAGCATCGTTTGGCCCAGCCGGGCCGCCTTTGGCGGCCGCCCCCTTGACTATCTTAAAGCCGAGCACCCGGAAAGGACGCCCCTTGTCCCAGATGTGTCGAATCTACACATCCACTTGACCGAAGGAAGGCGACGTTGTAAAATCCAATTGAGTAAACCCTACCCCCGGGGGTAGGGTTAAAAGGAGGACGGGGTGGACCCGCAGGTTCGGGCCGAGGCCATTAAGCGTCTGAATTACATCGAGGGTCACATCGCCGGCATTCGCCGGATGGTCGAGGAGGATAAATATTGCGTCGACATCCTCCGGCAGACCCTAGCCGTCCGTCGGGCTATCGAGCGCCTTGAGGGCCTCATCCTCGCCGGCCACCTCCGTAAATGCGTCGTCGAGGGCATCCGGGCCGGCGATTCTGACCGGATCACCTCGGAGCTTATCGAAATCTTCGCCTTGAATGTCCGGAGGGGAAACGGTGACGAGGGCTGATACGTCCCAAACGACCCAGATTATCGAGCTTACCATCCGGGGCATGACCTGCGCCTCCTGTGTGGCCCGGGTCGAGCGGGCCCTAAAACGAGTACCCGGGGTCCTCGATGCCCGGGTCAACCTGGCGGCTGGGACGGCCGTCGTCGACTACCTGCCCGGGGCCGCAACTGTAGCCGATCTTAAGGGCGCGGTGGCGGCCGCCGGCTACGGGGCTGAGGAGCTCGGCCAGACCGGGGCCGAGGAGTTGGGCCGGGAGCAGGCGTCGGAACTTCGGGACCTTTTCCGCCGGTTTGTCTTCTCGGGGGCGGTGTCCCTGGTCACGCTCAGCCTGAGCTTGCTGGCCGCCCACACCCGCCACCACCTGGTGACGGGCATCGGCCCCGTCGACCGGGTGGTCGAGGCCCTCGCCTACCCGGTGGGTCTCCTTTTCGGGTCCAATCCCCTGGTCCTTAACCTCCTTTTGCTGGTGCTGGCGACCCCAGTTCAGTTCTGGGCCGGCTGGCGGTTCTACCGGGGGGCGTGGGGGGCCCTGCGGCACCGCACGGCCGACATGAACACCCTTATCGCTGTGGGGACCAGCGCCGCCTATCTTTACAGCGTCCTGGCCACCTTCTTCCCGGGCTGGTTTACCGCCGGCGGCTTTGTCCCGGACGTTTACTTTGACACCTCCGCCACCATCATCGCCCTAATCCTCCTCGGCCGATACCTGGAGCTCCGGGCCAGGGTGGAGACGTCAGCGGCCATTCGCAAGCTCATGAGCCTCCAGCCCCCGACCGCCCGGCGCCTTCGGGACGGCCTTGAAGAGGAGATACCCGTCGAGGCCGTCCGGGTGGGCGACCTCCTCCTGGTGCGGCCTGGCGAGCGAATACCCGTGGATGGGGTGGTCGTTGACGGCGCGTCGGCGGTGGACGAGTCGATGGTGACGGGCGAAAGCATGCCCGTCGAAAAAGAGCCTGGCGCCCGGGTCATCGGGGGCACCGTGAACCAGGCCGGGGCCCTGGTAATCCGCGCCACCGCTGTGGGCGAGGGCACCGTGCTGGCCCACATCATCCGGCTGGTGCGGGAAGCCCAGGGAAGCAAGGCCCCCATCCAGCGGCTGGTGGACCAGGTGGCCGCGGTGTTTGTGCCGGCCGTCATCGGGGTTGCGACCCTGACCTTCGTCCTTTGGCTCAGCTTCGGGCCCCAGCCGGCCTTTACCCCGGCCCTGCTGCGGGCCATTGCCGTGCTTATCATCGCCTGCCCCTGCGCCCTGGGCCTGGCCACTCCCACGGCCATTATGGTCGGGACGGGGAAAGGGGCCGAGCTGGGCATCCTCATCCGCAATGCCGAGGCCCTGGAGCGGGCCCACCGGCTCACCACCGTCGTCCTGGATAAGACCGGAACCCTGACGGTGGGCCGGCCCGAGGTGGTAGCCGTTCGGCCCACCGACGGCCTGACCGAAGCCGAACTTTTGCGGCTGGCGGCGGCCGCCGAGCGCCGGAGCGAGCACCCCCTGGCCCAGGCCATCCGGCGCCGGGCCGAGGCCGAGGGGCTAGATCTGCCCGAGCCGGCCTCATTCCAGGCCCGCCCCGGCTGGGGGGTGGAGGCGGTGGTGGACGGCCGGCGGGTTCAGGTGGGGAGCGACCGGCTCCTGGGGAACGCCCTTCCCGACGGGCTGGGCCCCGAGTTCGCGGCGGCCCAGGCCCGGGGTCAGACGGTCGTTTTCGTGGCCGTGGACGGCCACCCGGCCGGGGTTCTGCTCCTGGCAGATACCCTTAAGCCGGGCGCCCGGGAGGCTGTGGCAGCCTTCCACCGGATGGGTCTTAAAGTGGTGATGGTCACCGGGGATAACCGGCGGACGGCCGAGGCCGTTGCCGCCCAAGTGGGCATCGACCGGGTCTTTGCCGAGGTTCTGCCCGAGGAGAAGGCCCGGGTCGTCCGGCAGCTCCAGGCCGAGGGCCACCGGGTGGCCTTCGTGGGGGACGGGATAAACGACGCCCCGGCCCTGGCCGCGGCCGACGTGGGCATTGCTATCGGCACCGGCACCGACATCGCGATGGAGACGGCAGATATAATCCTGGTGGGAGGCGACCTGCGACTGGTGGCGGCGGCCATCGCCCTCTCCCGGGCAACGGTGCGCACCATTCGTCAGAATCTCTTCTGGGCCTTTATTTATAACGTCATCCTGATCCCGGTGGCCGCCGGGGTACTGGTTCCCTTCGGGGGGCCGGATCTCAACCCGATGCTGGCCGCCCTGGCGATGGCCTTCAGCTCCGTGTCAGTGGTGGGCAACTCCCTCCGGCTGGGGCGGTTCCACCCCCCACGGCCCTAACCGCCGCTGGCGGCAGCGATGGCGCTGTAGTCATCCAGGGGCATGGCCCGTTTGATCAGCTCGAGGTGTTCCAGGGCCAGTCCGGCTCCCACTGCCACACAGCTCAGGGGGTCGTCGGCCACGTAGCAGGGCACCCCTGTCTCTAGGGTGATGAGCCGGTCGATGTTACGCAGCAGGCTCCCGCCCCCGGTCAGAACGATGCCCCGGTCCACCACGTCTGAGGCCAGCTCGGGCGGGGTGGCCTCCAGGACGGCCTTGACTGTGGTCACGATCTGCTGGAGGGGCTCGACGATGGCCTGGGCCACCTCGTTGGACGTTATCCTGATGGTCTGGGGCATCCCCGTAACCTGGTCGCGCCCCCGTACCTCCATGGCCAGCTGCTCCTCCGAGGGCAGGGCCGACCCAATCTTTATTTTGATCTCCTCGGCCGTCCGTTCCCCAATCACCAGGCCGTAACGCCGCTTGATATACGTGGCGATGGCCTCGTCCAGGTGGTTGCCCCCAACCCGGACCGAACGGGCGACCACGATCCCGTATAGGGAGATCACGGCCGCGTCGGTGGTGCCCCCGCCGATGTCCACCACCATATTGCCGGTGGGCTCCCCCACCGGGATTCCGGCCCCGATGGCTGCCGCCAAGGGCTCCGGTATCACGTAGGCCGGCCGCCGGGCACCGGCCTGTTCGGCGGCGTCCCGGACGGCCCGGTATTCCACGGAGGTAACCCCGGCCGGAACGCAGACCATCACCTCGGGCTTGAAAAGTCGCAGCCCGCCGGTGACCTTACCTATGAAGTAGCGAAGCATCGCCTCCGTTACCAAGTAGTCGGCGATCACCCCGTCCCGAAGGGGCCGAATCACCTGGATGGTGGCCGGGGTGCGCCCCAGCATCTGTTTGGCTTCATTGCCCACGGCCAGGATCCGGTTGTCGTGGATGGAGACGGCCACCACCGAGGGCTCGTTGATGACCACGCCCTTACCCTTGACGTAGACTAGGACGTTGACCGTGCCGAGGTCGATGCCGATTCGCCGGGTAAACATCTTCGCTAACCCATCCTTTCAATAGCTGCCCCGAGTTGCCTTAGTTTTATATCAAAATTTTCGTAGCCCCGGTCCAGGTGGTAAACGTTTCGGATGAGGGTTGAGCCCCGGGCCACCAGCCCGGCCAACACCAGGGCGGCCCCCGAGCGGATGTCCAAGGCGCTTACCTCGGCCCCGAAGAGGGGTATGGGTCCCCGGATCAGGGCCGTCTGTCCGCTCACCTCGATATCTGCCCCCATTTTCCGGAGCTCGTAAACGTAAAGCAGTCGGTTGTCATAGACCCGTTCGTGGACCACGCTTATTCCTTCCGCCTGGGTGAGGAGTACCCCCATCACCGACTGGAGGTCGGTGGCGAACCCCGGATACGGCACCGCCTGGACGTTCACCGCCCGCAGGGGCCGCCGGCCCCGGACCAGGATGTGGTCCTCCCGAGTTATCACCTCGGCCCCGGCCTCCCGCAGCTTCCAGACGAGGGCGAACAGGTGCTCCGGGATGCAGTCTTCAATCACCACCTCCTCCCCCGCCAGGGCGGCGGCAATGGCGAAAGTCCCGGCCTCGATCCGGTCAGGGATGAGGCGCCAGCGGGTACCTTGGAGCCGGTCAACCCCCCGGACCCTGATGACGCTGGTTCCGGCCCCCCTTATCTCCGCCCCCATGGCATTCAGCATGGCCGCCAATTCCACCACCTCGGGCTCCTGGGCGGCATTCACGATGAGGGTCTCGCCCCGGGCCCGGACGGCGGCCATCAGCAAGTTTTCGGTGCCCGAGACGCTGGGGTAGTCCATGAAGACGGGTGCCCCCTCAAGACGGTCGGCCTCGCACTGGTAGATACTGTCCTGGAACGTGACCTGGGCGCCCAGGGCGTTAAAGCCGGCCAGGTGGACGTCGATGGGCCGCTGGCCGATGACGTCCCCCCCGGGGGCGCAGGAGGCGGCCCGCCCAAGCCGACCCAGCAGAGCCCCCACCACCAAAAAGCTTCCTCGCAGCCGCTGGACCAGCTGGGTTGGGGCGACGTAACCGGTCAAATTGGCGGCCCGGATGCGGAGGGTGTGCTCATCGACCCAGCCGACCTCGGCCCCTAGGGCGCGCAGGACGGCCGCCTGGACTTCCACGTCGTCAATGTGGGGGACGTTTTCCAAGTAAACGTCTTCCGGGGTGAGGAGGGCCGCAGCCATCAGGGGCAGGGCGGCGTTTTTGGCCCCGCTTATTCGGACCCTTCCCCCAAGGCAGGCCCCGCCGGTAATCAGTAGGGCGTCGCCTTTTTCCGTCGTCACACCCTAGGCGCCGGGCTCACCGGCGCTTCGCAACGGCCGCTCCCGGCGCCGGCGGCGCTCGGCCACCCGCAGCCTGACCAGCGCCCGCTGGAGGGCAGCCCTGGCCCGGGCCAGGTCCTCCTCGGTGACGGCCCGGCGCAGGCTCTCCTCGGCTCCC
>PSKS01000098.1:0-324 GCA_040289115.1 Chloroflexota bacterium
TTTATCCAATCAGATAATGGAGAGTCTAATGTTATCGACTAGATTTATCCATTATCTCCGGGTGATTTCAACGGCAATCGCAACCCATGTGGCTTCCTCACGCGCTCACCTACTGGTTTATAAACAACTACGAACAGGTCGTCACCGCGCATTTCAGTGCTATATCCGTTATCTTTCATAAACTTTACGATTGGATCGAAGTTCCAAAAATGCCACACAAATTCAGCCGATATATGGACGACATTAAACCCTATGCTCTCAAAAATAGCGACAATCTCGGAAGGCGTATATTCTCGGAAATGCCATTCGTAAAACATCGGCGGG
>PSKS01000098.1:472-5292 GCA_040289115.1 Chloroflexota bacterium
ACGGCCAGTCTGATATATGCTCAATTACCTCCAATGCTATTAATGCATCGACGCTTTCGCTATTTAACGGAAATGGTTCGAATCGCAGGTCATGGTTGGTAAATATAGGATTTGCATCAGGGAAATAAGACCAAATAACTCTCGAAGCTAAATAGTTTGGACTACCAACTTCCACAACAACGCCCTTGTAAAGACCATAATCCCGTATCACCTGTATGGAGTAGGTGATTCGACGTGCATCAAAAAGGGGGTTCCACTCAGAAACTCCCAGCAACACCACCTTTCGGTCAAGAAGCGCTTTTATCGTTGAAACAACATACTCATACACAGACTGGTCGAGATTCATCATGCTCACTGTCCTCCACATCAAAACTCATGATATGCAGCATTAAAAACAACGAGTAAAGGTGGTCTGCGGTCACCCGTTCATGTTGTTGCGGCGTCATATAATAGACTACGGAGCGTCCGAATGCGCGCTCCCCAGTTATTGCTGGCGATAAACTTGCTCACTAGCGCCACAGGAAATTCTAATTCGCGAGCTTTAGCAACGTAACAGACAAACTCTTTAGAATCTCTGACAATATATACTCCGGGAATACCCCTCAGGGGCGGGATATCTGGGGCCACCACGGGTTTATGCATGGCCAGGTACTCGTAGACCTTGAGCGGGCTGGTCGCCCGGGTGATCTCGTTAACTTTCCAGGGGATAATCGCCACGTCCGAATATGCCAGGTAGGCCGGCAGGTCCCGCTGAGCCTTTAGACCCAAAAAATGCAGATTGGGGCGCGCCTCCGGACACTGGCCCCGGTAGTCGCCAATGACCACCACGGCCGCCTCTGGGTAGGCATCGGCCAGGCGCAACAGCAAGTCCCAGTCGAACCATTCGCCCCAGAGCGCGCCCACGTAAATCATGCGCCAGGCGGCCTGGGGCAGGTCGGCCGGACGAGGATACCACCGGCCAGGGTCAAAAAGGCGGTCGTTGACGGCATTGGGCAGAAGGTGCACCTCCCGGCCACTCCATTCCCGCAGCCGCTCCGCCAAGACCGGCGCCGTAGCCGTCAACACGTCGCTTTTTTCGATGATGGCCCTTTCTACCTCGGGCGAATACCAATCCCCCCCAAGGGAGGTCGACCAGTCATCGATCAGGTCGTAAATCACCCGGCCGCCTGCAGCCCGGACGGCATCGATAACCGGCAGAAACTCGGCCACCGGAAACTCCACCAAGGCGGCCAGCCTTACGCTCTCAATGAGGCCTGGGTGCTCGGCAACAAACTTCCCCCAATCGAACTCCTGAATCCGGTAGGTTCTCAGGTTCGGGTGGGCAAATCTCAGACCCAGCTCCCTACTCTCATATTTGGGAAAGCGGGAGATAAAAACAACAAAATGCCCTTGGCGCAAAAGCTCCAGGGCAATCTGGGTGGCCCGAGCCCCGCCGCCGGTATCGTCGATGGGGACGCCCGACAGGACGAACCAGAGCCCCTTTATTATGCCCCAACGCCGCCGTTGGACCCGGTCCCGGCGCCGGCTCCCGGCTAGGAACCCCAGCACGGCGGCCGCTCGGAAGGCCAGCATCAGAGGATCCGGCCGAGCGCCCAACGCGGCTTTTGAAGCTCTGTACGCGGCGACCCAGACCGGTAGGAACAGAACCGGCCATAGCAAATTGGGGCCGCCCAATATTAGTCCTAGGGTCGCAGCCAGCCCTGTTAAACTTCCCAGGATACCAATTCCCACCAGCGCTAGGGCATAGCGCCAGTAGTACCTGCCGTGGACCCCGGATTCGCCGTCCCCAATGGACCAGAGGAACATCTTTTTTAGTGCGGCCCAGACCGTCGACGGTGCTTCCCATTGGACGATGGCTTCGGGGACAAAGGCCCATTTGCCGCCGAGCCGTTTAAGCTCTAGGCCAAAGTAGGTGTCTTCCCCGGTAAGCGTAAGCCACTCCGGATATCCGCCGACGGATTCCCACGCCTCTTTTGTAAACGCCACGGAGCGGCCCGCCGGAAGGAACGTTGCCGGGTGAATCTTCTGAAGCTCCGGCACCAGCCCCCGGTAACGGAGCGGTTGGCCCCCAGGGCCCACCGCCCGGTACCACCCACCTGACACCCTCACTTCCGGGTCATCTTCAAAGGGCGCTACCAGCTTCTCCAGCCAGTCGGCCTCGGGCCGGCACCCGAAGTCGATACAGGCAATCACATCCCCTTGGGCCTGCTGGATAGCAAGGTTTCTCTCCCTTGCGATGTTGGCCCCAGGTTCCTCAATCACCCGGAACGGCACCGGGCTTTTCGCGGCCAGTTCTTTCAAAATCTCCACCGTCCCGTCGGTCGACCCCCCGTCCACCACTACGATCTCATCGGGAAGGCGGGTCTGTCTGATAATCCCTTCCCACCACCAATAAATGCCGTGGGCTTCGTTCCTTACCGGGGCGATCAGGCTTACCCGGACCTTGCGCAGCCGCTTTACGTCCCGCAGCCGACGCCTGGGTTGATAGCCCGAAAAGAGGTCCGGGTTATCCGCGTAGAGGATAACGTGGGTATTATCTTCGGCCACGTATTCGTCCCGGAAAGGACCTCGCGGGTTCAGGATCCAAGCCGGTATCCGCCGGACCCGAGCCCATCCGGCGGCCAGAAATCCCCGGAAGCCGTACCGGACCACGGCCCGGAACGGCTTGAAAGCCAATCGCAGGGCCCGCTCCCGCAGACTCCCAGTCGGGGCGACCTTGGGGCGCAGCCACCAGATAAACTGGACCAGGGCCCAGGCATCGCTTTTTAGGATCGTGTCAAGCTGCCGCCCCCTTGCCGCTACTTCCGCCCGCAGCTGCGCAATGGTCGCCTCTTTTGCCTGCACCTCAGCCTGCAGCCCGGCAATCGCCTGCTCCCGCTCCGCCAGCTCGCCCTCGAGCCGGTAGAGCCGCAGGCTCCGGACCAGCGCCAGCTCCCGAACGTAGGTTTCGACCTCGGCCGCCAAGTCGGCCTTGGCAGACCCCATCAGGGCCGCCACCCGCCGGGCATTTGCGGCCGCCGCCTCCCGCAGCTCCCGGGCAGCTGCCCTCACCCGGTCCCGAAGCTCGGCCCGGGCGGTCCAGGCCGCCTCCAGCAGCCCCAAAAGACTCCCGGCATCCAGGTCGGCAAGCCCCACGGCATATTCTTCCAGACCCAGCCGGCGTGCCGCCGCCCGCACCTTCGGGTCGTAGACTAGGCAAACCGCGGGCGTGCCGGCCACGGCCGCCAACAACACGCTGTGCAGCCGCATCCCCACCACCAGCTCGCACCGGCCCAGCAGGCCGGCCACGTCCGTCGGGTCGTAACTGCCGGCCAGCAGCACAACCCGGTCCGGGCAACTCATCCGCGCTGCTACCTCCTCGGCCGCCACCCGGTCGTTCGTCAAGTGGCCGGGAATTTGCTGGAAGGGCACTAAGACGGCGGTAAGGTCGTGGGCCACGACAAACTCATCCAGGGCCGCCGCCGCGGCCGCCGCCCAGGCCTCCGGCTTAACCCCGACATCCCACTGCCGAAGGGCTACCCCAATGAGGGGCCGGCCGACCGGTATCCCCTCCCGGCGCAGGATCTGCTCGACCCTTTGGGCCGAGGCCGGTTCCAGGTCGAAGGCGGGGTCGGCGGCCACCGTAACCCGGTCGGCCCCGATTCCCAGCTCGGCCAAAACCGCGGCCGACTCGGGGTCACGGACGCTGGCGTAATCGGCCTGGAGGAAGCTGAGCCGGGTGAGCTGCCGGGCGGCCTCGCTCCGGAAGGGGCCGACTCCCACGGCCCAGATGGCCAGCGGCTTCCTCAGGAGGGTTGCCAGCAGGGGGAAGGTCGCATAGTAGCTCACCCCGCCCGGGTTGCGGCTCAGGACACCTTCGGGGTCGAAGTCCCAGTAATCAAAGAAGATGCCGCCACCGCCTAGCACGACCAGGTCGGCGCCCCGGACGGCTTCCACCAGGGCGGGCAGGTCGTTCCAGAGAACCGGCTCAAGGCCGGGGGGCGGGGGGGCGAGGCCGCCGCAGGTTACCAGCAGGCGCAGGCCGGGGAAGGCCTCCCGCAGGCGGCGGACGATCCCAACGAGGATCGCCTCGTCGCCCAGGTTTCCGAACCCGTAATAGCCGGCGATAACTACCTGCTTCACAACCGGATGTTATTATATACCACTTGACAGGAGGCGGCCAGACGGTTAAAATTGGGGCTGAAAACCCGACGGGAAGACAGCGGACGCACTTGACAGGAGGCGGCCAGACGGTTAAAATTGGGGCTGAAAACCCGACGGGAAGACAGCGGGCACCGGCCTGATGGCCCGGGCCGGCTCCAAACGGACCAGGGCGGCGGCCCATGTCGGCTTTGCTGGGACGGTCAGCCGCAGGGTAAAATGATGCAACTTGCCGGCCGGGGCTTTACATGTCAGGTCGCCGAAGGAGGTGATGCCAAGCGAGGACTTTAGCTTACGACATGAAGGTCGACCGGTTTTTATTCCTGCAGCCCTCAGGGCAAACCCAACATCAGGTAAGGAGGTGAACTTTTGTTGAAGTCAAAACTCAATCGCTGGGTATCTGCCGTTTTGCTGGCCGCGCTGGTGGTGGGGCTGGTTCCCGCCGGCGTTGGCCGGGCAGCGGCTGGGGATCGTGTTCCTGGGTCCTCCACCACGGCTTCCGTGCCGCAGTTCAGTAACCACACTAAAATCTCGGTCAAGTGGACGGCCACGAATCCGTCCACGGGTCCAGCGGCGACGGTTGTTTGCTTTTGGGCCCGGAAGGCGACCACGCCTCCTTTGGCATGGAATAATGTGGGCTCCTTCACAGGCCCCGGCCCGAATGAGACGTTCTCTGGTAC
>PSKS01000020.1:0-35042 GCA_040289115.1 Chloroflexota bacterium
AGGTTGGGGCGTTGGGGAGGGTGCCGGGGGCGTGGGCGTCGGGGGCCTGGGGGTCGGGGTTGCCGGCACGGCCGTCGCAGTTGGGGACACCGGCGTCCGGGTGGTCGGGGTCGGGGTGGCCGGCCCGGGCGTCCGGGGCGAGACGGTTGGGGTCGGCGTCTGGGCGACTACCTCCGGCTGGCCCAGGGTTGCTATGGCCGCCACAAGGCCAAGGGCCAGTACGGTCAGGAGAATTCCGCTGCGGGCCACCGAATGTCAATCGTACCACGAATCCCGAGGATTTCGGTAGTCGTCCGGCCGTCTACCCGCCGAAACCGCAGGTCCAGCTCCGCCCCGCCCACCCGGAGCCGCCGAACCATCACCTCATTCAGCCAGGGGGGCAGGGTCGGATTGAGGTCCAGCCGGTTCCGGATCCCGTCCGGTCGGACCCCCAGGAGGGTTTGGCAGAAGGAGAGGGCCGCCCCGGCCGCCCACGCCTGGGGACTGGAGCTGAGCGGGTACTCGGCCGGGGCCGAATAGTAACGCCGGTCCCGGGCAAACCCGCAGAAAAGCTCCGGCAGTCGCAGGTAACGGAAGGTCTGGGCCGCATCAAAGATCTGGCTTATGACCAGGTTGGCCTGCTCGCTGAACCCGTAGCGTTTCAGCCCGGCCACTATTAATGAGTTATCGTGGGGCCAGATGCTACCGTTGTGGTAGCTCATAGGGTTGAAGCCGGGGGCTTGGCCGCTCAAGGTCCGCAGGCCCCAGCCGCTGAGCATGTCCTCCCGCAGAAGCCGGTCCACGAACCGACCGGCCCGGTCGGGGGCGACAATCCCGGCCCAGAGGCAGTGCCCGGGATTAGATGCCAGGGTTCGGACCGGACGCTTGCCGGCATCTAGGGCGATGGCAAAGAACCCCTCCCCGTCCACCCAAAAGTCCCGGTTAAACCGCTCGGCCAACTCGGCGGCCCGCCGGCGAAATTCCGCCGCCCCCGACCGGCCCAGCCATTCCAAAAGGTCGGCGTAGGCCAGGTAGGCGGCGTAAACGTAGCCCTGGACCTCGGCCAGCGCCACCGGGGGCTCCACCGGCCGGCCCCACTCGTCAAGAACGGGGGTTTCGCTGTCCTTCCAGCCCTGGTGCTTGATCCCCAAAGGCGAGCGGGTCAGATACTCGACATAACCGTCGCCGTCTTTATCACCGTAGTTTTCGACCCATTCCATGGCCCGGGTGGCGTTTTCGAAAAGCTCCCGGGCCAGGCCAGTATCCCCGGTCCAGCGCACCGTTTCGGCCAACAGGACCACAAAGAGGGGGGTGGCGTCGACGGAGCCGTAATAGGGCCGGTGGGGGATGATTCCCAGGCTGGCCAGCTCCCCCCGCCGGAGCTCGTGCATGATCCGGCCAGGTTCCTCGTCGGTAAAGTCGTCCACCTTCCGGCCCTGGTAGTTGGCCAGAAGGCGAAGGGCCCCCACGGCCAGCTCCGGCTTGAACATGAGGGTCTGCCAGGCCGTAATGACCAGGTCCCGGCCGAAGGGGCAGGCAAACCACGGTATGCCAGCGTGGACGATGGGGCCGAAGGGGGTCTCTTCAGTCAGGAGGCGCAGGTCCAGAAGGCTTCGCCGGATCAGGCGGTTCCAGACCTCGTGGTCCGACCAGACCTCAGTGGTCCCTCCCAGCCAGGCCTCGTAGTCCCGCTGGAGCCGCTGAACCCGGACTTCGAAGGGCTCTTCCTCGCCAGGTCCCGGGGTTTCCGGGGCGACCTGAATGGTGAAGAAGACCGGCCGTCGGGGCGGAAGCTCCAGGTCAAAGGACACCTCGACCACCCAGACGGGCTCGGGGACGGCCGTCGCCGGGGCGGTGGCGTCGGGGACGGTGGCGGCCGGTGCTACCGCCACGGGCAGGAGCGCCTGGCTCGTGGTAATTTCCGGTTCGAAGTCCCCGTCCAGGAAGGCCACATAGGTCCGCCTTTCGAGGCCGTCCCGGCCGACGGCGGCCAGGGTTATCCGGCGGCCCGCAACCCCGGGGGGAAGGTGGACCACGGGCGGCCAGCCCTGCAGATGTTCCGGCCGGACGAAGCCCCGTACCTCGAACATGTCCCGGAAGTCGGCGGCTAGCCGCAGCCGGATACGAACGGTCACCGGGAAAAGGTTGTAATTATGGAAGCCTACCCGCTCATAAAGGGCCCCGTCGACGAACCGGTTGCGCCAGACGCTGATGGTGCCCGGCAGGACCACCCGGCCGTCGGGTAGGTCCAGGCGGGGGGTGGCGAACTGGAGGTTAGCCATGAAGTTGTGCTCGGCCGACGAGGTGAGGACCACCGGCCGTTGGCCGTTAATGTAAAGCTCATAAAGGGATAGATAGCGGGTGTCCTGGTGAAAGAGGCCCACGGCCAGGCCGCCGTCGGCTGGAATATCCCCCAACCGGTCGGAGACTAGAAAGATATCGCCCTCTTTGATCGTTAGGGTCTCGGTCATTGGGCGGGCCGTAGGGTCTAGAAGGGGAAGCGGAGGCCGGGGCGGCGGCCGCCCCCGGCCATCAGCTCCTTCATAAGGCGCCGGGTCTGGAAGAACTGGTTGAGGAGCTGGTTAACCTCCTGCACCGAGGTGCCGCTGCCGCGGGCGATCCGGCGCTTCCGGCTGCCGTCGATTATCTCGGGCCGCCGCCGCTCCTCCGGGGTCATCGACAGGATGATGGCCTCAATCCGCTTGAGCTGCCGCTCGTCGAAGGCCTCGGCCGGCAGATGCCTTGCGGCCTGACTGAAGCCCGGGATCATCTCCAGCAGCTGCTGGAGGGGGCCCATCTTTTTGACCTGCTGGAGCTGCTTGAGGAAGTCCTCCAGGCTGAAGGTGGCCGTACGCAGTTTTTTCTCCAGGGCCTTGGCCTGCTCCCGGTCGAAGGCCTCCTGGGCCTTCTCGATGAGGGTCAGGACGTCGCCCATGCCCAGGATCCGGGAGGCGAGGCGGTCGGGGTAGAAGGGTTCCAAGGCATCCGGTTTCTCGCCTACCCCGATGAACCGGATGGGCACCCCGGTGACGGCCCGGATGGAGAGGGCCGCCCCGCCCCGGGCGTCGCCGTCGAGTTTGGTCAGGATGACGCCGGTAAGGCCCACCCGCCGCTGGAACTCTTCAGCCGTCCGGACGGCGTCCTGGCCGGTCATGGCGTCGGCCACCAGCAGCACCTCGTCAGGCCGCAGCCGGGCCTTAAGGGCTTCAAGCTCGGCCATGAGGGCGTCGTCGATGTGGAGGCGGCCGGCCGTATCCAGAATAACCCAGGTGGCGCCGGCCTCCCGGGCCCGGCGGAGGCCGCCTTCGGCGATGGCCAGGGTATCCCGGGCCAAGGGGTCGTAGTAAACGGGGATATCCAGTTGGCGGCCCAGGGTCTCCAGCTGCACCCCAGCCGCCGGTCGGTACGGGTCGGCGGCAATCAAATGGGGGCGCTGGCCTTGCCGGCGCAGGTGAAGGGCCAGTTTGGCCGCCGTTGTGGTCTTTCCCGAGCCCTGCAGGCCCACCAGCATGACGATGCCTGGGGGCTGGGCGGGCGCCTGAAGGCGGGGTGCAGCCGGTCCGAGGAGGTTGACCAGCTCCTCGTAAACGGTTTTTATGACCTGCTGGGCGGGGGAGAGGTGCCCTAAAACCTCGGCCCCAACGGTCCGCTCCCGGACCCGCCCAATGAACTCCCGGACAACCCGGTAGTTTACGTCGGCATCCAGGAGGGCAATCCGAACCTCCCGTAAGGCCGCATCAACGTCGGCCTCGGTGAGGCGGCCTCGTCCCCCAAGCTTGCGAAAAATTTCCTGGAGCTTCTCCGAAAGGATCTCAAACATCTTTGGTGCCGGCAATCGGGTGCGGATTGCCGGTAAAGATTATACACCACTCCCATTTGACGGTAAGTTGGGGCTTCCGCTAGACTACAGGTGAAACCCCCAGCGGGTCAAACCGTTTCACCTGGGCAGAGTCCTGGCCTGGTGAGGTGAGGTTCCAAGGGTGAAAGCAGTCATCATGGCCGGGGGCGAGGGCGCCCGGCTCCGCCCGCTCACATTGAACCGGCCCAAGCCGATGGTCCCAGTCGTAAACCGGGTTTGCCTTGAACACGTGCTTACTCTGCTCCGGGATCACGGCTTTACGGACGTCGTCATCACCGTCCACTACCTGGCCAGCCATATCTTTGATTATTTCGGCGACGGCCGGGCCTTTGGCCTGCGGATCACCTACAGCCTGGAGCCAAGCCCCCTGGGAACGGCCGGGTCTGTCAAGCTGGCCGAACGGGAGATCGACGGCACCTTCCTGGTCATAAGTGGCGACGCCCTGACCGATGTCAACCTGACTGAGATAATTGAGGCCCACCGGGCCCGGCAGGCCCTGGCCACCATTGCCCTTTACCGGGTTCCAAACCCCCTGGAGTACGGGGTCGTGGTGACCGACCCCGACGGCCGGATCCGGCAGTTTTTAGAGAAACCGGACTGGGGTCAGGTTATAAGCGACACGGTTAACACCGGCATTTACGTCCTGGATCCGGAAATTCTAAAGGAGATCCCCCCCGATCGGCCGTACGATTTCAGCGCCGACCTCTTCCCAAAGCTGCTCCAGCAGGGGGAACGGCTCTTCGGCCACATCGTTCGGGGTTACTGGACCGATATCGGGAGCATCCAAGAATACGTTCGGGCCAACTTCGACCTTTTAAGCGGGCAGGTAAATCTGGGACCCCTCGGCCTCAACCTGGGGAACGGCATCTGGGTGGAGGCGGAGGATGTGGAGGTCTCCCCTGAGGCCCACATTGTCGGCCCGGTTTACATCGGCAGCGGCTGCCGGATCCTGCGGGGGGCCACCGTTATCGGTCCGGCGGTGATCCGGCGCAACACCATCATCGACGAGGGGGCCGAAGTCCATCGGTCCATCATCTGGCGGGACTGCTACATCGCCCCCCGGGCCCAGGTCCGGGGGGCCGTGCTCCTTTCGCAGGTGAACGTGCGCAAGCGGGCCATGGTTATGGAGGGGGCGGTCATCGGTGACGAGACCGTTATCGGGGAAGATGCCCTCATTCAACCGGAGGTGAAGGTCTGGCCCAAAAAGGAAATCGAAAGCGGGTCGATCCTTTCCGAAAGCCTCATCTGGGCCCCTAGGGTCCGGAAGGTGCTCTTTGGTCGCTTCGGGGTGAGCGGCTTGGCAAACCTGGAGCTTACCCCCGAATTTGCGGCCAAGCTTGGGGCCGCCTACGGCACCATCCTCCCTAAGGGTGCCCGGGTAATCATCAATCGGGACCCCCACCGGATCCCCCGGATGATCAAGCGGGCCTTCATCGCTGGCCTGCCCTCGGCCGGCATCAACGTCGTGGATATTAAGAGCGCCCCCACGCCGGTGGCCCGCTTTCTTGTGGCCGCCACCGACGCGGCCGGTGGGGTCCACGTTCGCCTCTCCCCCTTCGACCCGCGGATTGTTGACATAAAGTTTTTCGACGCCCGGGGGCTGGATATTGACCAGGTGATGGAGCGCAAGATCGAGAACGCCTTCTTCCGGGGGGATGTCCGGCGGGTCTTCTTCGACGAAATCGGCAGTATCGTGGACGCCCCGCACCTGGTCGGCCAGTATGAGGAGGCCTTTATCAAAGCCTTTGACGGCCGGCTGTCGGATTCCGGGCGGCCGCCCGTGGTGGTGGACTACGCCCACGGCAGCAGCGTCCTGGTCCTGCCCCATCTTCTGGAACGTTTGGGCCTTAACGTCATCAGCCTCAATGCCGCCCTGGACGAGGCCCGGTTGGCCCAGTCCCAGGAGCTGGTGGAGCAGGCCATCCAGCGGCTGGCGGCTATTGTTCGGGCCATCGGTGGGGCCCTCGGGGTTCACCTCGAGCCCGGCGGGGAGAGGCTCCGGGTCGTCGATGACGCCGGGCTGCCCGTCGACGGGATGAAGCTGCTTACGGCCCTGGTTTCCCTAGTACTCCGGGACAACCCGGGCGGTGTTATCGCCGTGCCGGTGACCGCCACCCAGGCGGTGGACCTAGTGGCGGCCGAGTTTGGGGTTAGGGTCCAGCGGACCCGGGCTAGCCACCAGGCGCTGATGACGGCTGCCACCCACAAGGAAGTAACCTTTGCCGGCGACGGGGAGGGCTGTTTTATCTTCCCTAAGTTCCAGCCGGCGGTGGACGGCCTCTTTGCCATCGCCAAGCTGGCCGACCTCCTGGCCAGGCATGGGGTAACCTTAAGCGGGCTGGTGGGCCAGTTGCCCTCCCTCCATATGGTCCGGCGGCGGGTGGCCTGTCCCTGGGATAAGAAGGGACGGGTGATGCGCCGTTTTCACGAGCGGTTCCCGGAGTTTTCACCCCGGCAGGTGGACGGGTTTAAGTTAGAGCTGCCGGTCGGTTGGGTGCTAATCCTCCCTGACGCCGACCGGCCCATCGTCCACATCATCGCCGAGAGCGAGGACTCTGACCGGGCCCTCGAGCTGGCCGAATCTTACTCGCAGCTTGTGGTGGAATTTCAGGCCTAAACTGCTGAAAAGGAGGCCCAACCCAGGATGCGGGAGACACCTTACCAGGGGTCGGCCCAATCTTTCGACGTCGTGGTTGAGCGCAACGTGTTCATCCCGATGCGGGATGGGGTGCGGCTGGCGGCCGACATTTACCGGCCCGCCCTGAACGGCCGGCCTGTCCCCGGCCGGTTTCCGGTGTTGGTTGAGCGTACCCCGTACGATAAGTCCAACCTGGAGCTGGTTTCCACCGGCAAGTTTTTCGCCCGCCACGGCTACGTGGCGGTCATCCAGGATGTACGGGGCCGGGGGCTTTCCGGGGGCGATTGGTATCCCTTTGCCCGGGAAGCTCCCGACGGCTACGACACCCTGGACTGGGTCGTCCGACAGGAGTGGTGCAACGGGCGGGTGGGGACCATCGGCCTCTCGTACACGGCCAGCGACCAGCACGCCTTGGCCATCCTCAACCCGCCGGGCCTGGCGGCCATGTTCGTAAGTGAGGGGATGTCTAATTACCATAAGTGCGCCATGCGGCAGGGCGGGGCGATGGAGCTCCGGTTCGTGGTCTACGCCTTCCGGATGGCCACCACCAGCCCTGAGGCGATGCGAAACCGGGCCCTCCGGGAGATGCTCGTGGATGCCTACCACAAGATTCACCACTGGTTAAAGCCGACCCTCTTCCGGCCCGGTACTACCCCCCTCCGCCACCTACCCACCTACGAGCAGTGGGTCTTCGACGTGCTGACCCACGGGGAGTACGACGACTACTGGAAACAGTACGGCTACAACGTCGAAGAGTACTATGATCGGCATGCCGACGTGCCCATTTACTTTCTGAGTGGCTGGTATGACACCTACGCTCGGGCCAGCACCGAAAACTTCGTCGAGTTCAGCCGGCGTAAGCGGAGCCCCATGAGGCTGATCATGGGCCCGTGGGTTCACGGGGTGGTAACCCTGCGGCAGTCGTGGTCCGGCGACGTCGAGTTCGGGCCTGACGCTATCTTGGATGATTACGATGGTTTCCGCTTGCGCTGGTTCGATTACTGGCTCAAGGGCTTGGATACGGGCGTTATGGACGAGCCGCCGGTCAGAATCTTCGTAATGGGGACGGGGGACGGCCACAAAACCCCCGAGGGCCGGCTCTTCCACGGGGGCTATTGGCGTTTCGAGCAAGAGTGGCCCCTGGCCCGAACCCGGTGGACCCCGTACTATCTTCGAGCTGGCGGCAGGCTGACCCCGGAGCCGCCGAACGAAGAGCTCCCGGACAGTTTTCTTTTCAACCCGCTGGACCCGGTGCCCACCATTGGGGGCAGTATCTCCGCCGCCGGGGACGTCATTCCCCCGGGCGGCTTTGACCAGCGGGGTCGGCGGGAGCTCTTTTACTGCAAGGACACCGCCCCCCTGGCCACCCGTCCCGACGTCCTGGTTTTCCAGACGGACCCGCTGCCCGAGGACGTGGAGGTGACCGGTCCCATCGTGGTGCGCCTCTGGGCCAGCTCCTCGACGGTGGACACGGACTTTACGGCCAAGCTCATCGACGTCTACCCGCCCGGCGAAGATTACCCGGACGGCTACGCCCTTAACCTGACCGACGGCATTATTCGGGCCCGCTACCGCAACGGCTTTGAAACGGCCGAGCTTATGGAACCGGGCCGGGTCTACGAGTTCACCATAACCTGCTATCCGACCAGTAACGTCTTTAAAAAGGGCCACCGCATTCGCCTGGATATCTCCAGTAGCAACTGGCCCCGGTTTGACGTTAACCCCAACACCGGGGACCCCCTCGGCCCCATCGGGCGGTGGCAGGTGGCCGTAAACACCGTTTACCACGACCGGAACCGGCCTTCCCACGTGGTTCTGCCCATCATTCCTCGGGAGTAACTGGTGCAGACCGGCCGGGCTACTGGTAAAATTACGGATTGAACCTGCGGCTTTTTCGGGAGGTCAGCAGATTGGAGCTGCCCGTCTTGACCCGACCCCTCGGCGGGCCGAGCCCACTTGAGGCCCGGCTGGCGGCTGGCGAGTTTGTGGTGGCCTCGGAGGTTTCGCCGCCCCGCCGGCCCCGGCTAACCAGTTTCCTCCGGCGGGCCCGGCGGCTGGGGCGGTTTGCGGTGGCCCTGACGGTGACCAACAACCACGCCGCCCGGCCCCGGCTGGAGAGCCTGGTAGCCGCCTATATTCTGCGGCTGCACGGCATCGACCCCATCTGGGTTGTGAACACCCGGGATCGCAACCGGCTGGCCATTAAGAGCCAGGTCGTGGCCGCCGGGGTGCTGGGGGTCCAGAACGTCCTGTGCGTTAAAGGTGACCCTGTCGAGCGGGGCCCGGACCCGGAGGCCAGGGCCGTCCACGACCTGTCAACCCTGGACCTGATCCGACTTTTTGCCGGGCAGAAGGCCGAGGGCCACCACTTCTTTATCGGCGCCGCGGTTGACGTGACGTCGGCCCCGGTGGAGAAGGCCTTTAAGCAGGCCCGGCGGCGGGTCGAGGCCGGGGCCGACTTCATCCAGACCCAGCCGGTCTTCGAGCTGGGCCCCATCGCCGAGCTTGCGGCAAAACTCCAAAGCCTAGGCGAACGGCGCCCCTACCTTATTGCCGGCCTGATGCCCGTCCTCGACTTGGAAGACATCGGCCGGGTGGAACGGAACCTTGGAATCCCGGTGCCACCCTCGGTCCAGGAGCGGCTTGCCCGGGCAGCAGACCCCCGGGCGGCCGGCCTGGAGCTTCTGGCCGACCTAGTGGCCGGCCTGCGCCGGGCCGAGGGAATTCACGGGATAAACGTGATGCTCTTCGACCAGACAGACCACATGGTCGAGGGCGTCCTGGCCTGCCTCGGCCACCGGGCTGAGGCCGCCTCTTAAGGCACCAGGATGACCTTGCCGAATTGGGTCCGGTCGGCGAGGACCCGGTGGGCATCGGCCGCCTTCTCCAGGGGCAGGACCCGGTCTATTACCGGCCTTAGCCGGCCGGCCTCCACCTGCTGAAGGACCTCGAGCAAGTCGGCCCGGGAGCCCATGTATACCCCCAGGACCGCGAGCTGGCGGGAGAAAACATACCGTAAATCGATTTCGGGGCTGGGCCCGGCGGTGGCCCCGCAGGTGACGAGCCGACCCCCCCGGGCAAGGACCCGAATGCTCTTGCTGAAGACTTCGCCCCCAACGTGCTCGAAGACGATGTCTACGCCCCTGCCCGCGGTGAAATTGCGGATGGCCGCAACGAAGTCGGTCTCGGCATAGTTGATGGTCTCATCGGCCCCGAGCTCCCGGGCCTTCTTTAGTTTTTCTTCGGAGGAAGCAGTAGTGACGACCCAGGCCCCAAAGAGCTTGGCGATTTGGATGGCGGCGCTCCCCACCCCGCTTCCGCCGGCCTGGACCAGCACCGTCTCGCCAGGCCGAACGCCGGCCCGCTTGACCAGCATGTGCCAAGCTGTCTGGAAGACCAGGGGAATGGCTGCGGCCTCCTCGAAGCTTAAGCCGGCCGGCTTGGGTAGGATATTAACGGCAGGGGCCTTGACAAATTCGGCATAGCCGCCCCAGTAAGGGCCGGCCCCAAGGATGGAATAATCAGGGCACTGGGACTCCTGGCCGTGGGTGCAGGCCCAGCAGTGGCCGCAGCTTATGCCCGGGGCGATGATCACCTCGTCGCCGGGCTGAACCCAGCTGACCAGGTCACCAACTTGCTCGACAACACCGGCCACGTCGCAGCCAAGGATGTGGGGGTAATTTATCCGGTAGCCTCTCACCCCCTGCCGGATCCAAAGGTCTAGGTGGTTCAGGGCGCAGGCCTTCACACGGACCAGGACCTCGTCGGGGTGGATTCCGGGGATGGGGACTTCCTCGGGAGTAAGGACCTCAGGCCCGCCGTGCTGGCGGAGGGTGACGGCGCGCATGGTGGGCTTCTCCTTTGCCGGCTGTGTTTCGGTCAATTTTAATGGGGCCCGCCGCCTGCTGCCAAGTTCCGGGAACGCCGGCGAAACTTTTCGGTGCTAAGGTGCGGGAGCCGGCCTTTTGCCGGGGTGCTGGAAACCGGAAGGCCCTGGGAAGTCGTGGTCTTGGCGGCGGGCCGGACGGCGACGATAAAATTGGTGGGAGATTCCACGGAGACACGGGTGAACAAGGAGACGTTGCCGGGCGGACCGGCCCTCCGGCGGTGGGTGCGGCAGGTTCGGGCGCACCACGCCCAGTCGCGACGGGCCATGGCCGGGGAGCCGGACGACTTCTGGCGGCCCCACGTGACCTTCTTTCGTCAGGACCCTTACCGACCCCCGGACCCGGCGCTGGCCGCCGTTCTGCGCCACGTTGGCCCGGAGGACACGGTGCTAGATGTGGGGGGCGGCGCCGGGCGCTTTGCCCTTCCCCTGACCCTGAGGTGCCGGCAGGTTACGGTAGTGGAGCCCTCGGCCAGCATGGTCGAGGCCCTAGAGGCGGGGCGGCAGGAGGCCGGAATCGAGAATCTTGCGGTAGTCCGGAGCACCTGGGAGGAGGCCCAGGTTCCGGCCCACGACGTGGTATTGTGCGCCCACGTCCTTTATGGGATCGAGCGGGTGGACCTGTTTGTCAAAAAGCTTGTCGAGCACGCCCGGCGGCGCCTGCTCATCTTGATGTTCATGGAGGCCCCGGTCAACGCCTTCGACCGGGCGTGGCGGCTGGTCCGGCGGGAGCGGCGGGTGGGACTGCCCGGAATCGGCTTGCTCTTGCCGGTGCTTTGGGAGCTGGGGCTTTACCCGGACCTGGAGATGGTCCAGCAGGCCCCGCCCCGGCCGTTTCCCAGTCGGGATGTGGCCCTTGAGGCCCTCAAGCTCCGGCTCTATATCCTCCCGGGAAGCCCCGAGGAAGCCCGGCTTCTTCGGCTGTTTTCCCGGCTGGTCGAGCCGGCCAGCGACGGCTTCCGCCTCCGGGGGGTTCCGCCGCGGTGGGAGGGCCTGCTGGTTTGGCCCCCACCGCGGGTCGGCCTGGACAAGACTTCGCCAAGCTACTGAACCTTTACCGGTTTGAAATTTTAACTTACGGTATGGGCCCCTATTTTGGGCGACGTTTGGAACCCGGGGCTGCCTGGTCCCCTGTTTTCTGAACTGAATTTAGGCTCTAGGCCGGCGGCCACTCGGGTATAATCTCTGCCGGAGGACCGATGCCCAATTACGGCTTTTTAATAGACCAGTCCCGGTGTATCGGCTGCCACGCCTGCACCGTCGCCTGCAAGCTGGAGAACGCCGTCCCCCTTGGTGTCTTCCGCACCTGGGTTAAGTACGTCGAAAAGGGTGCCTTCCCTGATACCCGCCGCTACTTCCAGGTTACCCGCTGCAACCACTGCGCCAACCCGCCCTGCGTTTACATCTGCCCGACCCGTGCCATGTACCGGCGGCCCGACGGCATCGTCGAGTTTGACCCGGACCGGTGCATCGGCTGCAAGGCCTGCATGCAGGCCTGCCCCTACGACGCCATCTACATCGACCCCGAAAACCACACCGCCGCCAAGTGCCACTTTTGCAGTCACCGGACCGACTTGGGCCTAGAGCCGGCCTGCGTCATCGTCTGCCCGACCCACGCCATCATCGCCGGGGACTTAGACGACCCCGAAAGCGAAATCTTTCGGCGGCTGGCCGCCCGGGACGCCTCGGTCCGACGTCCGGAGCAGGGGACCCGGCCAAAGCTCTTTTACATTGGCGCCGATGAGGCCACCCTAAGCCCGGAGGCCGCCCGGCGGGACCAGTATATTTTTGCCGAGTGGGGGCCAACGGCCTACACCGGGCCCCTTACTCCGGAAACTCTGGCCGGAGCGCCCGCCCGCACCGTCTACGATGTTCCCCACGAGCGGCCCTGGCACTGGCCGGTGCCCGTCTACCTGGTCACCAAGGCTGCCGGGGCGGGGGTCTACTTCCTGGCCTCCCTGGGCCTGGCCCTGGGGCTTTTTGGCTCGGAGGTTTTCTTCGGCCTCGGGGCCGGCCTGCTGGCAGCGGCCCTCACGGCCATTACCGGTCTTTTGCTGGTGGCCGACCTGGCCCGGCCCGAGCGGTTTATTTATGTCCTGCTAAAGGCCCAGCCCCGCTCCTGGCTGGCCCTCGGCGGGTATATCCTGGGGATTTTCGGGGTGTGGGTCGGCCTCTGGTGGGTTTTACGCCTCTTGGGCCTGCGGTCGGTGGCGGATGGGCTGGCCTACCCCGGGGCCTTGCTCGCCCTGGCCGCTGCCGGCTATACGGCCTTTCTCCTGGGACAGTGCGAAGGCCGGGACCTCTGGCAGTCGCCCCTGCTTTTGCCCCACCTGCTGGCGGAGGCCATCCTGGCCGGGGCGGCCCTGCTTCTGGCGGGTCCGGCCCTTGGCCTGGCCTCCGGTGGTGAGGGGGAACTTCTCCGGCCGGTCTTTTTGGGGGCCCTGCTGGCCCACGGCCTTTTCGTCGGGGCCGAATTCGCCGGACGTCATCCCACCCTGGCCGCCAGGCTAGCCGCCAAAAGGATTATCGCCGGGCCTTACCGGGGGCTCTTCTGGGGTGGGGCAGTGGGGGCGGGGATTTTGTTGGCAGGGACCATTGCTCTCTTGCCCGGCCCGGCCTTCTGGGCCTTGGGCGGGCTACTAAGCATCATCGGCCTGCTGGCCTACAATTGGGCTTTTATAATGGGTCCTCAGGAGATTCCCAACAGTTGAGGGCAGGGTTATGCTGGGACCGCCCCTTTCCCCCCGCCGGACTCCCGAAGGTTTGAGGCTGGAGTCCTTCCCGCCCCCGGACCGGTGGGATGACTGGGTTGAGTTCGACCCGAAGGCCTGGCCCCGCCGGGTTCCCCGCCGTTACCAGCTCATCCCCACCATCTGCTTTAACTGCGAGGCCGCCTGCGGCCTGCTGGCCTACGTGGACAAGGAGACCTTCGAGGTTAAGAAGTTAGAGGGGAACCCCGCCCATCCCGGGTCCCGAGGCCGCAACTGCGCCAAGGGTCCAGCTACCTTGAACCAGGTGACTGACGCCGAGCGGATTCTTTATCCCCTCCGGCGGGTGGGGCGGCGGGGGGAGGGCAAATGGGTCCGGGTAACCTGGGATGAGGTTTTAGACGACATCGCCGGCCGGATGCGGGAGCTTTTTAAGGCCGGCCGCTATACCGAGGTCATCTATCACGTGGGCCGGCCCGGCCACGATGGATACATGGAGCGGGTCCTCCAGTCGTGGGGCGTGGACGGCCACAACAGCCACACCAACGTCTGCTCCGCGGCGGCCCGGGCCGGCTACGCCTTCTGGATGGGCTACGACCGGCCGTCCCCCGACCACGCCAACGCCCGGGTAATCTTACTCCTTTCCAGTCACCTGGAGACGGGCCACTATTTTAACCCCCACGCCCAGCGGATTATGGAGGGTAAAGAACGTGGGGCTAAGCTTATCGTAATGGACACCCGCCTTTCTAATACGGCGGCCAAGGCCGATTACTGGCTGGCCCCGCGGCCCGGCTCGGAGGCGGCCATCCTGTTGGCCATCGCTAACCACCTCATTCGGAGCGGGCGCTACGACCGGGAATTCGTCCGGCGCTGGGTTAACTGGGACGAGTACCTGCGGGCCGAGCACCCCGAAGACCCCCTGACCTTTGAGGCCTTCGAGGGCCGGCTTCGCCAGCTTTACAAGGACTTCACCTTCGAGTTTGCCGAGCGGGAAAGCGGAGTGGAGGCCGGCCTGATCCGGGAGGTGGCGGAGGTGGTGGCCGACTGCGACGGCCGGCTTTCCACCCACATCTGGCGCAACGCCGCCGCCGGCAACCTGGGCGGCTGGATGGTGGCCCGCTGCCTCTTCTTTTTGAACGTTCTTACGGGCAGTATCGGCCGGCCGGGCGGGGTTTCGGCCAACGCCTGGGACAAGTGGGTGCCCCGGCCCTTTAAGGTCCCGCCGCCCCAGCTGGTCTGGAACGAGCTTTTATGGCCCCGGGAGTACCCGCTCGCCTTCTTCGAGATGAGCTTCCTTCTGCCCCACTTTCTTAAGGAGGGCCGGGGACGGGTCTCGGTCTACTTCTTCCGGGTGTATAACCCGGTCTGGACCAACCCCGACGGCCTCACCTGGGTGGAGGCCCTCCAGGATGAGGAGAAGTTCGGCTTGGTGGTGGGCCTTACCCCGACCTGGTCGGAGACGGCCTGGTTTGCCGATTATGTCCTGCCCATGGGCCACGCCACCGAGCGTCATGACCTGATGAGCCAGGAGACCCAGGCCGGGGCCTGGGTGGGGTTCCGCCAGCCGGTGAGGCGGGTGGCCCTGGCCCGGGCGGGCCGCCCGGTAAGTTTCACCTACGAGGCAAACCCCGGGGAGGTCTGGGAGGAAGACGAGTTCTGGGTCGAGCTTTCCTGGCGCATCGACCCTGACGGGAGCCTAGGGATCCGCCAGTATTACGAGTCGCCTTACCGGCCTGGGGAGAAAATAACCATCGATGAGTACTACCGGTGGATTTTCGAGAACAGCATTCCCGGCCTGCCCGAGGCGGCCGCCCGGGAGGGCCTTACACCCCTGGAGTTTATGCGAAAATACGGGGCGTTTTTAATCCGCCAGGGACCGAACCCAGAGTTTTTAACAAAACCCTCCGCTGAGGAGCTGGCCACCGCGGAGGTGGACCCCGAAACCAAAATAGTTTACACCCGGACGCCCCCCAAGCCTGGCCCCAACATCGTGCCCAGGCCGGCCTTTCCGGCCGATGAGGCCGGCCGGCGGCCGGTGGGAGTCGAAGTGGACGGCGAAATCTACGCTGGCTTCCCCACCCCGTCCCGGAAGCTTGAGTTCTACTCGACCACCCTGCGGGACTGGGGTTGGCCGGAGTACGCCGTGCCAACCTACATAAGGAGCCACGTCCACCCCGAGAACTTAGGCCCAGACGAGTTTGTGCTGCTACCCAACTTCCGGTTACCTACCTTGATCCACACCCGGAGTGCCAATGCCAAGTGGCTGGTGGAGATAAGCCACCGCAACCCCCTCTGGATAAATCCGGAGGACGCCCGGCGGCTGGAGATTCAAACCGGCGACCTGGTCCGCGTCCACACCGAAATCGGCTACTTTGTCCTGCGGGCCTGGGTTACCGACGGTATCCGGCCCGGGGTTGTGGGCTGCTCCCATCACATCGGCCGTTGGCGGCTCGACCCGGAGGTCGGAACCAACAGGATCGCCAGCGCCCTGGTGGAGCTTCGCCCAGAAGGTCCGGGCCGTTGGCGGCTCCGACAGCGGGACGGGGTAAGGCCCTTCAAAAGCGCCGACCCCGATACCGAACGCCTCTGGTGGGAAGATGCCGGGGTAAACCAGAACCTTATATTCCCGGTCCAGCCGGACCCGATAAGCGGTCAGCACTGCTGGCACCAGAGGGTGCGGCTGGAAAAGGCCGGACCCGAGGACCGCTATGGGGACATCTTCGTGGACACCAACCGGTCGATGGAAGTCTACCGGCGCTGGCTGGGCTTAACCCGGCCGGCCCGGGGTGGCTGGCGCCGTCCCTACTGGCTGCTGCGCCCCTACCGGCCGGCCCCAGAGGCCTACCAGTTGCCCGATGGCCCTTGAGGCTTAGCCCGGTTCCGGCCCACGGCCCGGACCCAGCGGCGGAGAAACCGGCGCCGATACTTGGCCAGGGGCTTCTGGAAGAGCCAGTAACCTCCGAGGCCGACGGCCGCGGCCAGAATCAGTATCCACCAGGGCAGTTCCCCCAGGACGTAGCCGAAGGCGGTGGTCAGAAAGAGGCCCGGGGCCCGGCCCAGAAGGACAGCCACTAAAAACGACCGCCACGGGATCCCGGTGAGGCCGGCCAGGTAGAAGACGACGTCGGGGACGGGCAAAAGCAGGATGGCGAACCAGAGAATAGGCCGATCCGGCCGCCAGCGCCGTTCCCATTGGGCCAGCTGGTCAGCACCAACCAGGAACTCGACCACGGAGCGTCCGAAAAGGCGGGCAAGCCAGAAGGCGGCCGATGCCCCGAGGGCGGTTCCGATGAGGCTATAGAAAAAGCCCCAGATTGGGCCGAAGATGTGGCCGGCCGCCAGGGTAATGAACTGGCCGGGGATGGGGGCGAAGACAATCTGGGCGGCCTGCAGGAGGATATAAAGGGCGGGGGCCCAGATGCCGGCCTCGGCGACCACCGACCTGACCGTTGCCTCGTCGGTCAGGAAGACCAAAACAGCAGGGGCCACGACCAGGGCAAGGACCAGAACACCCGAGGCCCCCAGTAGAAGCTGGACGATGCGTCGAGGGGGGCGGTCGCGGCCTTTCGGTTGGGTCACAGTCTACCCCTTATTTTACCGCCTAGGATGATTTGGCAGTGTTGTTTGGCTTGATAACAGCCCGAAAGTTGGGGGAGCCGTTAAGCAAAGGAGGCTGGCGGTATGGTCGTCCGTGCGCAGCTGGCCATTTCGATGTCCGAGACAGAGGCTTCGGAGCGATTCCGTCGGCGGTAGGTGGGCCGCAGGTCACGGTCCACCGCACCGGCAAGGTCTTTCCGAATCACCCCGAAAAGCCTGCGGGCTTGGAAGGAGTGCTTGGAAATACATTGCGCCGGTGCAGTTTTTGAAAAGCTGGCGCCGCTTTAACTAAAATTTTGTCCAGAAAGGGGGGGGGTTGCTATGCTGGCGCGCTTGGCCACCGTTCTCACCCGCTGGAGCACCCAGTACGTCCCCGACTCCTGGATAATCGCTGTCATCCTCACATTCATCACCTTTCTGCTTGCCCTTGTAGCCGCACCGGGGGTCCCCAGTCTGGGCAAAATCTACACCCTCATCCAGCACTGGGGCAACGGTTTCTGGGTGCTCCTGGAATTCGCCATGCAGATGAGCCTTATCATCGTCACCGGGTACGTCCTATCCACGTCACGGCCGGTCCGGAAGCTGCTTAACTGGTTGGCCGGACTTCCCAGGAATCCCCGGGAGGCCGTGGCCCTGACGGCCCTAGTTTCTATGCTCTTAGCCTGGCTTAACTGGGGCCTTAGCCTCATCGCCAGCGCCGTACTGGTGAGGGCGATGGCCCGGCGGCAACGGGGAGTGGATTATGGCTTGCTGGTCTGCTGCGCCTATTTAGGCCTCGGCGGCGTGTGGCATTCGGGCCTCTCAGGTTCGGCGCCCTTGCTGGTGGCAACACCCCGCCACTTTATGGAGCAGCAGATGGGTCTTGTGCCCGTGACCAGCACTATCTTCACGCCCTTTAACCTGGGCCTGGCGGCGGTAATCCTGGTAGTCTGGACGGGTCTGGCTGCCCTACTACATCCTCGGCCCGAGGACACGGTAGAGGCCGACCCGTCTTTGCTGGCCGAGCCGACCGAGAAAGAGGCGGCTAAGGCTGCCCCGGCCACCTTCGCCGAGCGGCTTTACTATAGCCCGCTGGTAAACCTGGCGGTGGCTGCCATCGCCATCGTCTGGCTTATTTACAACTTCAGCACCCGTGGCTTTGGGGGTATAACCCTCAACTCGGTTAACTTCCTGTTCCTCACCCTGGGCATTTTGCTCCACTGGACGCCGGCCTCCTTCCTGAAGGCGGCCGCCGAAGCTTCAAGCTACATCTGGGGCGTGGTGATTCAGTTTCCGTTTTACGCCGGCATGTTCGGGATAATCCGGGATTCGGGCCTGGCCAAGGTTATTGCTGACTGGTTTACGGCCGTGGCCACGCCCGCCACCTACCCGGTCATCATCTACTGGTATTCGGGCATCCTCAACTATTTCGTCCCGTCGGGCGGGTCGAAATGGGCCATTGAGGCCCCCTACGTGGTCGAGGCCGCCCGGAACCTGGGGGTGAGCATGCCGGCGGCCGTGATCAGCTACGCCTGGGGCGATATGGCCACCGACGTCATCCAGCCCTTCTGGGCCATCCCCTTGTTAGGGGTCACCAAGACCGAATTCCGTAATATCGTCGGCTACGGTCTCATCTTCTTCAGCGTATTTGCTATTATCACTACGGTGGCGTTCCTGCTGGCACCGGTTTTCCTGCCGTAGGGAGGCCGTCAACGCCGTGGGAGGGAAGAAGCGCCCATGCCGCCTGTAATCTACGAGACGCCCTTTGACGCCCTCTTCGACGTCTTCGACGGGGCGGTCGTCATGGTTGGGGGCTTCGGCCACGTGGGCCATCCCCACAACCTGGTCCGGGCCCTCCGGGACCGGGGCGTCAAGAACCTTACCATCATCGCCAACAACATTGGCCTTGGGGACAGCCTGGACCTGCTGGCCGAGGCCGGTCAGATTAAAAAGTTTATCGGTTCGTTTCCGGTTCGGGCCTCCCGGGAGCGGATGACCCACTTTGAGCGGCTCTTTCGGGAAGGCCTGGCCGAAGTGGAAATCACCCCGCAGGGGACGATGGTGGAGCGGATCCGGGCGGCGGGGGCGGGCATCGCCGCTTTCTACACACCGGTCGGGGTCGGCACCGTGGTGGAGCAGGGCAAGGAGAAGCGGGCCTTCAACGGCCGGGAATATATCCTGGAAACCGCCCTCCACGCCGACTTTGCCCTCATTAAAGCCTATAAGGCCGACAGGCTCGGCAATCTCATTTACCGGCGGACGGCCCGCAATTTCAACCCCATCATGGCCACGGCGGCCCGGGTCACCATTGCCGAAGTGGAAGAAGTTGTCGAGCCCGGCGAGCTCGACCCGGAAGCCATCGTTACCCCGGGGATCTACGTGGACCGGATTGTAATCTGCCCGAGGGATTACAATGACCCAGCTATCTTCCAAACCTGGGATTAGTCGCGAACTTATGGCGCTGCGGGCCGCCCGGGAACTTCGCCCGGGGATGTATGTTAACCTGGGTATCGGCTTGCCCACCCTGGTCTCCAATTTCATCGAGCCGAGTATTATCCTGCAGGCGGAGAACGGAATGCTCGGCTACGGACCCCTGGCCGAGGGGCCCGAGCGGGACCCAGACCTGATAAATGCCGGGGGTCAGTACGTGACGATGCTGCCCGGGGCCTGCTTCTTCCACTCGGCCGATTCCTTCGCCATGATCCGGGGTGGCCATTTGGATGTCTGCATCCTGGGCGGCCTGCAGGTCTCAGAAAAGGGCGACCTGGCCAACTGGATGGTGCCGGAGCGGGGGATCGGCAGCATCGGGGGGGCCATGGACCTGGTAACCGGGGCCCGGCGGGTTATCGTCCTTATGGAGCACCGGGACCGGCAGGGTCGACCCAAGGTCGTTAAAGAATGTACTTATCCCATCACCGGCCGTCGGGTGGTAAACCTGGTGATCACCGACCTGGCCGTCATCGAGGTTACCCCTGAGGGAATGGTCTTGCGGGAGGTCGCCCCGGGTTGGACACCCGAGGAGGTTCAGGCCGTCACCGAGGCACGCCTCATCGTTGCTCCCGACTGCCGGGAAATGACCTTCTAGATGCCCCGCCTCTGGGTCCTTGCCGGCGACGAATACGCCCTGGAACTGCTTACCCGTGGGCTCCGACAGGGCGCGGCCGACGCCGAGTTCGTAAGCCTGGACGGTCGGGAGCTGCAGGCGCCGGACCTTGCTCCCCATCTGCTCAGCCTGCCCATGTTTGCCGGTCGCCGGGTTATGCTGGTGCGGCGGTTGGTGAGTTCGGCGGCCAAGGGGCGGCGGGCGGAGGCCGAAGAAGGCCAGCCGGCGGGCGGACGGGGACGGAACCGGGCCCGGGAGCTAGCAACGGTCCTCCTGCAGGCCGACCCGCGGGTTTTAGTCGCGGCCCTGGAGCCGGGCCTCGAACGGGACCCATCCCCCGAAAACAACTGGCTCCTGGGGGAACTAAGGGGCCTGGCCCCAAAGTTTAAGCTGACTACCCGCCGGGTTGACGACACCGACGACCCGTCGGCCGCGGCCAGAGATATCTTGGAGGCCGAGCCGGTGCCGGATGTTGAGGTGGTTGTCCTGCGGTTTGCGGCTTCGGGCCCAGATGGGGTCCTGCGCTGGGCCCGAAGCCGGGCCCGCCAGGCCGGCCTCGCCTTTGACCCCGGCGCCCTGGAGTACCTGGTCGATCGGGTCGGCTACGACCGCCGGCTGGTTGACCTGGAGCTGGAAAAGCTTGCCCTCTACGCCGGGTCGGAACCGGTGAGCCGGGAAGATGTCCGCCGGCTGGTAGTGGAAACCGTGCCGGTCTCGGCCTTCGACCTGCTGGGGCTGCTGGTTGAAGGGGATGGGGCGGGGGTGATAAAGCTTATCCGCCAGCTCAGGCGGGAAGGTGAAAACCCCCAGAACATCGTCGGCGCGCTGGCCTGGTCGCTGCGGGCGCTGCGGTTGCTCCAGACTCAGCCCCTCCGGGCGGACCTGAGCGAGGTCCAGCAGGCCACCGGCCTTTACCCCGGCCAGGTCCGGCAGCTTCTGCCCCTCGCCCGCCGGCTTGGACCCACCCGTACCGAGGAGGCCCTGCGGGACCTGCTGGAACTGGATCGGCAGGTTAAGACCGGGCAGGTGGAAGCGTGGCTGGGGCTCGAGCTCTGGCTTGGAACCCAGACCGCGGCCCGGACCTAGGCCAGCTTGCGAAGCACGGCGATCACCCGGCCCTGAATCTCGACCTGGCCGGCCGGGAGGATGATGGGCTCCATCTGGCTGTTGGCGGGCTGGAGTCTGACCCGGTCCCCTTCCAGGTAGAACCGCTTGAGGGTGGTTTCTTTGCGGTCCGGCAGCCAGGCTACGACCATCTCGCCATTTTCGGCCGTTCGGGTGTGCTGAACTATGACGATGTCCCCGTCGTCGATGAGGGCGTCCACCATTGACTGGCCCTGGACCTTAAGGGCGTAGACGTTCTGGCGGTTGCCGATGATCTCGGCGGGGACGCTGACCGTGTCGATGTCGGGGTCCGGGTGAACGTTCTCGGTGGGGACCGGGATGGGCGAGCCGGCCGCGATCCGGCCCAGGAGGGGCACCTGGACGGTCTCGGCCGCCGCGGTCAGCCGGAGACGGAAGGGAAACAGGCCGGCCCGGCCGGTGAGACCGGCCTCGCCGGCCGCCTCCGTAAGCTCAATGGCCCGGGAGAGTCGGTCCGAACGCCGGATGTATCCGGCCTCGGCCAGCCGGCGGAGGTTGTAGTTGGCCACCGAGGTGGAGCTTATGTTGCAGGCCTCGCAGATCTCACGGATGGTGGGTGGGTACCCGTGCTCCGCAATGTAGCGGCGGATAAAGTCTAAAACCCGCCGCTGCCGCGGCGAAAGCTCAGCGGGCATTCGTTTCTCCTTTCGGCGTCTTGGAGCCATTTTAACTCGCTTTAGTTTAGCACATTAGTTCGCCGGGTGTCAAGGTTAGCGCCCTTGGGGGCAATCCGGGGCATCTGAATAATCGGTTTTTGGCGGAGGTGCTATGGGAGGCCGAATACCTGCGGACGGTGCTGCCATTCTTGCTCGGCCTGGGGGTAAGCCGGGTCTTTTGGTTCGACCTTTACGACGACCGGACGGCCAGGGCGCGATTCTGGGGTCTAGTCAGGGCCGACGGCACTCCAAAACCGGCCCTGGAAGCCTACCGGCGGCTCATTGCCGACCATCTGAAGAGGCAGACCCCTTAGCACCGGGGCCGGCCGGATGGCGTCAGGCCCCTCAACATAGGCGACCGTTTAGGTGTACTGTAAGGAAGCACGACACGACGAGTGCTGGGATTGTCAGCGCCGTAGTGTTTAAAGGGTCCTCACGGGGTGGCAGGGACCGGGGAATGCCCGTTGCCAGCGAGGTCAAGGGGAAACTGCCAACTCCCTCGAGTTGGTGGCTAACTTCCTGGCGGGGGGCGCAGGTCGGGCTGGTGATTTGGTTGTAGCTCGAGGGCCGCCGGCCCCGCAGCCCCGAAGAGTCGATTAGACGGCTCTACCATTTGCAGCGGGTGGTAATTTATGCCGCCTTTGGCGTTGACTCTTCGGGTCCCCGGGGCCTATACTGCTAGCGGAGCCGGACCACGGCCCCAAGGGTTGTTCGTGGAGGTTTTCCCGATGGGTTCAACTGGCAAGGTGACCGCCGAGCAGGTTCTGGCTGCCCTTTCAAAAGTAAAGGACCCGGACCTGCGGGCGGACATTGTGACGTTGGGATTCGTTAAGGACCTTGTAATCGACCGCGGCAAGGTTGCTTTTACCCTGGAGCTGACCACCCCAGCCTGCCCCGTCAAAAGGGACCTACAGGAGTGGGCCGAAGCCGCTGTCCGCCAGGTTCCCGGGGTTGAGGAGGTCCAGGTTAGGTTGGCGTACAACGTCCGGGGGCGGGCCGGGGTCTCCCCGGAGGACCTGCTGCCCGGCGTGAAAAACATCATCCCGGTAGCCAGCGGCAAGGGCGGCGTCGGCAAAACGACGGTGGCCGTCAACCTGGCGGTTTCCCTGCGCCTTGAGGGTGCCCGAGTGGGTCTGCTGGATGCGGATATTACTGGGCCGAACGTGCCCCTCATGGTGGGCCTCCCCAGCCCCGCCCCGGTGCCGGTCCTGGACAACAAAATCCTACCCCTGGAAGCCCACGGTATCTCGGTGATGTCCATCGGCTTCTTCACTGGCGAGGAAACTCCGGCCATCTACCGGGGGCCGATGGTCCACAACGCCATCAGGCAGTTTTTGAGTCAGGTGCAGTGGGGCGAGCTGGACTATCTGATAATCGACCTGCCACCGGGCACTGGGGATGCAGCCTTGAGCGTTTGTCAACTGCTGCCCCTGACCGGGGCGGTGATGGTGGCCACGCCCCAGGATGTCGCCCTGCTGGACGTGCGCAAGGCCCTGACGATGTTCCGCCGGCTCAATGTGCCCATCCTGGGAATCATCGAAAACTTTTCATTCTTCTACTGCCCCCACTGCGGCGAGCGGGTGGATATCTTCGGCCACGGTGGGGCGGAGCGAGCGGCCGAAAAGCTCGATGTCCCGTTCCTAGGGGCGGTCCCCATCGACCCGCGTGTCCGGGAGACTGGGGACGCCGGGACACCGGTGGTCGTAAGCCACCCGGATTCGCCGGTGGCCGAGGCCTTCCGCAAGATTGCCCGGCAGGTGGCGGCCCGGGCCTCGACGGTGGCCCACCTGCGTACCATGGGGGTAACCATCATCACCGGCCCCCGTTAGGCCGAAAAAGGACAGCTGCTTGGTGGTTTAGACCGACCGGCTTCTGCTCGCAGCTAAAAAAGCCTTGGGGTCAAGGGCCTGAAAAAGCAACCGAAAGGGCTTTGTGGTAAGCCGTCCGCAGACGGGGGCCGGTTGGGAAGTTTCGACTCGGACCTGACGTTCGGGGCATTAGCCGGGCTACGGATGGTGCGGCTCAAGGTCTTGGGTAGTGCCCGTTCACACGGCTCAGGTCGCTTGGGACGGGGCCGCGCGCCTAGGGTTTGAACTTCATTGAAAGGGCGCAGTGGCCCTTGGGGTTGGAGCTGTCGTCCACCGGGACCGGCGCTTTGATGTGGTCGCCACGCAGGCCCCTTTGGCCGTGGGAAGCGACGCCGGCTAACCGCGAGTTGTTGGGGAGCCGGCGGGGGGACTCGAACCCCCAACCTGCCGCTTACAAGGCGGCTGCTCTGCCCGTTGAGCTACGCCGGCACACCGGGAAGGGAGCCCCAGCGATCAGTATACCCGGTTTAGCGGTCCCCGGCTGTCCGGCCCGGCACCAGGACCCGGAGGGTCCGGGCATCCACCACCCCGTGGTCCGTCACCCGGGCCTCGGGGATAACCGAGAGGCCCAGGAAAGAAAGGGTCGTGAAGGGCGCCCGGTGGGGACAGCCAAGCTCCCGGGCCTTCCTTTCGGCCTCCTCCAGCCGCTTCCGGACCACCGCTAAAGGCTCCGGCGAAAGCAGGCCCAGCACCGGCAGGGGTACTTCCCCGAGCACTTGCCCGTCGGCGACGACCACCAGGCCCCCCTGAAGCCGGCGGACGGCGTCGATGGCCAGCAGGATATCCCCGTCGGTGACGCCCGCCACGATGAGGTTGTGGGCGTCGTGGCCGATGGTGGAGGCCATCGCCCCCCGCTTGAGGCCCAGGCCCTTCACCAGCCCGATCCCGAGCCGGCCGGTCCGGCGGTGGCGCTCGACAACCACCAGCTTGGCCAGGTCCCGGTCTGGGTCGGCCGCGATCCGGCCGTTGCGGCGGGGCGGTTCCAGCTCCACCAGCCGGGTGACGATCTGGTCGGGGATGACCTCCACCACCGGAAACCTCTCGCCGGAAAACTCTAATTGCAGGTCCTCCGGCTGCAGGTCGGGCAGGTTAACGGTGTGCAGGACCCACTCTTCTGGCCGGAAGCTTGTTTCAAAGAGGGGCCGGCCTCCCCGGGCTACCAGTCGGCCCCGGTAAAAGACCTCATCGGCCCGGACCTCACCGAGCTCGGCGGTAACGAAGAAGTTGGCCCAGTAGCCGGGGCCGATGGCCCCGATATCCTGGAGCCGGAAGTAGCCGGCGGTGGTAAAGCTGGCCAGCTGGATGGCCCGGATGGGGTTGAGGCCCCGCCGGATAGCCAGGTTGACCACGTGGTCTAGGTGGCCTTCCTCGACGATGTCGTGGCAGGAGCGGTCGTCGGTGACGAAGCCGCACCGGTGGTAGGTCCGGTTGGTGACCAGGGGCAGCAGCTCGGCCAGGTTCTTGGCTGAGGAACCCTCCCGGATGAAGAGAAACATTCCCCGGCGCAGTTTGGCCCGGCCCTCGGCCTGCCGGGTCGTTTCGTGGTCGGAGCGGGCCCCGGCGGTTACGTAGGCATTGAGGGGGCGTCCGGTGAGGCCGGGGGCATGGCCGTCGATGACCCGGCCCCGGGCGGCATCCAGCTTGGCGTGGGGGTCGTCGGCCCCGGCCAGAACCCCCACAAAATTCATCATCTCCCCCAGGCCCAGAACCTCGGGCCAGGCCAGGCCCTGCTCCACTTCGGCTGGCCCCACCACCGCCCCGGCTGACTCCAAGGGACTTGCGGGGACGCACGATGGCATCTGGAAAAAGAAGTCCATGGGCAAGTCCCGGGTCTGGTCGACCAAAAACCGGATCGCCCGCAGGCCCCCGACGTTGGCCACCTCGTGGGGGTCGGCCACTACCCCTAGGGTCCCCCGGGGCACCACCGCCCGGGCGAATTCCTGGGGCACCAGCAGGGTGCTTTCCAGGTGGATGTGGCCGTCGATGAAGCCCGGCACCAGGTACCGGCCGCCGAGGTCGATGACCTCCCGGCCCCGGCGGTAGCGGCCGATGCCGGCCACCCGGCCGTCGGCCACGGCCACCGCTGCCCGCTCCACCTCGGCGGTAAACACATTTACGACCCTGACGTTGACCAGCAGAAGGTCCGCTGGCTCCTCGCCCAGGGCAACCCTCACCAGCCGCTTGCGGTCCATGGGTCTTACCCCCCCGTTGTTTTCCTCGGGCGGCCCCTGGGGGCCGCCCCCAACCCAATTTTAAACCGATTATCGCGGCGGCCTAGGGCAGACAGCGGGGGTCGCCTTGGCAGAAGCGGGTGTCGTCCTCGGGAATGCTTGGGGTCTCCAATTGCAGGGTGGTGTGGGAAATGCCGTAACGGTCGTGCAAAAGCTGGCGCAGGTTCACCAGCAGCCGGCGGATATCCTCACCCTGAACATACGGGGTGACGACGTGGGCGCTCAGGGCCACAAAGCCACTGGCCAGGGTCCAAATGTGGAGGTCATGGACGTCGGCTACCCCCGGCTGCTGGCGAAGGGTGTCCCGAACCTCCAGAAGGTCGATGTGCCGAGGGACGGCTTCCATCAGGATCTCCACCGCGTCCCGGATGAGCCGGAAGGCGGAGATGAGGATGAGCACGGCGATCACCGCGCCCGCAATGGGGTCAGCCGCGTACCAGCCGAAAAGGCCGATGAGGCCCGCCGCTACGATAACGCCCACCGAGCCCAGAGCATCCCCAAAGATGTGGAGCCAGGCCCCGCGGACGTTCAGGTTCTGGCTCCGGCCGCCATTCAAAATCACCAGGCCAAAAAGGTTCACCAGCAAGCCGGTCACCCCGACCAGGACCATGACCAGGCCGGTAACCTCGCGGGGCTCGTGGAGGCGCTGCCAGGCCTCGTACAGGACTAGCAGGGCCACCAGCACCAGGGCAACCCCGTTGGCCAGGGCCGCCAGGATCTCCGCCCGGTAGTAGCCGTACGAGCGCTGGGGAGTAGGTGGCCGGGTGGTATACCACTGGGCGAAGACGGCCAGGAAGAGGGCCGCCAGGTCCGAAAACATGTGGCCGGCGTCGGCCAGCAGGGCCAGACTGCCCGACAGGTAACCCGCTACCAGCTCCAGGAGCATAAAGCCGGCCGTCCCGGCTGATACCAGCAACAGCCGGGAGAGGGTTCCGCTATCTGCGGCCCCGAGCTGGTCGGTGGGAAGCTGCGACCGGTACTGGTAAGGCTGCCCCACTCTTGACATCAGCCCCCTCCGAACCTATAATCTCAATTGGCAGGCGGGAATAGCTCAGCTGGCAGAGCACCTGCTTCCCAAGCAGGGGGTCGCGGGTTCGAATCCCGTTTCCCGCTCCAAGGCTGTTCTACGGATTTCTCACCCAGTTCTGATTTTATAACCCGTGGCCCTCGCCAGACAAGCCTCCGTTAACATCAACCGGGGGTGAAATTATGGGCAGGCGACCTTCGGGTCGGCTGATTCCCATCAGGTTGGACGAACCGGACTACGAAAAGCTGGCGGCCATGGCCCGGGCCCATGGCCTCAGGCCGGCCGTGATGGCCAGAATACTGCTCAGCGAGGCCTTGGTCAGGTCGAACCTCCGGTTCGACCCTTCCGACGAAAGCCAGCGGCCGGTGGACTCCCAAGCCCCGACCAGGTACTACATCCTGTCGGAGGACGACCTGGCCGCGATCCGGCGGATGTGGGAGGAGTCGGCCCTGAGGGTTTCCCGGGCCGTCTGGGAACGGGCCCGCCAAGTTTCACCTGAGCAGGCCGAAATTTACGCGCAGGCCCCGGCTCGCGGCTAGTTTTCTTCAAACCACCCCAAGGGCCTTAAAAATCTCCAGAAACTGGGCCGTGCTTTCCGGCTGATACCAGGGGATTTTGTGGAGTAATCGGCCGCCGCGGTCGATAACGAAGACCGCCCGGCGGCTGCGTTTTCCGTCCTCGTCCACCACTCCGTAAAGCCTGGCGGCCGTCAGCTCGGGGTCCGAAACCAGGGGGAAGGGGCAGCCGCCCAGGGCCTGGCAGAATGCCCGATGGGACTCGAGGTCGTCGGCGCTTACGGCCACCACCTCGGCCCCGGCTGCCCGGATGGTCTCGTACTCGGCGATGAGCTGGCGCAGCTCTTGGCTGCAGCCCGGCGTTCTGTCCTCGGCGTAGAAGGCTAGGACCACCTTCCGGTCCCGCCAGAGCTCGCTCAGCCGGAGGGGACCGCTGGTGCTGGGCAGGGCAAAATCGGGGGCCTGCTCGCCGACCTCGACCATCCCCCAACATTATAGCCGGGCTGATATCATCTTGGGGATGGGTAGCCGTTGCCGAGTCCGCTGGGTGGCCATCGACGGGCCCGTGGCCTCGGGCAAGAGCGCCGTGGGCCGGGCCCTGGCCCGCCGCCTCGGGTATCGTTTTATCGATACCGGCCTCATGTACCGGGCGGTGGCCTGGGCCGCCCTCTGCCGGGGGGTCGACCCGGAAGACGGCGAAGGGCTGGCCGAGCTGGCCCGGAACCTCGACATCGAACTCCAATGGGGGCCAGAAGGGGAGGGGGGACGGGTCCTGATCGGCGGGCGGGATGTGACGGGGCTTTTACGGTCGCCTGAGGTGGAAAGAATCGTCTCGGCCGTCTCGGCCCGGCCCGAGGTCCGGCGGGTGCTGGTAGAAAAGCAGCGCCGCCTGGCCGAGGCCGGGCCGGTGGTGATGGTCGGCCGGGACATCGGGACCGTCGTCCTGCCCGATGCCGACTTTAAGGTCTTCCTTACCGCCTCGGCCGAGGAGCGGGCCCGCCGCCGCTATTTAGAGCGCCTGGCCCGGGGGGAACCGACCGATTACGAGGCCGTTTTGGCCGAGGTGAAACGGCGGGACGAATACGACTCCAGCCGGCCCGTCGCCCCCCTCAAACCCGCCCCCGACAGCCTGGTTTTCAACACCGACGGTCTGGGCCTGGAGGAGGTCGTCGAAAGGCTTTTGGGCCTGATCTGCCGCCAAGATGGCTGAGACGTGGTGGTTCTACCTGCTCTGCAACCGGGCGATGGCCGTGGCCCTAAGGCTTCTGGCCGAGTGGGAGGTTTTCGGCCTCGACAATGTGCCGGCCCGGGGACCCCTCATTTTAGTGGCGAACCACAACAACATCATCGACCCGCCCCTGCTGGGGGCCTCCATCCCCCACCGTCCCGTGGTCTTTATGGCCAAAAAAGAGCTCTTCGACCGCTGGTACTCCGGCTGGCTGGTCCGGGGCTACTGCGCCTTCCCGGTCCGCCGGGGGGAGCCCGACCGGCAGGCCTTCCGGCACGCCCTCGAGGTTCTCCGCCGGGGCCTCATTCTGGGAATGTTTCCGGAGGGAACCCGGAGCAAGACCGGGGCGATGGGACCGGCCCAGCCGGGGACGGCCATCATTGCCCTCCGGGCCCGGGTCCCCATCCTGCCGGTGGGCATAACGGGGACGGACAAAGTAAAGGGGCCGGCTTCCGTTATCCGGCGCCGGCCCCACATTCGGGTGAACATCGGCCGGCCCTTCACCCTGGCGGTCGGTTCGGCGGACCGGCGGGCCGCCCTTGAGGAGGCAACCCGCCAGATCATGGGCCGCATCGCCGCCCTTCTACCCCCGGAGTACCAGGGAGCCTGGACGCCACTGCCGGTGTCGCCCACCAAAGCGGCCCGTGATAAAATAGAGTCGCGTCTGATAAATTTGACATAAAACTAAACCTTTTTCCGGCGAGGAATGGGGATGATCGAGCGATACACCCGCCCGGAAATGGGCCGGATTTGGTCAGAGGAGTATAAATTTCAAAAGTGGCTTCAGGTCGAGGTCGCCGTCTGCGAGGCCTGGCATGAGCTCGGTCTTATACCCGCCGAGGACCTGGAGGTCATCCGCCGGGCCCGCTTTGACCTTGGCGAGTGGAAGGCCGCCTTTGAGGAGACCCGGCACGACGTGACGGCCTTCCTGCGGGTGGTTACCCGGGACCTGGGCCCGGCCGGGCGCTGGGTTCACTACGGCCTCACCTCGTCGGACGTGATGGATACGGCCCTAAGCCTCCAGTTCGTGGAGGCCATCGACCTGCTGGACCGGGACTTGGCCGCCCTGGAGGAGGTGGTGGTGGGCTTGGCCCGGGCCCACCGGGATACCCTGATGGTGGGCCGGACCCACGGGGTCCATGCCGAGCCGATAACCTTCGGGTTTAAGCTCGCCGGCTGGGTGGACGAGGTGCGGCGCAACCGGCGGCGGCTGCAGGCGGCCCGGTCGGAGGTCGCCGTGGGCAAGATTTCGGGGGCGGTGGGCACCTACGCCCACGTTCCCCCGGAGCTGGAGGTGCTGGCCTGCCGGCGGCTCGGACTTGAGCCGGCCACAACCTCCACCCAGGTTATCAGCCGGGACCGGCACGCCGCCGTGATGACCACCCTGGCCGTCCTGGCTGGCAGCCTGGAGCGTTTTGCCACCGAAATCCGCCACCTTCAGCGGACGGAGGTGTTGGAGGTCGAGGAGCCCTTTCGGCCGGGGCAGACCGGATCCTCGGCCATGCCTCACAAGCGCAATCCGGAGCTCACCGAGCGCATTTGCGGCCTGGCCCGGCTGGTACGGGCCTACGCCGTTACGGCCCTGGAGAATGTTGCCCTCTGGCACGAGCGGGATATCAGCCACTCGTCGACCGAGCGGGTGGCGGTGCCGGACGCCTTTATCGTCTTAGATTACGCCATCGACCTCTTCACCCAGGTGATGCGGGGCCTGCGGGTCTACCCGGAGCGGATGGCCCGCAACCTGGAGCTTACCGGCGGCCTGCTCTACTCCCAGCGGCTCATGTTGGCCCTCATCGACCGGGGCCTTAAGCGGGAGGAGGCCTACCGGGTGGTCCAGCGGCTGGCCATGCAGGCCTGGGAGACAGGCGAATCCTTCCGGAAGCTGGTGAGCTCCGACCCCGAGGTTTGCCGCCACCTTACGGCGGGCGACCTGGCCGAAGTTTTCGACCCGGCCTATTTCGTCCGGAATATTGGGGAGGTTTACCGGCGCCTGGGGATCGACTGAGGTGAGCGAGACGGAAATGGTCGTTCGGCTGCTGCTGGCCCTAGCCGTGGGGGCGGCCATCGGGCTGGAGCGGGAGCGGCGGGGTCGGCCGGCCGGTCTGCGCACGTTCATTCTGGTTGCCCTGGGCTCGTGCCTTTATATGCTCGTCGGCATTTACGTTGCCGGGGCGAACGACCGGGGGGACCCTGGCCGGGTTGCCGCCCAGGTTGTCACCGGCATTGGCTTTCTGGGGGGCGGCCTGCTGGTCCGGACCGGGGACACGGTGCGGGGGCTTACAACGTCGGCCGGAATCTGGGCGGTGGCCGCGCTGGGCCTTGCGGCCGGGGCTGGTATGTATTTTATAACGGTCGTGGGAACGGTTCTCGTTCTCGTCGTGCTGGCCATCTTACGGGAGCTTGAGGCCAAATACTTCAAGACCAAGGAGGAAAACCGGTGACCGATGCAAGGACCCTGCCCTGCTTACCCGAAACCAGCCTGTCATTCCCCCTCTTTCGCCGGGGCAAGGTTCGGGATACCTACGTACTGGATGACCACCACCTGTTGATGGTGGCCACCGACCGGATCTCCGCCTTCGACGTGGTCCTGCCTACCCCTATCCCACTCAAGGGTGCCGTCCTCACCATGCTTTCTAAGTTCTGGTTTGAGCAGACGGCGGACCTGGTGCCCAACCACTTGGTGGAGGTGGTATTGGACCCGCAGCGGGCGGCGGAACTGGGCAACCCGCAGCTGGTGGGCCGGGCGATGGTGGTTCGGCGGGCCGAGCGGGTGGATATCGAATGCGTGGTTCGGGGCTACTTGGCCGGCTCGGCCTGGGAAGAGTACCGCCGGACGGGGGAGGTCTGCGGTCTCCGCCTGCCGGCCGGACTTCGGGAAGCCGAGCGTCTGCCCGAACCCATATTTACCCCGGCCACCAAGGCGGAGACCGGCCACGACGAGAACATCTCCTTCGAGCGGATGGCCGGGCTGGTCGGGGCGGAGCTGGCCGGGAAGTTACGGGAGTTAAGTCTTAAGCTCTACGGTCGGGCGGCGGCCATCGCCGAGGCCCGTGGGATCATCATCGCGGACACCAAGTTCGAGTTCGGGCTCCTCGACGGCCGGATTATCGTCATCGATGAACTGCTTACCCCCGACAGCAGCCGGTTCTGGGATGCGTCCCTCTACGAGCCCGGCCGACCCCAGCCCAGCTTTGACAAGCAGTACGTCCGGGACTGGCTGGTCCAGTCGGGCTGGAACCGGGAGCCACCGGCCCCACCCCTCCCTGAGGATGTGGTGGCCGGTACGGTGAGCCGCTACCTGGAAGCCTATCGGCGGCTGACCGGCCGGGAGCTGCTGGCCGAGTTGGGGCTTGGCTGAGCTAAGGGCCGATGACCCAGACCCGCCGGGTTTCCACCCCCCGGCGCAGGGCCTCGGCGCAAGAGCTTACCCAGACGTCCAGCCGCGGTTGGCCCAGGTCCGTTCCGAAGCGGTCGAGGACGGTGAACTCCCCGAGGCCGTCGACCCGGAGGCGGGTTCCCAGGGGGAAGACACTCCAGTCGGCGGCCACCGCCCCCTCAAAGGGGGCCCGACCCGAGGCCATGGGGGTCGTCATGCAGTAATAATAGATTTTGACCGGCGTGCCGTCGTCCGGGGTTAGGGCGGAGGCCGGCCGGACGGCCGGCGCCGGCGGCTGGGGGGGAGTCCCGGGCAGGTTCAGGACCTGGCCGGGGTGGATCCGGCTCGGGTCTACCCCGGGGTTTGCGACTATAAGGTCGCCGAAGGCAACCCCGAGTTTACGGCTGATTCCCCAGAAGGTATCCCCAGGCTGGACCGTGTAGGTGCCTGCGGCGGGGGGCTGAGCTGCCGGGGGCGGGTCGTCGGCTGGAATGGTCAGGAGGTCACCAGCCCGGATCCGGTTGGGGTCGGTGATCCCGTTGGCCGTCACGAGGGCGTCCAAGGAAACCCCATACCGCTGGGAGATGGCCCAAAGGGTTTCCCCGGGCTGGACCCGGTGCTGGACCGGGCCCTCCGCCCGGGCCGGTGGGGGGATCGCTAAGGCCCCGACCAGGGCTGCGGCTAAGGCCAGCCACAGCGCCGGCCGAGCCGTTGCTCGCACCAGCATAAACTCAAGGCCCATTATAGCCGGTTGGCTGGTACATGTCAAACAAACAAACGTTCTCTGACTGAGGTTTCTGGCGGAAGGAGATTGGAAGTTTGCTGCTTGACACCGCCGGCGGCCGGCTATTAACATATCTTGGTGTCGGCTGGTCTGAGAAGGGAGGGGCCGGGATTACCCGCCATAGTCGGATGCTGTTTGACCCGTGATTATTCTCGCCGTTGGTCTTAACCACAAAACCGCCCCGGTTGAGGTCCGTGAAAGGCTTGCCTTCCCGGCCGAAACTCTTGGTCCGGCCCTCGCGGTCCTCAAAGGCTACGTGGCTGAGGGGGTGATCCTTTCCACCTGCAATCGGACCGAGGTTTACGGCCTGGTCGGCCACGTCCCCACCGGTGCGGCCAACCTCCGCCGCTTCCTGGCTGACTTCCACCGGGTTCCGCAGGCCGATTTTGAGCCCTATCTTTACACCCTGGAGCACCTGGACGCCGTAAGACACCTCTTTGCCGTTGCCAGCGGCCTTGACTCCATGGTGTTGGGCGAGCACCAGGTCCTGGGTCAGGTGCGTCGGGCCCTGGAGGCGGCCCGGGCCGCTGGCACCGCCGGCCCGATTATGGATGCCCTTTTCCGCCACGCCGTCCACACCGGCAAGCGGGCCCGAACCGAAACCGACATCGGCAAAAGTCCCACCTCCGTGGGCTCGGTGGCGGTGGCCCTCGCCCGCCAGGTCCTCGGGGATCTGTCGGGTCGGACCGTCCTGGTGGTGGGGGCCGGGAAGATGGGGCAGGCAACCTGTCGTGCCCTTCGGGAGGTCGGGGCCGACCGCGTCTTGGTGGTCAACCGCACCTTCCGCCGGGCCGCCGCCCTGGCCGCCGAACTTGGGGGCCGGGCCCTGGCCTGGACCCGGCTGCCGGCCGCCCTGGAGGTGGCCGACATCGTCGTCACGTCCACCGGGTCGGTGCGGCCGGTGATCCGGCCTCGGCTGGTGTGTACCGTGCTCGGTCGGCGGCCGGGGCGTCCGCTGGTGTTCATCGACATCGCCGTGCCCCGAGATGTGGACCCGGCCGTTCGGGATGTGCTGGGGGCGGTGGTTTATGACATCGACGACCTGGAAAGCCTCTGCGCGGCTAAGCGGCGGGAGCGGGAGCAGGAGGTGGCCTTAGTCGAGGCCATTGTGGCCGAGGAGGTGGCCAGCTTCACCGAGTGGTGGCGGGGCCGGCAGATCCTCCCCACCATTTTGGCCCTCCGGCGGCGGGCCGAAGCCGTCCGGGATGCCGAGGTTCGCCGGGCCCTACGGCGTCTCGGCAGCCTGTCGGCGGAGGAGCAGGGGGTGGTTCGGGCCATGGCCGACGCCATCATTAACAAGCTGCTGCACGAGCCCCTGGCCCGGATGAAGGCCAGCGCCGATGCCGGCTACTACGCCGAGATGGTCCGGCGCGTCTTCGGCCTGGACGAGACTGAGGAGCTGGCCTCCGACCCCCTGCCCGTAGCCCTTGAGTTTGACCGGGTCCATGAAGACTGAGCGCTCGGCAGCCCTCTTTGCCGAGGCCCAGAGGTATATTCCGGGCGGGGTAAACAGTCCGGTCCGGGCCTTTCGGGCCGTGGGCGGTCAGCCCAGGTTTATCCGGCGGGGATTCGGGTGCCGGGTTGAGGACGTCGACGGCAACGTCTATATTGACTACGTCTGCTCCTGGGGGCCTCTGATTCTGGGCCACGCCTCCCCGGCGGTGGTCGTGGCGGTGAAGGCGGCCGCCGAGGGGGGAACTAGTTTTGGGGCGCCCACCGAGGCCGAGGTGGAGCTGGCCCGGCTGGTATGTCAGCTGGTCCCGTCGGTGGAGCTGGTGCGGTTTGTAAACTCGGGCACCGAGGCCACCATGTCGGCCATCCGGCTCGCCCGGGCCTACACCGGCCGGCCGAAAATCGTAAAGTTCGACGGCTGTTACCACGGCCACGCCGACGGACTCCTGGTGAAGGCCGGGTCTGGGGTGCTCACCTTCAGCGTCCCCGACAGTGCCGGGGTCACCCCGGCCGCGGCCCAGGACACCCTCTCGGCCCCCTTTAACGACTTGAAGACGGTAGCGGACCTGTTTAATCGTTACGGCCGGGAGGTCGCGGCCGTCATTGTCGAGCCGGTGGCCGGGAATATGGGGGTGGTGCCCCCCAAGCCGGGCTTTTTGGAGGGCTTAAGGCGGCTCACGGCCGAGGCCGGCGCCCTGCTCATCTTCGACGAGGTTATAACCGGCTTCCGGCTGGCCCCGGGCGGGGCCCAGGAGCGCTACGGGGTGACCCCGGACCTCACTTGCCTGGGCAAAATCCTGGGCGGGGGGCTGCCGGTGGGGGCCTACGGCGGTCGCCGGGAGATCATGGGCCTGGTGGCCCCCCTGGGGCCCGTTTACCAGGCCGGTACCCTCTCGGGCAACCCGCTGGCGATGGCCGCCGGCCTGGCCACCCTCCGGGCCCTGCTGGAGCCCGGGGTCTACGACCGCCTCGAAAGCCTCGCCGGTCGGCTGGCGGCAGGACTGGAGGCGGCC
>PSKS01000099.1:0-5164 GCA_040289115.1 Chloroflexota bacterium
CGGCCGATTCCCCGACCGCCCCCCGTGACCACTGCGACCCGGTCTTGAACAATGCCCATAGCTGGTGCCTCCTTGTGAGCGGATTATTGGGATTTGGGCTCCGGTTAAGTATACGCCGGTTACGGCAGAAGTTAAAGTTACATGGAGCCCTGTCCGGCCCGGGAGCCGGCCTTAAGTCCGCTTTGGGGCAACTCGAAGGTCCACAGGACGGCACCTTCCAGCCCGGACCGCCTCGATCAGGTCGGCGACGGACCGAATCGGGTCCTCGAATTCGGTGGCGAATCGGCCTACTTCGACGGGCAGATGGGCATCGCTGCCCCCCACCTGGGGTTTACCCAGCGCCTCGGCCACCTTCCTGGCGAAGGCGTTTTCGGCGTCGGGCCGGTTACCGTTGAGGGTTTCCACGGCGTCGCATAGCCGGACGGCTGGCCGCTGCATCCCCGCGTCAACCGTCAAGTCGGGGCCGTAAGCCCGGTGAACCCCGCCCTTGTACACAGTGTTGCGGAAGGGATGGGCGGCAATCAGCACCCCGCCGTGTTTTTCTACTACCTCCCGAAGGTATTCTAGGCGGTGCATGCCGTACTCATAGCGGGGAACACCGAAGACGAGGAAATGACCGTGCTCGGTATTGACCTCCATGCCCCCAAGTACCAGGAAGTTGTGGCGCGCCCTTAGGGCCGCCAGCTCCTCCTCTGACCAGGTGTCGTCGTGTTCGGTGATGCAGATGCCATCGAGGCCGCGTCCTTTAGCCAAGGTTATAAGTTCATCAGGGTCTAATCGGGAACAGGGGGACCTTAGGCGGGTATGGTTGTGCAGGTCGATGAGCATCACGGACCTCTCACCGGGCTGGGGTCCGCTGCGGAAAGACGTAGTCGGGGCCGATGTGACCCAGCCGGACGAACTCTTCGTAGTCGGCGTCGGAGTAGCCCAGAAGCCCCTTGTAAACATATTCGTTGTGTTCCCCAAGGCAGGGGGATGGCGTCTCGAACTTTAAGGGGACCTCCGATTGGCGCCACAGGTGGCCCGGATACTCGTGGGTGCCGCACTCCGGGTGGGTCATCTCCTTAAACCAGTTGCGGGCCCGGACGTGGGGGTCAGCATAGACGTCGGCTTCAGTCATCACGGGCCCGGCCGGAACCCCGGCCGCCTGCAGTGTCTCAAAGACCTCCCGTGGCGCCCGGGTGATGGTCCAGCTTTGGATTATTTGGTCAAGTTCATCCTGGTGGGCATACCGGCCTTCCTGGGTCGAAAATCGGGGGTCGGCGGCCAGCTCCGGCCGACCCATGGCGCGGCAGAGGGCCACGAACTGGCCGTCTGTAAAGACGCTTATGGCCACCCAGCGGTCCTCCCCCTGGCACCGGTAAACCCCATGGGGGGCGGCGGTCGGGTGGCGGTTGCCGAAGCTCCCCTGGACCCGGCCGTTCATGGTGTAATCAAGGATAATCTCGCCGATATGCTGGACCATGTTTTCGGCCTGGGCCAGGTCGATAAGCATTCCCCGGCCGGTGCGGTTGCGGTAGTGGAGGGCAGCGAGGACGGCAAAGGCCCCGGCCCCGCCGCTGGCCGCGTCCATGTGGAAGGTGGGCGTCGCTGAGGCGGGGTCTGAGTCGGGGTAGTGCCTTATCCAGACGAAGCCCGCTACCGCCTCGACGGTGGACCCGAAGCCCTGGAAATATTTGTACGGCCCGTTCAGGCCGAAGGGGGGCATCCGCAGCATGATGAGCCTTGGGTTCCAGGCCGAAAGCACCGGGTAATCGATGCCCAGGCGCTCAACCAGCCCCGCGGCGTTGTTCTCCACCAGAACGTCACTTATCTCCACTAGCCGCCGGAAAACCTCCATGCCCCGGGGGCCGTCAATCTCCAGGGTCATGCTGAGCTTGTTGCGACCGTGCCAATTGAACATGGCGTGGCGGTTCCACGGCCGCTCCCCAGGGTCTAGGTTCACGTAGCAGCGGGCGATGTTGCCAAGCCGAGGTACCGCCTCCTTGGGCGGGGGCGGCAGGATACCCCGGGTGGAGCCGGGGGGGTGGTGGCGGGATTCCACCCGAATCACCTGAGCTCCTAGGTCGCCCAGGATCATGGTCACAGTGGGACCCGCCCAAACCACCGTAAGGTCGACGACTCGAATTCCTTCCAGGGGAAGGGTTGCCACCATGGCCTAAATAATCCCCCTTTCCCGAAGTTTGTCGAGGTCCGCCGGGGAGTAGCCCAGCTCGCCGCAATAAACCTCCTCGTTATGCTCGCCGAGCAAAGGGGCCGGCCGGCGGACCTGCCAGCCGGCCTCCGACATCCGGAAGGGCGGCCCCGGGTACTTAATGGTCCCGGCCACGGGGTGGGAGATTTCGACCCAAAAGCCACGGGCCTCGAAGTGGGGGTCGTGGAGCAGGTCGCCTGGGCTTAAAACCACCATTCCCGGAAACCGGGCCCGCTGGGCCTCGGCCATCACCTGATACCGAGTCCGGGCCAGAAGCCAGGGCAAGAGTAGCTCGTGGATGAACTCTTTGGTTTCCGGGCTCAGAAGGGCGGTGGGGCTGGCGAAGTGGGGGTCAGTAATTAGGTCCGGCCGGCCGATCATATCCAGGAACCTCGGAAGCATGGCCGGCACCGAGAGGAAGGCGACGTAGCCGTCGGCGCACGGGTAGATGCCGCCGACCGGAACGCCGGTGGGCGACTCCCGGACCGCCGACAGGCCATGGTACTGATAACCCAGCAGGAAGGTCGTCCGCCGGTCCGACGAGCCCAGCTGGGTTTCGAATATGGAAACGTCTACGTGCTGGCCGACACCCTGGTACCGGGCCACCAAAAAGGCCCCCATGGTGGCCGCGGCCGCCATCGTTCCGGCCTGGTACTGAATCACGTGGCCCGGCATCCGGATGGGCTCCCGGTCCGGAAGGCCCGTCGACGACATCGCCCCGCCCATGGCGTAGAGGACGAGGTCGCTGGCCTTAAAGTCTCGGTAGGGTCCGGTCTGGCCAAAGTTGGAAATAGACGTCATCACCAGGCGGGGGTTAACTTTTCTGAGTTCCTCATAACTAAGGCCCAGGCTGGGCATTACCCTGGGGCTGAAGTTTTCGACGAGGATGTCAGCCGTCTTGACCAGCTCTAAAAGAATCTTACGGCCGGTTTCGGATTTTAAGTTTAAAGTTATGCTTCGCTTGTTAGTGTTAAGGAAGAGAAAAAGGCCACTCTTTTCGGGATGGGGTTTATCGCCGGGGAAGGGTCCAAACCAGCGGGCCGGGTCCCCGGTCCCGGGCCGCTCGACCTTGATGACGTCGGCCCCGAAGTCGGCAAAGAGCTTAGTGCAGTACGGCCCGGCCACGTGGTGGGTAAGGTCGATAACCCGGATATCATTCAGCACCTGCCCGTCCATACATCTATCTCCCGTGCCAGACCGGCCGGCGCCGCTCCAGGAAGGCCGCTTTACCCTCCAGCCGGTCTGCCGTAGTCTCCAACAGAAGATAGAGGTCGTTTTCGACCCGAAGCCCCTGGTGAAGAGGGAGTTCCAGTCCCCGCCAGACCGCCTCTTTAGCTAGCATCAGGCCTAGGGGGCCGTTGGCCAGCACCTCTGCGGCCACCTGCCGGGCGGCGGCCTCGGGGTCGCCGTCGGCCATCCGGGTTACCAGGCCGATGGCTTCGGCTTCAGTGGCCGGAAGCTCGCGGCCGGTGAGAATGAGGTCGAGGGCCCGACCACGGCCGACAATGCGCGGCAGCCGCTGGGTTCCCCCGAAGCGGGGCAATGTTCCCTGCCGAAGCTGGTCCAGGGCGAAGACCGCATCGCGGGCGGCGACCCGGATGTCGGCGCAGAGGACAAGTTCGAGGCCGACACCGATGCACCTGCCCCGAACCGCGGCGACCACCGGCCGGGGGTAGGCGGCCACGGCCTCGGGGAATTCAAGGGCTGGGTAGGCTGGCCGGACCCACGGCCCACGGGCGGGTGGGGGGTCGTCGGGGTCTTCGCCAAGGCAGAAGTCCGAGCCAGCGGCCGAAAGGATTACGGTCCAGACGTCTTCCACGTGGGCCAGGTCGGTGAAAGCCTCGGCCAGCTCGGCAGCCAGGACGGAATCGAGCCGGTTTCCGCGGTCCGGCCGGTTAAGGCGAAGGATGGCTAGTCGGTCGGTCACTTCGAGTTGCAGAAACCTGTACGGACCCATGTCAGTCCGCCAGTGCCCGTTCGAGGAGAAGGCCCAACTTTAACGGCAAGCTAAGGCCGACATTAACAGCCGCCTTGGCCCGTCTGACCAGCTCCGGCCCGGCAGCCAGGACCTCCCGGGCCAGAGCTTCGGCCGCTTCCAGGTGGCGGCCGGGGGGGACCACCCGGTCAATTAGGCCCCAAGCCAAAGCCTGCTCGGTTCCAATTCGGCGGCCGGAGAGCAGGAGGTCAATGGCCCGGCCGACTCCTATCGCCCGGGGTAGGGTCTGGCTTCCGCCGGCTCCGGGAATCATGGCAAAGGCGGTCTCCGGTACCGCAAATATGGCGTCGGCGGAGGCGACCCGCAGATCCAGGCAAAGGGCCAGCTCAACGCCGGCCCCAATGGCGTAGCCGTGGATGGCGGCCACGGTAAGCTTTGGAAAGTCCAGGAGAAGCCCCCAAATGTCTCGGAGCCAGCGAACCTGTTTGGCGACAATGACCGAAGGGGCGGTCCCAAATTCCCGGACATCGGCCCCGGTCGAGAACGCCCGCCCCCGGCCGGCGAAGACCACGGCCTCGACGTCGGGGTCAAGGGCAAGGGCCGGCAGGAGGTCAAAAAGGGCGTCTCGAATCTCGGTGTTTATGGCGTTAAGAACCTCGGGCCGATTAAGGATGACCCGGGCGAGCGGCGGGTCCTTTTCGACCAAAACGACCCCTTCGGTCACGTGCCCGTGCCTTCTGCTTTGGCTGATTATACCAGTTTTAGGTTAGAATCTAGACGGGGTAAGATGGGGTTTAGTGTGCAAGATTTTCACGACCTGGTCAGGCTACTGGAAGCCCACCCCGAATGGCGGGCCGAGCTTCGGCGGCTTCTTTTGAGTGAGGAGCTGCTGGAGTTACCCTATCTTTTCCGGGAGCTGGTGGCAAAGGTTGAGGCCTTAGTCGAGGCCCAGACCCGGACGGAGGAGCGGGTCGGACGGCTCGAAGAGGCAGTTGCCAAGCTTGATGAGCGGGTCGGCCGGCTTGAGGAGGCGG
>PSKS01000100.1:0-5125 GCA_040289115.1 Chloroflexota bacterium
CCGTCGGGGCCGGGCCTAAAGCCCGCCTGCTCCAGAAGCTGGCGGGCCCGCTGAGGATTGTACTCGGGCGGCTTGATGTTGGGGTTGTACGCCCATGAGGCCGGGGGCATGTGACCCGCCATTTGGACGCCCTCCCCCAGCAGCACCTTCTCGACGATGGACTTCATGTCCACGGCATGGGTGAGGGCCAACCTTACCCGCTTATCGTCCAGGGGCGGGCGGGCCAGGTTGTAGCCGATGTAGGTGTAGCCCAGCCCCAGGTACTTGCGGATTTCCAGGTGGGCCTCCCGTTGGACCTCGGCCAGGTCCTTTGGCTCGATGGTCCCGATGTCGACCTCCCCGGTCTTGAGCTGGGCTACCACCACCGTGGCGTCTTTGACCACCTTCCGGATGAACTCGTCGATATATGGGCCGCCCTGGCGCTTCCACCAGTTCTCGTTGCGCACCAGGGTGATGTGGTCGTCCTTGACCCACTCCTTGAACTTGAAGGGGCCGGTACCCACGGGCTGGCGGTTGAACTCGTCGGTGTTTATGTCCTTCCCCTCCAGCAGGTGGCGGGGCAGGGGCCGGAGGAAGGCCATGGACGAAATCAGGAAGGGGCAGTAGGTCTCCGTAAGGGTGACCTGCAAGGTGTAATCGTCGATGACCTTCACCCCCTCGGTGTCCTTTACCTTGCCCGCAATCCGGTCCTTGGCCCCCTTCACCAGCTCGAAGAGGTTCTTGCGCACCGTCCGGGTGTTGGGGTCCAGGATCGCCTCGATGGTGAATTTGACGTCGTGGGCCGTGAAGGGCCTGCCGTCGTGCCACTTGACGTTCTTGTTGAAATAAAACGTGTAAGTAAGGCCGTCCGGGGAGATCTCCCACTTTTCGGCCAGGTTGGGTATGGGCTGGCCGTTGTTGGGGTCGGTGTCCACCACGTTGTCAAAGACTCGGGCAATAATTTCGCCCGAGGGAACGTCCGTGGAGAGGATGGGGTTAAGGATTTGGGCGTCCGCAAAGGTTCCGTAAATTACCGTGCCACCGTAGGTGGGTTTTGCCTCCTCCCGGCCAGGCTGGGGAGCCGGTGCCCCTGGGGCGCAGGCTCCCAGGGCCGCCGCCATACCTACCCCGACGGCCCCAGCCAGAAACTCCCGCCGACTTACCCTCGGCATCGTGCCACCTGCCTCCTTTTCCGTAGTTTTTGGGCGGCCGCGGCGCCCCCGTATCCGCCTCTGACCGCCGGCCAATTATAAATGCGGTCTGCGGGAACTGTCAAGAGCTGGCAAGGCTATTTTTTTTGTTGCGGAGGCTGCCGGGGGCTTTATCTTAACTGCCGGAGGGGTCGGGCAGCGGCCCACATCCCTAGTATAAAAACTAGGGTTATAACCCCCGTCGTGGCCACGGCCAGGGGCGCCCCAGCCCGGTCGGCCAGGGCCCCAGCAAAGAGGGAGCCCAGCGACTGGAGGCCCCAGGTGAGCATGTAGATGCTCATCACCCGGCCCTGGTAGGCGGCGGGAATAGCCCCCAGCGCCAGGCTGGTATTGAGGGTCTGGAAGAGGGCCTGAGTAAAGCCGGCCGCCGTTAACGCCAAAAGTGCGAACCCAAAATGGGGAACCAGGGCGAACCCCACCACGGTCAGGGAGAAGGCCAACCCCGACCACAACAGGATGGGGCCCCTGGGAAACCGGGCCCCGATAAGGGCCACTGCCCCCGACCCCAACAGCGCCCCGGCCCCGCTCGCCCCGTAGAGCAGGCCCAGTCCCCCGACCCCCACCCGCAGGATATCCCGGGCAAACACCGGCACCAGGGGCACGTAGGCCAGCCCGAAGACGGCCGGGATGAGGCTTACCAGTAGCAGGCTGAAAACCAGCCGGTTAGACCAGATGTAGCCGAGACCCTCAACTACGTCCTGCCAGACGGTGGTCCGGACCGGCGGGTCGCCGGCCGCCGAATCCCGGGGCCGAATTTTGGATGCCATCCAGACAAGGCCCAGGTAGCAGGCGGCGGTGAGCCAGTAGACCCCGGCCACGCCGATGAGGCCAACCAGCACCCCGGCCAGGGCCGGGGCGACGATGCGGGTGCCGTTTACCACGACGGAATTTAAGGCGATGGCATCTTGAATGGCCCGGCGGGGGACCAGCGCCGGAATGAGGGACTGGCGGGCCGGGATGTCGAAGGCCCAGACCACCCCCATGGCGGCCACGAGCCCCACGAAGATGGGGATGGTTATCAGCTCGAGGGTGATGAGGAGGGCCAAGACGGCGGTCAAGGCGGCCAGCACCGAGCGGGTCACTACGACCAGCCGAGCCCGGTCCACCCGGTCGGCCACCGCCCCCCCGAGGAGGGATAGCAGGAAGATGGGGATGTTGGCGGCGGCGCTGACGGTACCTAAGAGAAGGGGCGAATCGCTCAGCTCCAGGACGAGCCAGCCCTGGGCGACGTTCTGCATCCAGAAGCCGCTTAGGGCAAAGAGCTGGCCCAGCCACAACAGGCGAAAATCCCGGTAGCCCAGGACCCCAGGCCACCAGGGCTGGCGCCTGCCACCCCCGGTCTTGACCCGGGGGCCGGCCGGAGCCGCAATATCGTCGCCGTTGGGCGGGCTCAACCCGGCCCCCCCAGGTCTTCGGTCCCCGCCGGCGTCCCCAAACTGCTTAAAGAGCCCATTTTTCGGCAAAATCCGGTCGGCCTTTTAACCCCCGACCGGTATCTAAAAAGCCAGCGGCCGGCCTCTAGGTGGCCGGCGATTCCACCTGGTCCAGTTCCAGCAGGAGGGCCCGGTAGCGCTCCAGACGTTCGGCCCACCTGGCCCGAAGCTGGCCGAGCTGTTCGATCTTGTGGTCGATGAGGCGAATCTGGGACTCGCTGGCCTCGATGGCGTGCAGAAGCCGCTTGCGCCGCTCGCTGGGGTCGATCTTGTCCCAGTCGGCCCGGAGCTGGCTCTTAATTTCCGCCGCGTCCAGGATCTGGCGGATCTCGTTTAGGGAGAAGCCGAGGAGCTGGGTGAGCTGTTTTATCTGCTCCAGGCGCTGGATGTCCTCTTCGGAGTAGAGCCTGAAGCCGCCTTCCATCCGGGTAGGCGGCCGCAGAAGGCCCCGCTCCTCGTAGTAGCGGATCGTCCGCTGGGTGAGGCCGGTGCGCTGGGCGACCTCACCGATCTGCATGTAGCGGCCCTTACCGTTGCTTGCCATCGTTCGTCCCCTTACTCTTAACCCATTATACCTGCCACCTACCGTTTACGTCAAAGTATAATTTGCCCAAAGTTGCGCCCAGGCCAATTTCTCAGGTAGCATCTTTTAAAGACCTTCGGCAGGAGATGCTCAAGGATGGAGAGGCTTCCCAGTCGTGATGTCCTTGAAGGACCCGAGCGCGCCCCGGCCCGGGCCTACCTGCGGGCCATGGGCCTCACCGACGAGGACTTGACCAGACCTTTCGTCGGCATCGCCAGCACCTGGAACGAGGCCACCCCCTGCAACATTGGCCTGGCCGCCCTCGCCAAACAGGCCGCTGCCGGGGTTAGGGCGGCCGGCGGAACCCCCCGGGAGTTCGTTACCATCGCCGTAAGTGATGGCATCGCCATGGGTTACGAGGGGATGAAGGCCTCCCTGGTCAGCCGGGAAGTTATCGCCGACTCTGTCGAGCTGATGGTTTTTGCCCACGGCTACGACGCCGTCGTCGGCCTCGCCGGCTGCGATAAGAGCCTGCCCGGCACCCTAATGGCCCTGGCCAGACTGAACCGCCCGGGCATCTTCGTCTACGGGGGGAGCATCAAGCCGGGCCTCTTTGAGGGCCGGCATGTCACCATCCAGGACGTATTCGAGGCGGTGGGGGCCTATGCCAGTGGCCGGATTTCGGACCGCCAGCTTTACGAGCTCGAGTGCCGGGCCTGCCCTGGGGCCGGCTCCTGCGGCGGCCTCTTCACGGCCAACACCATGTCCTCGGTGGCCGAGGCCATTGGCATGGCACTTCCCGGCAGCGCCTCGCCCCCGGCCGAATCGGAGGCCCGGGCGGCCGTCGCCTATGAGAGCGGCCGGCAGGTGATGGAGCTCCTCCGGCGGGACCTTCGGCCCCGGGAGATCATGACCCGGCCGGCCTTTGAGAACGCCATCACCGTGGCCCTGGCCATGGGTGGCTCCACCAACGCCGTCCTCCACCTGCTGGCCCTCGCCCGGGAGGCCGGGGTGCCCTTGAGCTTGGACGACTTCGACCGGATCTCCCGGCGCACGCCCCTAATCGCCGACATGAAGCCGGCCGGCCGCTACGTGATGACTGACCTGGATGAGGTCGGGGGCGTGCCCACCGTCATGAAGTACCTGCTGGATGCCGGCCTCCTTCACGGCAACGTTTTGACGGTGACCGGCCGGACCCTGGCCGAGAACCTTAAGGACCATCGCATCCCGGCCGACCAGGATGTGGTCCGCCCCCCCAGCAACCCCATCAAGCCCACCGGTGGCCTGGTTATCTTGCGGGGGAGCCTGGCTCCCGAGGGGGCGGTGGTGAAGGTCACCGGCCTTAAGCGGCTCTACCACCGGGGTCCCGCCAGGGTTTTCGACCGGGAGGAGGACGCCTTCGCCGCCGTCCAGGGCCGACAGATAAAGCCCGGGGATGTGGTGGTCATCCGCTACGAGGGGCCCAAGGGCGGGCCGGGCATGCGCGAGATGCTGGCCGTAACCGCCGCCATCGTCGGCCAGGGCCTGGGCGAAGAGGTTGCCCTGGTGACCGACGGCCGCTTCTCCGGCGCCACCCGGGGCCTGATGGTGGGCCACGTGGCCCCCGAGGCCTTCGTGGGCGGCCCCATCGCCCTGCTCCGGGACGGGGACATGGTGGTGGTGGACGCCGAGAACGGCCGGCTGGAGGTCGAGCTTACGGCCGGGGAGCTCCAGGAGCGGGCCCGGGCGTGGCGGCGGCCTGAACCCAGGGTCACCTGGGGGACCCTGGCCAAGTACGCCTCGCTGGTGGGTTCGGCTAGCGAGGGCGCCGTCTGTTCGCCCATCTTTTAGGGAACAGCCGAATGCGGGGGCGGTGGGGGCGGGCGGTCCTTCTGCTGGGGGTTCTACTGGCGGCCTGTGTCCAATCCCCCACCCTGACCCCATTGGAGGGGCTTGGCGGTGCCGGGCCGACCTTTATAACCCCGCCCCAGCCCACCCCC
>PSKS01000021.1:0-34911 GCA_040289115.1 Chloroflexota bacterium
TCGTCGGTGAGGAAATTGGGGCCTCTTGGGCCATGTGCTGGCTCCCCGGCGATTACGAGGTCGGCCACTGGTCCGGGTTGAGGCTGCGGCAGGCGGCCCGCCTGAACCGCCGGCCGGTCCCCGCCAGACCTTAGCCTCAGGCCTTGCCCAGCCGTGGGTCCAGCCGTAAGTTTACCCAGTCGGCCAGCAGGTTTACCCCAAGGACGGTAGCCAGCAGGACAAGCCCTGGGAAGACGCTGAGCCACCAGGCGGTACGAATAAAGGGCTGGGCACTACTTAACATCTGACCCCAGCCTGGCACATTGCGGTCACCCAAACCCAGGAAGCTTAAGCTGGCTTCCGTTAGGATGGCCCAGCCCACCTGTAAGGCCGCGGTCACCACGACGGGCCCGAGGGCGTTTGGCAGAACGTGGCGGACCAGGATATATGCCTCGGGGGCCCCAAGAGCCCGGGCTGCCAGGACGAACTCCCGAACCCGTAGGGCCAGCACCTGGCTCCGGAGGATTCGGGCCGGAGCCGGCCAGAAGGTAAGGCCCACCACCGCCACAATGAGCCAGAGCTTCGACCCGAAAAGCACCACCGCGAGGGTGGCCAGGAAAAATCTGGGGGTTACCTGGAAAAACTCAGTGAGTCTTGTCAGGATGTCATCTATTAAACCCCCGAAGTAGCCCGAGACCCCGCCCACGAGGGTCCCTACAGCCGCGGCCATCAGGGCCGCGGCTGCCCCGACCATAAGGGAAGTTCGGGCGCCGTGGGCCACCATCGCCAGCACATCCCGGCCCAGGTCGTCGGTGCCAAACCAGTGGGGCGGACCCGGAGGCCGGAGGGCCGGACCCACCGTCCGGAGGGGATCACCCGGGGCGATGACGTCTGCCCCCAGGGCCAGGAGGGCAACGCTCCCCAGCAGGCCCACCGCTCCGAAGGGAAATGGTGGACGCCTTCGGGCCGGGGCGGCCTCCTCAGGCGTAACGCACCCGCGGGTCGAGGTGAGCATAGGCCAGGTCGGTAAGTAGGTTGGCAAAAACCGTCATCACCGAAACCACCAGGAAGATGCCCATGACCACCGGGTAATCCCGCGTCAAAACCGCCTCGTAAAGCAGCCGGCCGAGGCCCGGCCAGGCAAAGACCACCTCGACCACGGCCGCCCCGGCCAGCAAGGTTCCCACGTGGCCGCCGACCACCGTTACCACGGGCAGCAGGGAGTGGCGCAGGGCATGCCGGTAGAGGATGGTCCGGGGCGGCAGTCCCTTTGCCCAGGCCGTTCGGATGAAGTCTTCCGCCAGGGTTTCCCGGACACTCTGGCGGGTGAGGCGGAAGGTGAGGGCCAGCTGCAGGAGGGCAAGGGTGCCGGCCGGAAGCACCAGGTGGTGGGCAACGTCGACAAAAAGGGTCCAGCCCCCGCCCGTGAGGCGGGGCGAAACCATTCCCTGGACGGGGAAAAGCCCAAGGCCGCCGGCGAAGATGATAAGGAGCAGCTGGCCCAGCCAAAAACCCGGTACCGCGGCCAGCAGGCCCGAAAGGACATCGGCCGCCCGGTTGGGGAGGCCGGCCGGCCGGGCAGCCACAGCCGTGGCCGCCCAAATTCCCACCAGGGTTGAGACAACCAGGGCGGTTCCGGTAAGGAGCAAGGTTGCCGGCACCCGGCTCAGGATGAGGGAAAGCACCGGCTCGTTGTAGCGGAAGGAGCGGCCCAGGTCCCCCGTTACGGCGCCGGCCAGGTAGCCAATCAACCGTTCGGGAATGGACCGGTCGAGGCCGAGGCGGGCCCGCATGGCCGCATAGTAGCCCTCGTCCCCGCCTTCTCCCACCAGGAAGTAGAGGGGATCGCCGGGCGCCAGGTGAATTAAAGCGAAATTTAGGGCCAGCAGGCCCAAAACCACCGGCGGTATCTGAAGCAGGCGCCGGAGCAGGTAACGGCTCATCCCCTACCGGGTCTGCTCCCGCCAGGCCCGCTCCAGGAGGTCACCGGCCCAGATGCGCAGGTCTCGGATCTCCTTTCGGAAGGCCCGGTAACCCTCGGTCTCAATTAGCCAGAGATAAGGGAGGTCCCGGGTGAGGACCCGCTGGATTTCGTGGTAGATGGCAGCGCGGCGGGCCTCGTCGACGCTGGTTGCGGCCCGGGCAAAGAGCTCGTCAATTTGGGGGTTGACGTAGGCGGCGCCGTTGGAAAACGGTATTGGCTTTATATTGGACGAAACGTACATCCGGGTGACCCCGATTTCCGGGTCGGGGCCGTTGCAGTAGGAGGCGATGCCCAGGTCAAACTCGGCCTTGACGAAGACTCGGTCCACGGCGGCGTTAAACTCCAGGGTGACGAGCTCCACATCAACCCCCACCCGGGCCAAGTTGTCCCGGATCACCTCGGCCACCCGGCCGTAAGTGCTGGCGTGGACGAAGGTGACCCGGAACCTTCTGCCGTCGGGGCCGGGTCGGTAGCCCGCCCCATCCAGCAGCCTGATGGCCTCATTGGGGTTGTAGTCGTAGCGGGTGACATCAGGGGTGTAGGCCCAGGTCATGGTGCTGGCGATGGGGCCGGTGGCGACTCGACCCTGATTAAAGTAGACCTGCTCGAGAAGCTGCTGGCGATTAATGGCGTGGGCAAAGGCCCGCCGCACCTCAACCTGGTTAAAGGGAGGTCGGCGCATGTTAAAGATAAGGGTATCGATGCAGAAGGAACCGCCCGGGCCTGCTGGGGCCTTAGCCAGGATGATGCCCGGGTTGGCCTGCAGCCTGGGGATCTCAGGCCCGGGCACCGTCCAGAGGTAATCGACTTCGCCCTGCTCCAGGGCCAGGACTGCCGTGCTCGGTTGGGGGATCACCTTGAAAACCACCCGGTCCAGGTAGGGGAGTCCGGGCCTGAAGTAATCGTCGTTGCGTTCGAGGACGACCCGGTCCCCGGGCACGTATTCGACGAACTTAAAGGGTCCGGTGCCCACCGGCCGGTTGTTGGCCGGGTTCTTGAGAATGTCGGTCCCCTCGTAGATGTGGCGGGGTACGATAGGGGCTTCGACGACATCCAGGCGGCGGAGCAGGGGTGCATACGGCTCCCGGAACCTGAAAACAACGGTGTAGTCATCAGGGACGTCGATGCCGGTTAGGACGTTTTCGAGGCCTGCCTTGGTGCGGGCGTGAAACTTGAGGAGGACCTCCTCGAAGGTGAATTTGACGTCGGCCGAGGTGAACGGCTTTCCGTCGTGCCACCGGACCCCCCGGGCCAGCTGGAAAGTGTAAGCCTTGCCGTCAGGGGAAATGGCCCAGGATTCGGCCAGGGCGGGCTGGGGCTTAAGGTTTTCGTCGAACTGGATTAGGCCGTTAAAGATGTTGTCGGCCACCACATGGGTGGGACCGGCGGTGGTGATGGCCGGGTTAAGCTGACCTGGGTAGGTCAAGGCTCGGCCTGGCTCGAACCGTTAAGGTCCACCGACCAGCTTTGTTGGGGTTGCTGGCAGCATCTCCCCTTCTACACTGGAATCGTGGGTCGGCTCTACGGTTAGTCCTGGTCTGAGGAGGGCTCGCAAAAGCCGAGCCGGTTTGACGGGGAGCCGGGGACCTGCGAAACTTGTAGGGAGGACCCTTTCGCCTCAGCAGCGAGGCTTTAACTGCACAGGAGGTCTACCTTTGGGGAAGATTAATGTCGCTATAATTGGCGTTGGCAACTGCGCCTCCGCCCTGGTCCAAGGTGTCTATTTTTACAAAGACGCCCCTGAAGACGGCTTCGTTCCCGGCCTTATGCACGTCAACCTGGGCGGCTACCACGTCCGGGACATAAATTTCGTCGCCGCCTTCGACATCGACGTAAATAAGGTTGGCCGAGACCTTTCGGAGGCCATCTTTGCGCCCCCAAACAACACCTACAAGTTCTGCGACGTCCCGTACCTGGGGGTCCGGGTCGCCCGGGGGATGACTCATGACGGCATCGGCAAGTACTTAAGCAACGTCATCCGCAAGGCCCCGGGGCCCACCGACGACATTGTGGGCATCCTCCAGGAGACCAAAACCGACGTGGTCGTTTCCTTCCTGCCGGTGGGCGCCGAGGAGGCCACCAAATGGTACGTGGAGCAGGTGCTGGCCGCTGGCTGCGGCTTTGTCAACTGCATCCCCGTTTTCATCGCCCGGGAGCCTTACTGGCAAAAAAGGTTCAAAGACCGGGGCCTGCCCATCATCGGCGACGACGTCAAGTCCCAGGTCGGGGCCACCATCACCCACCGGGTTCTCACCCGCCTGCTTCGGGAGCGGGGCGTGAAGGTCGAGCGCACCTACCAGCTTAACTTTGGGGGCAACACCGACTTTCTCAACATGTTGGAGCGGGAGCGGCTCGAGTCTAAGAAGATTTCTAAAACCGAAGCCGTAACCTCTATGCTCGACTACCCCCTGCCCCCCGAGGCCGTCCACGTGGGCCCCAGCGACTACGTCCCGTGGCTGGGGGACCGCAAGTGGTGTTATATTCGGATTGAGGGCACGACCTTCGGCAACGTCCCCCTTAACATCGAGCTCAAGCTCGAAGTCTGGGACAGCCCCAATTCCGCCGGCGTGGTCATCGACGCCATCCGCTGCTGCAAACTGGCCATGGACCGGGGCCTGGCTGGGGCTATTGTGGCCCCATCGGCCTACTTTATGAAGTCGCCGCCCGTTCAAATGCCCGACGACGAGGCCCGCCGTCGGGTTGACGAGTTTATCATCGGCTTGGATAACACCGTCGCCGCGCCGGAGGGTCCGCAACGACCGGTGGAAGTTTAAGCCCTGGGATAGGCCCTTGGGAAGGCTCCTGGTGGTTCTACCCTATGACTTGGCCCACCCCGGCGGGGTTGTATCCCACGCCGTAAGCCTTGCCCGGGCCCTCCGCCGGCAGGGCTGGAATCCAACCCTGCTGGCACCCGCCTCCCGGCCGGACCGCCTCCCCCCGGACCTAACGGTGGTGACCTTTGGAAAACCCTTCCCCGTTCCCGCCAGCGGTTCGGTTGCCCGGATCGGGGTTACGGTACGGGGCTGGCTGGGCGTTCGGAAGTTCCTCAGGCAGGCGGACTTCGATGTGGTCCACCTACACGAGCCGCTGGTGCCCGTCCTGCCCTTCGCCGTTCTGGAATATTCCCGGGCCGTGAACGTGGCCACCTTCCACGCCGCCTGCGGCAGCCGGACCTCCACCCCTAACCTGGGCTACCGGCTGGCCGGGTTTCTGGTTAGGCGTTGGTACGACCGGCTGGACGGTCGGATCTGCGTCTCGGAGACGGCCCGCCGCTTCGTGAGCAGATTCTTTCCCGGCGAGTACCGGGTCATCCCCAACGGCATCGACTTCGACCGCTTCGCTGCCCTCCCCCCGACCCCCCACCCGGAACCAACCATCTTATTCGTCGGCCGCCTGGAGCGGCGGAAGGGTTTGCCCGTCCTGCTGGAAGCCTTTCGCCTTATAAAAGGTCGCTTTCCCCAAGCCAGGCTTGAGGTGGTCGGCCCGGACGGAGGCCTCCGGCGGCAGGTCGAGTGGTACATCCGCCGCCACCGGCTGGACGGGGTTGAACTGCTGGGCCTTCTGCCCGACGCTGAGTTGGTCGGCCGCTACCGGAGCGCTTGGGTCTTTTGCGCCCCCGCCGTCGGGGGTGAAAGCTTCGGGCTGGTCCTGCTGGAGGCGATGGCGGCCGGGCTCCCCGTCGTCGCCTCAGACATTCCGGGCTACCGGGAGGTGGCGGGGCCGGGGGCCATCCTGGTTCCGCCCCGGGACCCCCCAAAGCTTGCCGCCGAGCTTTCGTCCCTCCTGGAAGACCCGACCTGGCGGGCGGAGCTGGGCCGCCGGGGACAGGAATGGGCGGCCCGATTCGACTGGACCCGGCTTGTCAGCCAGGTACTGGAGGTGTATTCGACGGCCCGCCGGGTGGCCGCCCAAGCGGCCCAGCCCGACCATTTGGCTCTGGCTTCGGGACCGTGACTGCCGAGAAGTTTCGGCCCCTCTCTAACCGGCTCCTCGATCCGATCCTCCGCTTGCTGGCGGCCGCTGGCGTCCGACCCGACCTGGTGACCCTGGCCGGGTTCGGTTTAAGCCTGGGGGCTGCCCTCCTGGTTCTGGCCGACCACCGGGCCCTGGCCGGGGTCGTGTTCTGGCTGGCGGGCTTGACCGACCTGCTGGATGGAGGTCTGGCACGGCTGACCGGCAGGGCCACGAAGTTTGGGGCCCTCCTCGATTCGACCTTGGACCGGCTCTCAGAGGCCGCCGTGCTGGGGGCCCTGGGGGTGATTTTCGCCCGGGGTGGGGATGAGGTGGGGGTCGGCCTGGCGTTTGGGGCGGCCATCTTCGGCCTTATTACTAGCTACGTCCGGGCCCGGGCAGAAGGGCTGGGCCTTAAGGCCAACGTGGGCCTGGCCGACCGGGGAGTTCGGGTCACCCTGCTGGGGGCGGGACTTCTCCTGGGCCCGGTGAAGGAGGTCCTGGGCCTCCTGACCCTCCTCGGCGCCCTGACCGCCCTCCAGCGGGTCCGCCACGCCCGCCGGCAGGCGGCCGGGCACTAAACGTACCCATCCTGGGGTCGAGGTTCGGTTACCCCCTTGGCCTTAAGTTCGGCAACCTCTTCGGGGCTGAAGCCATACTCCCGCAGGACCTCCTCGGTGTGCTGGCCCAGCATCGGGGCCGGCCGCACCAGCCGGCCCGGGGTGACGCTCAGCCTGACGGGAATGCCCATCTGCCGAATCCGCCCCAGTTTCGGGTGCCGGAGCTCCACCACCATCTCGTTGTGCTTCACTTGGGGGTCGTCGAAGAGGGCCTCGATGGTCCGGACCGGGGCGGCCGGGACGTCGTGGGCCTCGAGAACCTCCAGCCACTCGGCCGTGGTTCGGGTCAGGAGGATCTCTTGCAGGATTCCCAAAAGCTCCTCCCGGTTCCGGTAGCGGGCCGGCTGGGTGGCAAAGCGGGGGTCCTCGGCGAAGGCTTCGATATCCAGGGCCCGGCAGAGGTTGCGCCAGAAGCCATCGTTGCCGCAGGCGATGAAAATCCAACCGTCGGACGTCTGAAAGAGCTGGTAGGGCACCAGGCCCGAGCCAAGCCTGAAAGGCTCGGGGTCGTCTTCAAGCCGGACGAAGGGCCAGGCCTGGATGGCGATAACGGCGTTCAGCAGGGAGGTCTCCACCCGCTGACCTAGCCCCGTCCGCTCCCGGACGTACAAGGCGGCGGCGAGCCCGTAGGCGGCCAGGGCGGCCGCGTAGTAGTCCGAGACGGCGATCCGGAGAAAGACCGGCGGGTTCCCGGGACCCCCCTGACCGGCCATAACCCCGCCAATGGCCTGAAGGAGGGGGTCGAAGGCCGGTTTCTGGGTGTAGGGGCCGGTCTGCCCGTAGCCCGAGACCGAGCAGTAAATGAGTCGGGGATTCAGCTCCCGCAGCTTCTCATAGCCCACCCCGAGGCGGTCGGCAACCCCCGGCCGGTAGTTCTCCATAACCACGTCCGCCTGCCGCACCATCCGGTAGAAGGCAGCCAGGCCATCGGGGTGCTTGAGGTCCAAGACAATGCTCCGCTTGTTGCGGTTCCAGGCCAGGAAACCGCGGGTTACCCGGAAGGGATCCCCCGTGGGGCTCTCGATTTTGACCACGTCGGCCCCAAGGTCGGCCAACCAGGTGGCCGCAAAGGAGCCCGCAATGTAGCTGGTCAGGTCCAGGACCTTAACGCCTTCGAATGCAGGCTGAACCATGGGCTGGAACCTCCCCATTCTATCCCACCGCCCCCTACCGGCGCAACCGTTTGACTTCTGCGGTTAAATGTGCCCAAAATGAACCCGGAGGTTGAAACGAGCCGATGCTAACTGAACCGGCAGACAACCGGTTGGAGCGTGCCCTCTTTGAAGTTAAAAAAATAATCGTTGGGCAAGAGCACCTGCTGGAGATGATGCTGGTGGCCCTGCTGGCCCGGGGCCACCTACTCATCGAGGGGGTGCCCGGCCTGGCCAAGACCCTCGCCGTAAAGACCCTGGCCCAGGTTATCGGGGGGACCTTCAAGCGGATTCAGTTCACCCCGGACCTGGTCCCGGCCGACCTGGTGGGAACCCGGGTTTACAACCAGCACACTGGGGAGTTCACCACTCAGCTCGGGCCCGTCTTCGCCAACCTGGTGCTGGCCGACGAGGTCAACCGGGCGCCGGCCAAGGTTCAGAGCGCCCTCCTGGAGGTGATGCAGGAGCACCAGGTCACCATCGGCAACGAAACCTACCGAGTGCCCGAGCCTTTCTTCGTGATGGCTACCCAGAACCCCATCGAGTCGGAGGGAACTTATAACCTGCCCGAGGCCCAGATCGACCGGTTCATGTTCAAAGTCGTCATCGACTACCCCACCCGCCTGGAGGAGGCGGCCATCGTGGCCCGGGTCACGGCCGAGCGCCTGCCCGAACCAAACCAGGTTCTCACCCCCCAGGAGGTCATCCGGTTCCAGCAGGTCGCCGACCGGGTCTACGTCGACCCCAAGCTGGTCGACTTCGCCGTCACCCTGGTGGCCGCCACCCGGCGGCCGGCCGAATTTGGCCTGCCGGAGTTGAGCCGCTTCGTGGCCTACGGGGCCAGCCCCCGAGGCTCCATTTACCTCATCGCCGGGGCGAAGGCCCTGGCCACCCTCCGGGGCCGAGACTACGTACTGCCCGAGGATATGACCTACCTGGTGATGGATACCCTCCGGCACCGGCTGATCCTGACCTACGAGGCCCTGGCCCAGGGAATCACCGCCGAGCAGATCCTCGGCCGGATTATGGAGGTGGTCCGACCGCCGCGGATCGAGCTCATCGAGCGGCACACCCCCGAGCCGGTGGGGGAGTGATGGCGCCGGGCCGGGCCGGGCTCCAGGCGGTACCCATTGGGGAGGCCGAGCGCCTCCTGCGCCGGGTGCAGTTCACGGTCCTCAAGCGGCTGGACGGCATCCTTCAGGGCGACTACACCGGCCTCTGGCCGGGCCCCGGCTACGAGCTGGCCGAAATCCGGGAATACCAGCCCGGTGACGAGGTCCGCCGCATCGACTGGAACGTGACCGCCCGCCTCAATCGGACCTTCATTCGGCAGACGGTGGAGGAGCGGGAAGTCACCGCCTGGCTGGCGGTGGACCTGAGCGGTTCCATGCGGTTCGGCTGGGCCGGGGCCATGAAGTCCGACCTGGCCACCGAATTTGCGGCCCTCATCGCTTTTCTCTTCATCAGGCACGGCAATAAGGTCGCCCTGGCCGGTTTTTCCAACCGGGTTGAGCGGCTGGTACCCCCCAGGTCTGGCCGGAACCAGGCCGTTCGGGTCATCCACGAGCTGCAGGGCTGGGACTGGGGTCGGCCGAACCCCACCGACCTGGCCGGGGCCATCGCCACCATCGGCCGAATCCTCCGGCGCCGCTCCCTGGTCTTCGTGGTCTCCGACTTCCTGGGACCCAACAACTGGGAGGTACCCTTCCGGCTGCTAGCCCTGCGGCATGAGGTCATACCGGTGAGGATTCAGGACCCGGCCGAAGTCGACCCCCCGCCTGTTGGCCTGTTGCGGCTGCAGGACCCGGAATCGGGTGAGCAACTTTGGGTTGACCTTTCGAACCGGCGGCTCCGGCAACAGTTCCGGGCCTACATGGAGGCCCACCGGGCCGAGCAGGACGAGATATTCCGGCGGTGCGGGGTAGATGTGCTGGACCTGTGGACCGACCGGGGCTTTCTCGAGCCGGTCCTCCAGTTTGTCTTGTTAAGACGGGGGCGAAAGAAGCGATGGAATTCCTCTGGCCGACCGCCTTACCCCTCGTAGTCCTGGGCCCGGCCTTCCTGGCCTTCTACCTGTGGCAGCAGCGGCGCCGACGTAGGTATTTTCTCACCTACAGCAACCTGGCCGTCATTAAGGCCATTGGCCGGTCGCCGGTAGCCTGGCGGCGCTACCTGCCCCCGGCCCTTTACTCCCTGGCCTTCGTCGCTCTCGCCCTGGCTATCGCCCGGCCCCAGTGGCTTATCGCCGTACCGGTAAAACAGGTGACCGTGGTGCTGGTCATCGACGTCTCCCGCAGCATGGAGGCCACGGATATTGCCCCCAACCGCCTGGCCGCCGCCAAGGCTGCAGCCAAAAGCCTGGCGGAGGCTTTGCCCGCTGACGCCCGGATTGGGGTGGTGAGCTTCAGCGATACGGCCAGTGTCCTCGTTCCGCCCACCACCGACCGGGCGTTAGTCAACCAGGCCATCGACAACCTCCGGACCATGTCGGCCACGGCCATCGGCGACGGGATAATGGCCGCCCTCTCGGTCATGCCCGGGGCCGACGGCCAAGGGCGGGCCTCCGATGGCCAGGCCCGGTCCCAGTCTCAGAACCCCATCGCCACCATCGTCCTCCTCTCGGATGGGGCCAACAATCGGGGCATTCACCCCATCGATGCCGCCGCCCAGGCCCAGCAGCGCAACGTTCGAATCTACACCATCGGCGTCGGCAGCCGGGAAGGGGGCATCCTTTTCTACGGCAACCAGTTCCTACGAGTCTTCCTCGACGAGCGCACCCTCCAGCAGATCGCCGAGGTAACCGGGGGGGAGTACTTCTTTGCACCCACGGCCAAGGACCTTTCGGCCATCTACCAGAACCTGGGGAGCACCATCGGCTGGGAAAAACAGCGGACCGAGGTGACCTTCGCCTTCGTTGTGGCCGGGCTGGCCCTGGCGCTGGCAGCGGGCCTTGTCTCAGCGGCCTGGTTCGGTCAGCCCCTCTAAAAACTCCCGAATCGCGGCGTTGACCGTCTCCGGCTTCTCCTGGTGGACGTGGTGAGTGGCCCCCTCGACCACCACCAGCCGGGAGCCGGGAATCTTATCGGCCAGGTACTGGGCGTAACGGACGGGGGTAAGGATATCCTCAGTTCCGACGATGACCAGGGTGGGCAGCCGGATTAGGTGGACCCGGTCCAGCAGGTCGAACCGGTCGCAGCAGAGCAGGTCGTTGAGCAGGACGGCCGGGCCGATGCGGAGCCGCTTCTGCAAAAGCCGCTCCCGCTCCTCGGGCGGCAGCCCGTGGAACCCGAACTCTCGCCGCTGCTGCTCGGCCCAGACCCCCGGGTTGCGGATCGCCCCCTCCAGGTCGTTCAGGATGTTCGGGTGGACCCGCAGCCGGGCCCCGGTGCCGATGAGGATTATTCCCTTCAGCTCCTCCGGGTATTTCAGGGCGTAAAGCTGAACGATGGCCCCGCCCAGGGAATGGCCGCCCAAAACCACGTTGCCCCGGTAGCCCCGTCCGGCCAGGTAGCCCCGAACCCATTCCACATAAGCATCAACGCTGGTGCACGGCTTCCCCTCGGGGTGGCCCGGCAGGTCCACGGCCTCGCTTCCGGGAATTTCCCGGAGCTGAAAGTAAAAGCTTTCGGCCATCCCGCCCGAGCCGTGGATAAAAACGGTCTTCATTTGGCCGCCGCCCGCTCCAAAAACCGCTTAAGCTCCACCACCCGGCGCTCATGGGTGCCCTCCCCCACCTTCTTATCCCCCTGCCAGGCCTCAACTTTAAAGACGAGCCGGCGGCCGTCCACCTCGGTAAGCTCGGCCCGGGCCCGAACCACACTCCCCAGGGGGGCGGCCGCCAGGTGGCGAACGTTCACCAGGTAGCCCACCGTAAGCCACCCCTCCGGAAGCAGGTGCTCCACCGCCCGGTTGGCAGCCCCCTCCATCAGACCGATCATGGCCGGGGTCGAAAGGACCCGCCGGCCGCCAGGGGCCAGCATGCCCTCGGTGACCTCCGCCTCCAGCTCCCCAACCAGGCCCGGATGTAGCCGGTCGGTAACGTCTTCCATGTCCACCTCCGGTAGCTGTGGGGTTCAGTCGGCCGCGGCCCGGGAACCCTCCGGCTCCACCGGCCCTTCGGCCAGCAGCCGCCTTAAGGTTTCCCCTTCAACCGTTTCGTGGGCCACCAGGTGGGCCGCCAGCCGGTCGAGTTTGGGCCGGTTGGCCAGGAGGATTTCCCTGGCCCGGTGGTGAGCTTCCAGGATGAGGCGGTCAACTTCGGCGTCAATCTCCTCGGCGATTTTTTCGCTGTAGTTGCGGATCTCGTTCATGTCCCGGCCGAGGAAAATCAGGCCCTCCCGCTTGCCGTAAGTCCGGGGACCCAACCGGTCGCTCATCCCGAACTCGGTGACCATCCGGCGGGCCAGGCGGGTGGCCTTCTGAATGTCGTCCTCGGCCCCGGTGGTTATCTCCCCGAAGACCACCTCCTCGGCGGCCCTTCCGCCGAGCATGGCGGCCAAGTTGTCCAGAAACTGCGAGCGGGTCCAAAGCCTTCGGTCCTCATCGGGCAAAAACCGGGTATAACCCCCCATCAGCCCACGGGCCACGATGCTTATCTTGTGCACAGGGTCGCAGTTGGGCAATACCCAGCCCACCAACGCATGCCCAGCCTCATGATAGGCCGTTATCTCACGCTCCCGCTGGCTTATCACCCGACTTTTGCGCTCAGGACCCGCTATCACACGGTCAATGGCCTCCTCAAACTCCGCCATCCCAATCACCTTCTTGTCCCGACGGGCCGCCAAAATCGCCGCCTCATTGACCAGGTTGGCTAAATCCGCACCCGAAAAACCAGGCGTCTGCCGGGCCAATAGCTCAAGGTCCACATCGGCAGCTAAAGGCTTGCCCCGACAGTGCACCTCTAAAATCGCCTTCCGACCACGAACATCCGGCGGGTCCAAAACGATCTGCCGGTCAAACCGCCCAGGCCGAAGCAAGGCCGGGTCTAAAATGTCCGGCCGGTTGGTAGCCGCAATCACAATCACGCTGGTGGAGGTGTCAAAACCGTCCATCTCCACCAATATCTGGTTTAAGGTCTGCTCCCGCTCATCATGGCCAGCCCCAAGGCCAGCCCCACGCTGCCGACCAACGGCATCGATCTCATCGATAAACACGATGCAGGGGGCGTTGCGCTTGGCCTGGTCAAAAAGGTCCCGCACCCGGGAGGCCCCAACCCCAACAAACATCTCAACAAACTCGGAACCAGAAATGCTAAAAAAGGGAACCCCGGCCTCGCCGGCAACGGCCTTGGAGATCAAAGTCTTTCCGGTGCCGGGCGGCCCAACCAAAAGCACCCCCTTGGGAACCCGGGCCCCCAGGGCCGCAAACTTTTCGGGGTACTTTAAAAACTCAACCACCTCTTTTAGCTCTTCTTTGGCCTCGTCGACCCCAGCCACGTCGTTAAAAGTCACCGTCGGCCGGTTCCCGCCGAAAAGCCTGGCCCGGGACTTGCCAAAATTAAACGCCTGATTGTTCGCCCCCTGCGCCTGACGCATCATCAGGAAGAGGAGGCCTCCAAAGAGCAGGACAGGCAGCAGACCATAAAGCAGTCCCGAAAGCTCCCCGAAGCGGCTGGGCTCCTGAACCACGATCTTGGGGAACTGGGAGCTATCGGGCCGAACGCCGGCGTCCTCAAGGAGTTTAAGCATGCTTACGCTGGACTCTTTGTACGACGCGTAACGGCGGCCGTCCCGGGTCGTGACGGTGAGGTTGTCGCCCCGAATCTCGATCTGGCTTATCTCCCCGTTTTTAGCCTTCTGTAGGACCGTGACGATGTCCATGGACGGGGTGTCCCGCCACGACCCGAAGAAGGCGTAGAAGATAGCCAGGATCGAGAGGCCGATAAGCAGATAAACTATCCCGTTTTTCAATGAGAACCCCATGCCCGTCTTCCTAAGAGGATTCTATCACCGCCCGGCAGGCCAGTCAATTTAGTCGACAATGGGGCCGTGGGCCCCGACCCCCGCTGGCAATCCCAGCCTAAACTGAAGGGCCGTGGCCATGGGCCAAACCGGCCACGGTATGGTCGACGTGCCTGCCTGATTTGACAAGGGTGGGCCGGACCCAGTATATTTAGTGTTGGACGTTGGGTCTCCTGGTGGTTGAAGCGGGGTGGAACCACCCGTTCCCATCCCGAACACGGAAGTGAAACGCCCCAGCGCCGAAGATACTGAGGCCGCAAGGCCTTGGGAAAATAGGTCACTGCCAGGAGACCCTTTTTCTTTTAGCTTCCCTCGTCCTTGCCCCTCCTGGCCGCCCTGATGCCCTCGAAAATTTCCGGGTGTTCGGCCGCAAACTTCTGGGCCAGCCCTTTGGCAGTTTCTTTGTCGTCGGGGGCCAGCAGCCCCTCAATTACCAGCTCCTGAAGGTAGTCTTTAATGGGCCGGATCCAAGGCCCCGGTCCGAGGCCGAAGAGGGCCATAAGTTCATGGCCGTCCAGGGGGCTTTTAAGGGCCTCGATGCGCTCTCGCTCGGCCAGCTCCCTTATCCGCCGCTCCAGCTGGTCCACCCGGGTGCGGGCTGCACGCCGTCTGGCCGGACGGCCTGTGGTCACATCCGCCCGGGAAAGGAGGAGGAGCTCTTCAAGCTCGTCGCCGGCCTCCCGAACCAGCCGCCGCACGGCGCTGTCGGTCCAGTCTGGGGCGTATTGATTGGGCCGTAGGTGCATCCGCACCAGCTTGGCCACCTTCTGGATAGTCTTGTTGTCGAACCGGAGCCGGCGCAGGATCTCTCGGGCCATCTGTTCGCCCACCAGCTCGTGGCCGATGAAGCTCACCTCGCCGTTTAAAAAGCTGATGGTGCGGGGCTTGGCGATGTCGTGCAGCAGGGCCGCCCAGCGCAGGACTAAAGTTGCGGGCACGTTTTCGACGACAGCCAGGGTGTGGGTAAAAACATCCTTATAGCGGCCCCTGTCCTGGGGCATGCCCAGCATCTCCAGGACCTCGGGGATGATGAAGGCCATCAGGCCCAGGTCGACTAAAAGCCTGATGCCCAGGGCCGGCCGCTCCGAAAGCAAAATGCGGTTAAGCTCCTCGGCGATCCGCTCCCGGCTCACCTCCTGGAGCCGGTGGGCCTGGCGGCGGATCGCCTCGGCCGTCTCCGGGTCGATGCTAAAGCCCAGCTCGGCCGCAAACCGCACCGCCCGCAACATCCTAAGGGGGTCCTCCGTAAAGCGGGCGTCGGGGTCCCCCACCGCCCGGATCAGTCCCGCCTCTAGGTCCCTAAGGCCCCCGAAGGGGTCGATAATCTCCCCGGTCCGCAGGTTGCGGGCCATGGCGTTGATGGTGAAGTCCCGGCGGGAAAGGTCGCCCTCAAGGCTGGTTCCGAAGTCGACCTCGGGCTTGCGGGACCCCGGGGTATATTGTTCCGACCGGAAGGTAGTAATCTCCACCCGGTGGCCGTCGAAGCGTGCCCCGATGGTACCGAACTTTTCGCCCACGGTGTAGAGGGCCTCGGGCTTGAGGCTCGCTAAGATCGCCTTGGTTTCGGCCGGCCGGGCGTCGGTGGCCAGGTCTAAATCTTGGCGGGGTCGCCCCAGCAGCAGGTCCCGAACCGACCCGCCGACCAGGTAAAGCTGTTTACCGGCCCCTTCGAAGGCCTGGTGGAGGCGTACGAGCAGTTCGGCCGTATCCATAGATGTCATAAATTAGTTTAGAGTCCGAGCAGGGGAGTGTGCGAACCGGCCGGGGGGCTTAGAGCAGGCCCGTTCCGTAGGCCCGTCGGGTCCGGCGGCCGGGCCCCGGCTTATACTGCCCAGTAATAAGCTCCAGGTAAAGTTCAAGGACCCGGGCCTTGGCGTCGCTACTGGGCTCGTTCTGATTGAGCTCCACCCGGATGATGGTGTTGGCGTGCCGCCCCAGCCGTGTCCCCAGGTCCGAGCGGGACCACTGGCCCAAATACCGGACTAGCCGGTACATCACCGGCCAGCAGGGCTGGTCGGTAGTCTGCCCGAGGACGAGTACCCACCGGGCATCCCCGGGCAGGTCAGCGGCCAGGGCCCAGTGGTTAAGACGAAAGGTGAGGGCGAAGGCCGGAACCGAGTGCTGGGCCAAAATCCGGCGGTAGACATCAGGGGCGTTCACGCTAAGGTTGGTGCTGACCCATTCCACCCGGAAAGGGTCCCGCAGAAAACGTAGGGGTAGGGGCAGGGTCAGGTCGGCAAAATGCTGCCGGCGGATAAGGTCACTTACAGCCTCCACCGTCTTGGGAGTTCCCCTCGTTTCCCCCTGATGGATAACCTCCCCCACGAAAATCTCCTCCCCGGAACGGGTCAGCTCCTCAAGGGCCCGCCGGTAACGGGCTGACGGTCGGCGTTCACCTTTTAGCCAGCGCCAGACGGTCCGGGGGTCGCACCCAAGCCGCTCCGCAATCCGCTTTGCCTGAGTCCAACCGCCGGGGCCTTCAGCATCCATTCCGAAACCTCTAGGCGAGAAGGGCAGGCCAAAAAGTAAACAAGTTTATCGACCGCCCCTTTAATTTTAGGCCAACCGCTGACCTGTTTGCTACCGAAGTTTTAAAATCTAATTTGGCTAGGCGAGAGAACGGAAATCTTAAACCGGTGGCTGGTAGATGCTTAAGGTCTTTGTCGTCCCCCACACCCACTGGGACCGGGAGTGGCTGGGTACGTTTGAGGAGTACCGAGTCGCCCTCGTCCAGTTCTGGCACGCCCTCCTCGACCTGCTGGAACAAAATCCCGAGTTTAAAACCTTTCTTTTAGACGGCCAGACTGCCCTTATCACCGACTTCCTGGAGGTCGTTCCCGAGGCCGCCGACCGCATCCGGGGTCTGGCCAGGGCCGGCCGCCTGGAGGTCGGGCCGTGGTTTACCCAGCCCGACCCGTTTCTCGCCGACGCCGAGGCCCTCATCCGCAACCTTCGCCTTGGCATCCGCCAGGCCGAAGCCTTCGGCCATCCCCTAAATGTAGCCTACCTGCCCGACAGCCCCGGGCTTCCAGCCGAGCTGCCCACCCTACTGGCGGCCTGCGGCTTGCAGGCAGTTGTCTTCGGCCGGGGGATGGGCGCGGAGGCGGAAACCTTAGGCTCGGAATTCTGGTGGGAGGCCCGGGATGGGTCCAGGGTGCTGGCGGTGTGGCTGCCTCAGGGTCACCGGGGGGCTGTCCTTGGGCTGCGGCGGGAGCCCTTCCGGCCGGCCGGGGAACCGGCCGACCACACCCAGGCGGAGCCGAATGCCCGGGCCAGCCTCGACCTCCTCCGACAGTACACCCGGACCGGGCGGCTGCTTTTAATGCACGGGGCCGAGCACCTCTTTCCCCACCCGGAGCTGCCCGGGGTTATCGGCCGGCTGAAGGAGACCCTGGGGGAGCTGGCCGACTTTGAGGTCGCCGGCCTGGCGGACTTTATCCAGACGGTCACCGGGGTCGGCACCCTACCCGCCCACCGGGGCGAGTTCCGGGCGGCCCGGTTTGGGCCCCTTAAATCCGGCAGCCTCTCCGCCCGGATGCCCCTCAAACAGCGCAACGGCGAGCTTTTAACCCTTTATGTTCGTCACCTAGAACCCTTGCTTGCCCTGGTGGGGCTCCCGGAGGTTCCCGGGGTCTGGGGACTTGTGGAGTACGGCTGGCGGCAGATCCTGCTCAATCAGGCCCACGACAGCATCGGCGGCACCGTCTCCGACCCGGTTTTCCGGGCGGTGCTGGGCCGCTTCGATACCGCCGAGCAGGTCGGCCGGTCGATTCTGGACCGGGTGCTCGGCCGACTGGCAAGTCAGGTCGACACCGCCCGGCTGTCGGGGATTACGGCGGTGGTGGTCGTCAACCCCCTGCCCGGCCCCGGGTCGGGTGTGGTGGCCGTCGAGGCCGAATTTCCGGTGGAGCAGCTGCGGAAGCGGCCGTTCCCCGTCGTCTATGACGCCAGTGGGCAGCTGGTGCCACTCCAGGAGTTGAAGGTTGAGGCCCCCGAGCCGGTGCGGGTGCCTTCGCCCACGACCTACCAGCGACTTCGCCTCCTGGTCAAGGCCGAAGGGGTGCCCGGGCTCGGCTACCGGGCCTTTGGCATCGACCTGGCCCCGAGCCCGCGACCGGTTCCCACCGGCCTTAGCGGGAGCAAAACTTTCATCGAAAACGAGCACTACCGGGTCGAGGTGGGCCGCAACGGCACCTTTACGCTGGTAGATAAAGACCTGGGCCGGATTTGGGGCGGGCTGGGGCTCTTTGAAGACACCGAAGATGCCGGCGACCTCTATACCTGGTCGCCGGCCCCCAGCAGCCGGGCCCTCACCACCGGGGACCTCATCGCCGAGACCGCCCTCCTGGAGTCGGGGCCGGTCCGGGCGACCCTGGAGGTGCGGTTGCGGTTTCCCATCCCGGCCGCCCTGGCGGAGCACCGGCTAGGTCGGGGTTACCTGAAGGTGGAGCTTCCCCTGACGATGCGAATCTCCCTCATCGCCGGCCTGCGTCGGGTGGAGCTGGAGGTTGAGGTTGACAACGTTGCCCGGGACCACCGGCTGCGGGTGCTTTTCCCCAGCGGCATCCAGGCCGAGGAAGTGCTGGTTCGAGACCTTCTCGGGCTTGTCGGCCGGCCGGTCGATCCCCCTTCCCAGGCCAGCTGGGTGGAACGGCCCGGGCGCATCGGCCCCCAGCGCGGGCTTCTGGCCGTGGCCGACGGCCAGGTCGGCCTGGCCATCCTGAGCGATGGGTTGCCCGAATATGAGGCGATCCCGGGCCCACAGGGCGTAACCCTGGCCCTCACCCTGCTTCGGAGCGTGGGCTGGTTGGCCCGGGCAGACCTTCTCACCCGGGAGGATGCGGTGGGACCGCCGCTGAAGACCCCGGAGGCCCAGTGTCCCGGCCGCCATCGCTTCCGCCTCGGCCTGCTAACCTACGGGGCGGGCCTTGGGCCGGCGGAGCTTTTGCGAGAGGCCGAAGCCTTTCGGACCGGCCTTCTGGGGGTGGTAGCCGGGCGGTGGACGGGGGAGCGTCCGCCGGTCGGGACTTTGCTGGATGCCGAGGCCCCGGGGCTGCTTCTTTCGGCCCTCTTCGCCACCCCGGAAGGCTTGGTGGTACGGTTTTATAACCCGGGTCCGGCCGAAGAAACCGCCCGCCTGAGGTTGCCGGCCGGCTACGGTCGGGCTTTTCCCGCCGACGGCCTGGGCCGGCCGGCTGGGGCGGAGCTTCGGCCCGACGCCGACGGTTTTGTGGGTTTGCCCGTGGGACCTTTTGGCCTGCGGACGTTTGTGCTAGTACCGTAAGGAGGGGAGGAATATGACCAGGTGGGAGCCTTCTTATCTGGCCGTCTATGCCAGCGGCGAACTTGAGCGCCGGGTGGAGTACGCCCGAAGCCTGCTGGAAAAGCCCTGCCGGGTCTGCCCCCGGGAATGCCCGGTGGACCGGCTTGCCGACCAGTTCGGCCTGTGCAAGGTGGGCCGGTACGCCTACGTGGCCTCGTACTTTCCCCACTTCGGGGAGGAGGACTGCCTGCGGGGCTGGAACGGCTCAGGAACGATATTCTTTAGCGGTTGCAATTTGCGTTGCGTTTTTTGTCAGAATTATGATATTTCCTGGCAGCTTCAGGGCGAGCGCGTGATGCCCCGGCGGCTGGCCCAGATAATGCTCCACCTGCAGGCCTGGGGCTGCCACAATATCAACTGGGTCACCCCCGAGCACGTAGTGCCCCAGATCCTTGAGGCCCTGCCCCTGGCCATCGAGGGGGGCCTGCGACTGCCTATCGTCTACAACACCAGCGCTTACGATAGCCTTGACAGCCTGCGCCTGATGGAGGGTATCGTCGACATCTACATGCCCGACTTTAAGTTCTGGAATCCCGAGCGGGCCCGCAAGTACAGCAAGACCCCCGATTATCCCGAGGTGGCCCGCCGGACGATCAAGGAGATGCACCGACAAGTGGGTGACCTGGTCCTGGATGAACTTGGGCTGGCCCGGCGGGGCCTCATCCTCCGGCACCTGGTGATGCCCGGCATGCTCGAAGAGACCGAGGCCATCCTGCGCTGGGTGGCCGAGGAGCTGGGCCCAAACACCTACGTGAACTTAATGGCCCAGTATTATCCGGCCGGGCGGGTGCCCGAGCACTATCCCGAGATTAACCGCCACCTATACCGGGAAGAGTTCGAGCGGGCGCTGGAGATTGCCGACCGGTTGGGCCTTAAGCGCCTCGATGCACGCAGCCGGGCCGAGGTCCGCCGGCTAGATCCGGCCCCGGCCGGGGTCTAAAAAACCGGCCGGCAGGGGAGTGACCCCTGCCGGCCGGGCGTCGGTTCGACTCAGGGCCTCAGGCCGAGACGGCCTGGACCCGGATGTGCTTGGGCCGTACCTCCTCGGCCTTCGGCAGGCGCAAGGTCAGGACGCCGTGCTCATACTTGGCCTCGGCCCGGTCGGCCTGGACCGGGAAGGGCAGGGTCAGCGTCCGGCTGTAGACGCCGGGCTGCCACTCGCACCGGATCCAGTCCACCTGCTGCCCGTTCAGCGACTTGATCTCGGCCTTGACGGTCAGGGTGTCGCCGGTGAGCTCCACCTGGATATCCTCGGGCCGGACGCCCGGGATAATGAACTGGCAAACCAGTTCATCGGCGGTGTGGTAGATGTTCACCGGCATGAAGTAGCCCCCGTCAAAGCCGAACCGGGCCAGTAGGCCAAAAGACCAGGGCCGCATAAGCTCCAGGGTCTCCTCAAACAGCCGATCAATCGCCTGCCGAAGCGGGACGGTAGCCCGGAACGGGTCATAGCGCTCCAGCATGGCCACTCACCTCCTTCGGCAGTGATTTCACCGGCCCTCGCCGGCGCTTCCACTTTAGGCAAATAGCACCCCACCGCTAAAAAGCGGGTAAAAGTTTGGTTGGCGCTGGCCAAAAAATCCCTTAGAGATTTGTTAACGACCCGATTTCCACCGGCCGGGCCGGTGGCAGTGGACAAACTCCGAGGATAACCCCCTTAAATTCCCCGAATTCGGAAAGGTCTAAGCTCAAACTGAAATTAGGCCCGGCCGGGAGTTTCGGGTCGGGCGGAAGGGGGTAAAAGATGCGGACGAGGACGGACACCACGGCGCCGGCAGCCCCGCCGGTGGTCCAGCCCCGCCCCGACATTGAGCCGGAGCGGGTGCGCAAGCCGGACGACTACTGTCCGGAGCAGGTGCGTCGACTGGCCTCCCCGGAAGTGGAACCATGAGGGCGGCCGTTGCCCCTGAGGTCCGGCACTTCAGCCGCCACCTGGGCCTGCCTTCGCCTTATCTCATCTGCCTTGGTTACCTGGCTACTCCTTACCGGTCGTCGGCGGACAACGCCTGGCGGGTGCCCCTCCCGCCGAACCGGTCGGCGGCCCAGGGGGTGGCGGTGGTGGAGACCGGGGTGGACCTGGCCCGCCTCCGGGCGGAGGACCTGCGAGCCTACGGGGAGTTTCTCCGGTCGGTCCCGGAGGTGGCGGGGGCCCTGGCCGACCTGCCCATCTGGCTGAACCGGGGGCCGGGGGAGGCGGTTACGCCGGCGGGGCAGGTGCCCGGGTGGGCCCCCGAGGAGCCTGCCCACGCCGTCTTCCATCCCCTGCTGGAGGGTATGTGTCGGGAGTGGGCCAGGTGGGTTACGGTGGCCCTGGAGTGGTTCTGGGCCGGGGATGCCGCCCCAGAGATTCCGGTTTTTCCCGGAACCGAAGGCTTAAGTGATGAGCGGGTGAGGGAGATTATGACGGCCGCCCAGCGGGAGGTGGACCGGGAAACCAACCGGCGGGGGCACATCGGAGCCGGGCCGTTCGGGACGAAGGATTACGGCTTGAGGCTGGCCGATCTGCCCTGGGAGCGGCAGCGGCGGCTGGCCGAGGCCCGACGGTTTGTCTTTTATCGCTACGGGATTACGGCCGAGGTCTGGCGGCAGAACCGGTGGTCCCTCTGGGAAGTTCCCGACTATGAATAAGCGGGCCGAGCTTACGGTAACCCGGGAGCAGCTCTGGCTGATTCACGACCTCATCTTCCTCGACGGCGAGGCCTCGGCCACAGCCCGGACCTTTCCCCTAAGCCGAGACTTCACCGAGCAGCTGCTGCAGCGGCTGGTGGAGGCCGAGGACGGCGGCCTGGCCGCCACCACGTTAAGCCTGGACGCCGAGGAGGCTTTCCGGCTGGCCCTGATGCTGAAATCCACCCACCGGGACGGGGCCGGTCAGAGCCTGCGGCCGCTGATTCTGGCCTGCATCCGGGTTGCCCTCGGCCTTGGGGCCGAGGGTCCGACCGCGGATGAGTTGTGGGTTGACGATGAGCAGCTGCGGCGCTGGCTGAGCTGACCCCCAGGCTCGGTGCCGGCGGGGTTATAATATCGGTGGTTAAAATCCGAGGGTGGGGGGGCTTAAGCTATGGTCTGCCCCGGCTGTAACCGCCAGCTCGCCGACCCCGGCCGGCGTTGCCCGGTGTGTGGGTATCCCCTGCGGGAGCACATCGCCGAGTCCGTCCGTCGGGCTGCCATCGCCACCGAGCCGCCGGAACCGGGCGTGATTTTAGCGCCACCTCGGCGGGTGGTTTACGTCCGGTTCGGTTTTGGTCCGCCCCTTGAAGTGCACAATCCCAGCCGCCTCTTGATCCTGGGGCTTATGCTTTTTCCCGTCCTCAGCGGCCTGGCCTTCGTGGGCCTTCCGCTGGCGGGGGTGCTCCTCTTTGCCGGGATGGACCCGGCCGGGGTCTGCTGGCACCAGGGGTTGGGCTTTCTGGGGGGCCTGGGGCTTGCCCTGGGCCTTACCTGGGTAGGGTCCGCTTGGCTGGCAAAGACCTTAAGGCGCTCGGCGTCGCCCCGGGACTGAGTTGGCGGCCGTTGGGGGTATCCTTCGCCGGCCGGCGGCCTGGGGGCTGGCCTGGATGGTGCTGGCGGCGGTTATAAGCTGGCAGATGCTGACCCAGTTCAGGCCGAGGGTGGAGGGCCCAGTAGCCCGCTGGCCGAATCTTGGATTCGAGGCCGAGCCGCTGGGGGAAATTATTGGGCCGGCGGCCGTCATCCAGGAGGTGGTTCCCGAATCCGATGGGCTGAGCGGCATTGGGGTGGTCTTTGCCACCTACGGCCGGTCGGACCTGCCCGGGGAGGTTATAATCCGGCTTAAGGCCAACCTGGGCTACGCCGAGGACTTGGTAACCTACCGGCGGCCCCTGGCTGAGGTTAAAGACGGGGAGCCTTTGAATGTGAGGTTTGGGCCCTTATCGGGGGTAGCCGGGCGGCGGCTCTTCCTGGTAATCGAAAGCCCGGAGGCTACCCGGGGCCGGGCGATAACTGCCCTCAAGTCCGGGACGGATGTCTACCCGGCGGGCCGCCTCTTCGTTAACGGCCGCCCCGTCCCCGGCGACCTCGCCTTCAGCCTCGAGTATCCGAGAAGCCTGCCCGAGGTTTTCACAGCCCTGGCCGGTAGCCGATTCGGCCTGCTGGGGCCGGCGCTGGCGTTGGCCTATGCGATTGGGGCTTTTATTCTTCTCTGGCTTGTAACCGGCTAGACTGGATACTGCCGCGGATGGCCACCATTAAATTTATTCTTGCTCTGCTTCGTGAGCTTTTCTGGCCGCCACGAACATATATTAACCTCGTCAAGGTGTGGCGTGTTGTTCGGGCAGCCGGTATTTGGGGCGTCCTCCACGAGATTGTCCTGTATTTCCGGTGGATTAAGCGCAAGGTTAATTCTTACCAAGATGACCCTGAGATTCGTTATGCTATCTGGCTAAAGAAAAACGAGCCAGACCTGCTGACGTTTCATGGAAGGCTTTTGGTAGGACTTTGGGGGGTTCGGGCCAGGATGTTGGGTTACAGGCCGAAGTTCAGCATCATCATGCCCACATATAACACTCGCCCTGAGCACCTGGTGGCGGCCATTGAATCGGTGCGGGCCCAATGCTACCCTTACTGGGAATTGTGCGTGGCCGACGACGGTTCAGCTGACCCGGCGGTCAGACAAATCCTTAAAGATTACGCCGGGCGGGACTCGCGTATTAAGATTAAGTTTCTTGATGGGCGGCGGGGCATCGTTGGCGCCTCCAATGCTGCCCTCGAGCTGGCCACCGGCGAGTTCGTAACTTTTTTGGACCACGACGACGAGCTGGCTCCCTGGGCCCTCTATGAAGTTGCCAGGAGGCTTAACGCCGACCAGACTCTGGATGTCATCTATTCCGACGAGGATAAGATTGACCTTGACGGCCGGCGGACGGACCCCTTTTTTAAGCCCGGTTTTTCGCCTGAAACCCTCCTCGGCATGAACTACATGGCTCATCTATTGGTGGTGAGACGGAACCTTGTTGAGGAGGTCGGTGGGTTCAGGATGGGGTTTGACGGGAGCCAGGACTATGACCTGGTTCTGAGGCTGACCGAGCGGACCTCACGGGTGGGCCATATTCCGAAGGTGCTTTACCACTGGCGCAAGGCTCCGGGCTCAGCGGCCGTGGATATATCGGCCAAGCCTTATGCGGTAAAGGCGGCCATCCGGGCAATTGAAGATGCCCTGCAGAGGCGGGGACTTTCGGGGACGGTGGAGACCTTCTCCCCCAGCTTTTACCGCATCCGGTGGCGGCTCAAAGATACGCCGCTTATAAGTATCATAATTCCGGTTCGAGACCAGGTAAACCTTTTGAAGCGGTGCGTAGAGTCCATCTTTGAAAAGAGCACTTACCGCAAATGGGAATTGCTCATAGTTAATAATCAGAGTTCTGAGTCGGCCACTTTGGCATTCTTAAACGAACTCTCCAAGCTGCCAAATGTAAAGATTTTAGAATACAACGATCGTTTTAATTTTTCTAAGATAAACAATTTTGCCGTAAACTATGCCGAAGGCGAGGTCCTACTGTTTCTAAACAACGATGTAGAGGTGGTTACGCCGAACTGGCTGGAAGAGTTATTAGGGTTTGCCGAGCAGCCGTGGATTGGAGCCGTGGGGGCAAAGCTGCTTCTGCCCGACGGCCGCATTCAACACGGCGGGGTCGTGCTGGGCCTAAGCGGGGGGGCGGACCACGCCTTCTACGGCCTGCCTGGGGATGAACCGGGGTATTTCGGCCTGGCGGCCGTAGCCCGGAACTGCTCGGCGGTAACCGCAGCCTGCCTGATGACCCGCCGCCGGGTTTTCGAGGAAGTCGGCGGGTTTGACCCCAACCTGGATGTGGCGTTTAACGATGTCGACCTTTGTCTGAAGATGTTGGCGGCAGGCTATCGGGTGGTGTGGACGCCGTTTGCGGTGCTTTATCACTACGAGTCCAGCACCCGTAGGAAGGCCCATCCGGTCCAAAACACCACCTACTTTCTAAAGAAGTGGGGCGACCTAATTCGCCGGGGAGACCCATATTATAATCCTAACCTGGCTCTTGACCGGTTTGACTTCAGCATTAAGCTTTAAGGCGTCCCCGTTGGTTAGCGTGGTAATTCCCACGTGGCGGGCTGGGGGGTGGCTGGGTCGGTGTCTGGATGCGCTGGGACGTCAGACTTTCCGCAACTTTGAGGTTATCGTAATCTACAACCAGGCCCGGGCCGAAACTCCCATCCCGCGGCCACCGGGCCTGAACCTTCGCATTGAGTGCAATCCCGACAACGTCGGGTTTGCGGCGGCCGTCAATCAAGGGGATAGGCTGGGTCGCGGCCAGTTCATCGCCGTCCTCAACGACGACGCCTTCCCAGAACCCCATTGGCTTGAGGCCCTCCTCGATGCCGCCTCCCAGGCGCCGGATATCGGCGCCTGCGCCAGCCTGATGGTCTTCGACCACCAACCCCAGCTCGTCCAGAGCGCCGGCATCGCCATCGACCGCGCCGCCATCTGCTGGGACCGGCTCCGGGGTCATCCGGTAGCCGAGGCCGGTCAGGCCGCCGAGGTCTTCGGGGCCTCGGCTGGGGCCGCCCTCTACCGCCGCCAGATATTCCGAGGGCTCGGCGGCTTTGACGAAAGGTTCTTCGCCTACCTCGAAGACGCTGATCTGGCCTGGCGGGCCGGAAATGCCGGCTGGCGGACTGTTTACGTCCCGGAGGCCCGGGTGCGCCACCTAACCAGCGCCAGTCTGGGGGAAGATTCTCCCCTTAAAAAGCGGTTGCTGGGCCGGAACAAGGTCTGGCTGGCGGCTAAAAATGCCCCCCTCGCCGACCTGCCCCTCATCCTGGCCTACGACCTGGCCGCCGTCGTCTACGCTTTCCTCTGGCGGCAAGACCCATATCCCCTCCGGGGGCGGGTTGAAGGTTTAAAACGGCTGGGGGAATTCCTGGCCGAACGCCGGCCGGGACGCCCCCGGGTCCTCGAGCCCCTCGTCCCGCCCTGGAAGGTCCCTGACCGCTTCCGCCCCCAACCCCAGAGGAGAGCCTCCCGGGTCCTAACCCGGTGACAGGGGATTCCCAAAACCCCTTCGGCCTGGGGCGTGCCGCTGGGATAACAGACCATATTGGCCGTAAGGTCTACCTCTCAACCGAATTTGACTGGCAAAAGGCGGGTCTGCTATCATTCGGTCGATGAGACCGAGGCCCCGTTTGCCGGTCAACCACCCGACGTATTTGGGCTTAGTCTACCCGTATTACTGGTGGTTTACCTTTACCCGGCTGCCTGCGGGTAGCCGGGTATGGCCGTTGACCGGAGGGCCGCCCTAAAGCCGCCGGTTAAGAAGGCAAATACCCGAGGCCGCAGGCAACCGGGAAAGACCGAAAGCCTGCGGCCTCAAGTTTTTTAGGAGGCGCCGATGGGCTCGAACGGAACCAAACCATACCGGCTGGTCGCCCGGGAAAGGCGGCCGCACCCTACGGTGGTGGAGGTAAAGGGCATCCGAATCGGGGGACCGGGAGTCGTGGTTATCGCCGGGCCGTGTTCGGTGGAATCCGAGGCCCAGCTCCTTGAGACCGCCCGGGGCGTCAAGGCGGCCGGCGCCCATATCCTCCGGGGCGGCGCCTTTAAACCCCGAACTTCCCCCTACGACTTCCGGGGCCTGGGCAAGGCCGCCCTCGAGCTTCTGGCCGAGGCCGGCAAGCGCACCGGAATGCCCGTCGTTACCGAGGTCCTCTCCGAAAAGGATGTGGACCTGGTCGCCCGCTACGCCGACATCCTGCAGGTGGGCTGCCGGAACATGGCCAATTACGCCTTACTGGAGGCCGTGGCCGAGACGGGCAAGCCCATTCTGCTCAAGCGTGGCATGGCGGCCAAGATTCGGGAGTGGCTGCTGGCTGCCGAATACATCCTGGCCCGGGGCAACGACCGGGTAATCTTATGCGAGCGGGGCATTCGCACCTTCGACGACGAGCACTACCGCAACCTGCTGGATATAAACGCCATAATCGTCGCCCGGGGCGAATCCCACCTGCCCGTAATTGCCGACCCCTCCCACGGTACGGGCCGCTCCCGACTGGTGACCCCGGCCGCCCTGGCAGCCATCGCCGCCGGCGCCAACGGCCTGATGGTGGAGGTCCACCCGGACCCGCCCCGGGCCCTAAGCGACGGCTTTCAGTCCCTGACCCTGGCCGAGTTCAGCACCCTTATGCGAAGGCTTTCAGCCGTCTGCGGGGCCCTGGGACGCCCCTTGGCCCAGGCGGCACCCCGCCAGCCGTAGACCCCCCGCTTCAGCTATCTAGGCTGGGACCGGTCCTCCGGCTGGCCTAAGGCTATTTTAACTCATTTTGCCTAAAATATTGCCAGAAGATTTCGCTGGACCCAGAGCCTTCTAGTTTTATTGCCAACCTGGTTCGGGAGGTAACCGTTAGGTGATTGGGTGCACGGCCCTGCGCCCTAGCCAAAAGGTTGGAGATTGCTTCAAAGCCCTGGGCTTGACTTAAGGTTGATGCCGCCGAAAGCCGGGCGTGAGACCTCGGCCGGCCGCCGCTGGCGAAGCTTTCCGGTGGGGCCGGGCCAGCGGGCGGCCTGGGCCTATACCGGTGTGGTGACCTTTTGCCGTACTCGCTACCAGCGGGTCGAAATCCTGGACACGGTCGCCTTCGGCCGGGCCCTCTTTCTGGACGGGCTGCCCCAGTCGGCCGAGGCGGATGAGTTTATCTACCATGAGGCCCTCGTTCACCCGGCCCTGGTCTGCCACCCTCGGCCCCAGGTGGTTTTCATCGGGGGCGGGGCCGACGGCGGGGCGCTACGGGAAGTTCTCCGACACCCCACCGTTGAGCGGGTCTGGCTGGTGGATATCGACGAAGAGCTGACCCGGCTCTGCCAGCAGTATCTTCCCTACGCCGCCCCTGGGCTTTTTACCGACCCGAGGGTGACCATCACCTTCGGAGACGCCTATGAGGCCCTGCTGGGGACTGCGCCGGGTACCTTCGACGTCGTGATCTTGGACCTGACTGACCCCGGCACGGCCTTAAGCCGGCGGCTTTACACCCCCGAATTCTTCCGGGCCGTCGCCGACCGGCTGAGGACGCCGGGCATCCTGGTCCTCCAGGCTGGGAGTTTGCGGCTCACCAACCTGGGAGCCCACCTGGAAGTGGTTGCCGCCCTCCGGGGGGCCTTTCGGGTGGTTAGGTCTTACTGGACGGATGTGCCCTTTTTCGGGGAAGTCTGGGGTTTTGCCCTGGCCACCGATGGGCTTGACCCCCGGTCGCTCTCGCCCGAAGAGGTCGACCGCCGCCTCCGGGGCCGGGGAATTGGGGGCCTCCGCTTTTACGACGGCGCGGCCCACACCCAGCTTTTTGCGTTGCCCAAGTACGTGCGCACCGCCCTGGGCGAATCTTAGCCGGTCAGGCGGAAGCTCTGGAGCATCCTTTCGAAGACCGGGAGTAGCTGGCCGTAGTTTTCCCGGGTGGCTGAAAGCCGGACTATAAACCAGCGGTCGTCGGCGGTGAACACCACCACGTTGTCGGTCATGTCCCGGTTCCGGGTGGTGGACCGGTAGGAGACGACGACCCGGCGGGCGGAGCGGTTCGCCACCGTGGTGGTGGTCTCGGATTCGATTTGAGCGGCCGGAAGGGATGTGCGGATCTGGGCGATAAGCTGCTGGTAGAAGCTGTCAAAGGTCGTCTGGGGGTCCGACCAGAAGCGGACCTCGACCAGGTCGTCGGAGAGGGTTGGGGCCGAGAAGACCACCGCCTCCAGCGCCTGGAACATCTCATCCTTAAGCCAGTTGGCGGGGTAATCGATGGCGAACTCAAAGTCCGGGTTTTCGTAGGTTTCCCAAGCCGAAACCTGGGCCGGGTTTGGTCGGGGAACCGGCCTGACCTTAAGCTCCTTTCGCTCCCAGCGGGGCTGGTCGCCGGCCGCGGGTCTCAGGACGGCCAGGGTGAGTTCCCGGCCGGTCTTGGCCCGGTTAATCAGGTCGTCGGCGCTGGCCAGGTCGACGATGGGCTCGCCGTTAACCTCGACAATGACGTCGAAAGGCTCGAGGCCGGCCTGCTCCGCCGGACTGCCCGGGTATACGCCGGTAATCAGGACCCGGGCGGTGCGGGGCAGGTTGAGCTGGGTAAGAATGTCATCCCTAAGTTCGATCATCCGGATGCCGACCCAGCGGGTGGTACCATCCCCACCCGGGAGGGCCGCCCCCAGTTGGGCCTGAATTTGGTCCCGGGCAGCGATAACAACTACAAGGGGCAGGCCGATGCACAGGAAGAGAAAGGCAACGCCGGCCAGGCCGGCTATAATAAGCCGTTCCCGCGTTGACATTTTTACCAGCTAACTCACTCTAGCACAAATGTCAGCGGGCTGTAAATGCTGTTGCCGAACGTAGCCAACCTTAAGACCTGGCGTCTAATCGTGGACCCGCCCCGGCCGGGGGCCGAGAACATGGCCTTGGATGAGGCCCTGCTGGAAGCGGTCAGGTCGGGCGAATCTCCCCCAACCCTCCGGTTTTACGGCTGGGACCCCCCCTGTCTTTCCCTCGGAGCCTTTCAGGCGCTGGTCGAGGTTGACCGAGAGGCCTGTGCCGAGCTGGGCATCGACGTGGTGCGCCGACCGACGGGCGGCCGGGCCGTTCTCCACCACCGGGAGGTAACCTATGCGGTGGTCCTGCCCCGGGCGGCTGCCGGCCGGCCCCGGGAAGTTTACTTGAAGATTTGCCGGGGAATTCTGCGGGGGCTTGAAAAGCTTGGGGTTCGGGCCGACTTCGCCCCGGTCGGGTCCCACCGGCGGGGTGGGGGCCCTTCGTGCTTTGCGGCGGTCTCCGACTACGAGGTGCTGGTGGGTGGACGCAAGCTGGTTGGCAACGCCCAGGTGTGGCGCTCGGGGAATCTGCTCCAGCACGGCGCCGTCCTGCTCAGTGCCGACCGGGCCTTATGGGCCCGGCTGATGGGCCAGCCCGATGCGGCTGACGGATTGATTGGGCTGCTTGAGGTGCGGCCTGGTCTGACGTTTAACCAGGTGGTGGGAGCCCTGGCGGCGGGGTTTGCCGAAGAGTTTGGGGTGAGTCTGATGGCGGGGGGTTGGGGTTCGGCTGAGCTCGAGCGTGCTGGGAGGCTGGTGCAGGAAAAATACGCCCGGTCGAGCTGGACGGGGCGAAGGTAAGCTAAAATATATAGCGGACATTTGCCCCCGTAGCTCAGCTGGATAGAGCGGCGGCGTCCTAAGCCGCGCGTCGGGTGTTCGAGTCACCCCGGGGGCGCAATATATTTGAGCTTTTCAGGCCAGAATCTTGTGCCCGGTTGCGTCGTTTGGGGATGACCGGGCCTTTATTTTTTTGATTCGTTGAAAGTTCGCCGGCGCATCCTGACTTTAGCCTCCCGCGGTGAGATTAGGGGTACCCCCACTCTGCGGTGCCCCCTGCTCCGACCCAATCGTAGTCAAGAATGGGGGCTATCTAAAGGCCGCTCGGCAAAAATCTTTAAAACGGCCTCTACTTATTGCTGTTGACCCCCGGTCACTCAATTGATATAAACACTAAGCGTTTATAATGAACCTCGGTGGCTATTTATGTTAGCTTCGTGGGCCGTCGGGGCGCCGACCCAGCCTTATAATTCTCTTTGGGCACATGGTTCCCGTAGACGTCCTTATCGACGATATCGTTCGGCTGCGCAAACCGCACCCTTGCGGCAGTTACGATTGGCGGGTTGTCCGCCTCGGGGCAGATATCGGCCTTAAGTGCCTCAAGTGCGGCCGACGAATCCTGCTGCCCCGCTCTAAATTCGAACGCCGCCTTAAAGCTATCCTTCCCAGAGGCCAGAACCTCAGGTGAACCGCGAAGACCACGAGGGCGCCCTCGCCGTCCTCGCTAACCGCCACTTCCGGGCCCTCTGGCTCGCCCAGATCGCCTCCCAGGTGGCCCAGCACGCCATCATCTACGGCCTCGTTGTCCACGTCGAACAGCGCACCCACTCCTCCATCCAGATGAGCGCCCTCGTCCTCTCCTCACTAATCCCAATGGTCATCTTCGCCATCGTTGCCGGCGCCCTCGTCGACCGGATGAGCAAGCGCAACGTCCTCATTACGACTAACTGGCTGCGGGCCCTTGTCGTCTTAGGTTTCCTCCTCGGCCGCGACTCCATGCCCGTGGTTTTCCTGCTTACGGCCCTTTTCTCCACCATCGGTCAGTTCTTCGGCCCGGCCGAGGTCGCCACCATCCCCCTCCTGGTTCCCCGCCGTCAGCTCTTGGCCGCAAACGGCATCTTTAACCTAACCTACACTGCCTCGCAGATGGGCGGCCTGCTCTTCGTCGGACCACCCCTCTTTAAACTTTTCGGGTTCGACGGGCTGTTTATCATCGCCGCCTTAAGCTTTATGGTTGCCGCCGTCCTGGTTGCTACCCTTCCCGCCAACGAGCCCGTCCACGAACCCCTAACTACCCTCAAGCCGGCCCAGCTGGTCGGCCTCATCCGGTCCGACCTGGCCCTCGGTCTGCAGATGCTGCGGGAAGACTCCAGTCTCAGCCTGGCCATGGTCCAGTGGACCGCCGCAACCACCCTGCTCTTTGTCCTCGGGGTTCTGGCACCCGGCTACGCCAGCCGAGTTCTGGGCATCCCGGTTGAGGATGCGGTCTTCATCTTCGCCCCGGCCGGCCTGGGCATCCTGCTGGCCACGGTGCTACTGCCCAACCTGGCCCGGTACGTTCCGAAGCCCACTATTGTTGACATCGGCCTCTTCGGAACGGCCGCCACCCTGGTCTTGCTGGGAATCCTGCCCAGGGCCTACGGCTACCTGGCCCGGGATGGGATCCTGCGCCGGCTGGCAGAGCTGGGCTACCTTTCGTCCCTTTTCAGCCTGGTGTCCCTGGTGCTGCTGCTTTCGTTTGCCCTGGGCCTGGGCTTTGCGTTTATTAATATCACCGCCCAGACCATCATCCAGGAGTTGGCACCAGCCTACATGCGGGCCAAGCTCTTCTCCATCCAGCTGGTCTTTGCCAGCATCGCCTCGGTCCTGCCCCTGCTCCTGCTCGGGGTCATGGCCGATTTTGTCGGCGTCGCCGAGGTCGTCCTCCTGATCGGGGGCCTGGTAGGGGTTCTGGGAGTGGTCAGCCTTCAGCATATCCGGCAGGCGGCGGCCAATCTCCCGGCCACGCGGTCGGGCTCGGACCAAGACGCCGCTTAGGGCCGAAAACTATGGCCGCAGGTTACCTTGCGGTCGCCCTCGCCGGGCTGATGTGGGGCAGCCTGGGCATCTGGGCCAAGATGATCTTCGCCCTGGGCCTTGCCCCGGGCCCCGCGGTAACCCTTCGGGCCATTATCGGCTTTTTATTTTTAGCCCTCGGCCTATTTCTCTTCCGTCCCGAGGCCCTCAAAGTCGCCCGCTCCGACCTGCCCTTTTTTGCCTTCTTCGGCTTCGGCGCGGTGACCGCCTTTTACCTGCTCTATTTTATGACTATAAGCCTTACAACCGTGGGCACCGCCGCCATCCTGCTTTATACGGCCCCGGCCTTCGTCAACATCCTGGCTCGGGTCGTCTTTAAAGAGCCGTTTACCCCCATCAAGCTCACGGCCCTGGGCCTCTCCTGGGTCGGCATCTTTTTGGTCATCGGCGCCTATCAGCTGGCCGCCCTGCAGGTGACGCCCCTGGCCGTGGCCACCGGCCTTGGCTCGGGCTTTACCTATGCCCTCTACACGATTTTAAGTAAGCGTCTCCTGCAGACCTACTCCCACTGGACGGTTATCTTTTACGCCCTCGGCTTCGGGTCCCTCTTTCTGGGGATTCTCCAGGCCCCGGCGGTCCTAGGGTCGAACCTGGGGAACCCGGCCCTCTGGCCGCCCTTGCTGATCGTGAGCCTGGTCACGGTGGTGGCCTACGCGTTTTACACCTGGGGCATCAGCCGGGTGCCGGTGGGCCGGGCCAGCATCGTGGCGATGGTGGAGCCGGTGGCGGCCGGACTCCTGGGGTTTATCGTCCTGGGGGAGCGGCTCGAACCGCCCCAGCTTCTGGGGGCAGCAATGGTCCTGGCCGGAGCTACCCTGGCCCAGCGACGGTAGCCTTAGCCGAACGCCCCCTTAATCCGGTCGAAAAGTCCCCGGCTAGAGTGGGGCTTTTCGAAGGTGCGGGCCAACTCCGAAAGCAGTCGGCGCTGCTCCTCGGTGAGCCTGCGGGGAACCTCCACCTGAACCCGAATCACCTGGTCGCCCCGGCCCCGACCGTCAAGCCGGGGAATCCCCCGACCCCGCAGCACCAGCACCTCACCGGGCTGAGTTCCCGGCGGAATGTGAATTACCGTCGGGCCCTCCAGGGTCGGCACTTCCACCTCGTCGCCCAGGGCGGCCTGGGCAAAGTTAATGGCCAGGTCGTAGTAGACGTCGTAACCCTGCCGCGTCAGCTCCGGGTGGGGCTTGATGTGGACGTTTATATATAGGTCGCCGGGGCCGCCCCCTTTGATCCCAGCGTTACCCTCGCCGCTTACCCGGATGCGTGTCCCGTCGTCCACCCCCGCCGGAATCCGAACCCGAACCCGCCGGGTCCGCCGCTCGAGACCGGTCCCCCGGCAGTTAGGACAGGGCTGTTCGATGACCTGCCCCTCCCCCTGGCACCGGCTGCAGGTGGCGAAGTTAACAAAGTGGCCGAACAGGCTCTGGTGCACCCGCCGAACCTGGCCGGTGCCGCCGCAGCTTGGGCACCGAATGATGCGGGTGCCCGGCCGGGCGCCGGTGCCGCGGCAGGCCGCACAGGCCTCCAGGCGGGTAACCTCTACCTCCCGCTCGACCCCAAAAGCGGCCTCCTCAAAGGAGAGAGTCAGTTCCGTCTGAAGGTCGGAGCCCCGGCGGGGTCCCCGCCGGGCAGAGGTGGTGCTCCCGAAGAAGGCCTCAAAGATGTCTCCGAAGCCCGCAAAGGTCCCAAAATCCTCAAAGCCCGGGAAGCCAGAGCCGGCCCCAAAACCGGGGCCTGCCAGGCCGTCGTGACCGTAGCGGTCGTAGGCGGCCCGCTTCTCCGGGTCGGAAAGGACCTGATAGGCCTCGTTTATCTCCTTAAAGATCTCCTCAGCTTCGGGACTCTTGTTCCGGTCCGGATGGTACTGGAGGGCCAGGCGGCGAAAAGCGCGCCGGATCTCCTCTTCCGAGGCGTCCCGGGAAACGCCCAAAATTTCGTAGTAGTCACGCTTAGGCCTGACCATCCCTAATGTGAGTGTAGTCGCCCGCCGACTTACCCGTCAAGACTTGCCTGTCTGCCACAAGCCCCATGGCCAAACCGGACACCGACCTGTCGTGCCCTGCGGCCTTGGGCCGTCCCGGTAGGGTCTTTAAGGCCGGCCCATTCGGGCTGGACAAAGACAAAGGACCCCTGCAACACTGCGGGGGTCCCAGGGTGAAGGGGAAGAAAGGCTTAACTTATCGGCACGTTTCGCCGGTTCGCAAAAGCTACGCCATTATTTATAGGTTCGTTGAGGTAGACGTCGCCGTTACGGATTTTGATGTTGAAGCCGCACTCCGGGTTGGTACAGACCCAGGCTTTAAAATGGACGGCTGCACCCTGGCTTCCGAAGTCGGAGAGGGGAACCAGGTCTCCCAGGCCACACTTCTTACATTTAGGAAATACGATAGGCTCCACTAGCTCGCCTCCCAACCTAAGTCTCCAAATCATATAGCATATATGGGCCCTCGTGTCAAACGTCACGAACCCCGGATACGGTGGGGCCTTATCCACAAGAATATACACCGGACACAACGTTACCCCGCGATGGTCTTTTTCATTTTGTCAAATTTTGGTACTCCAGCGCCAGATTAACCAGCCAACAGCTCTGGTGGTTGGGCCTCCGGGTTCTTAGCCCGGCGCAGAGATGTTGTGGTCACAACCCTGAGCCGTTTCGGGTATACTTAGCTGAAGTCCCTGACCTGCGTTCAAGGAGGCACCAGCTATGGGCATTGTTCAAGACCGGGTCGCAGTGGTCACGGGGGGCGGTCGGGGAATCGGCCG
>PSKS01000022.1:0-34503 GCA_040289115.1 Chloroflexota bacterium
GCGAAATGCGTGCCCGGACAGTCCGGGGCTTTAAGGACTAAGCTGCAAATGAGGGTGGAACCCAAGGCTTTAAATTCCTGACCCTCTGGGATGGAGTCAACCCGTACAAAAAGTTGACTTTTGGGTAAAAGTTTGCTATACTTTATAGTTAGTGGAAATTTTCCGAAGAAAGGGGCTATACCGCTTGGTTATTCCAGTCATGTTGTTCATCGTTGCCGTCCTTCTGGCCTTGTGGTTTCTGGTGGTCCTAGCCGGTTCGTTTATCGACCTGCTTATCTGGGTGGTGGTCGGCCTTATCGCGGGCTGGATTGCCAGCATGGTCATGCGGACGGAACAGGGCATCATTGGGGACATCCTGGTCGGGCTAGCTGGGGCCCTCATTGGCGGGACCATCTACAGCCTGGTTACCGGCCGGAGCACCGGCGGGCCGCTGAGCCTGACTAACCTGGTTACGTCCGTCATCGGGGCCATCATCCTGCTGGCTGTCCTTAAGGCCATCAGGAGCCGTCAGGTAGCTTAGCTTCGGCGTTACCTGCCCTGGGAATGGGGGATCTGCCCACCGCGGGTCCCCTGCCCGTTGGGGGAAACTACCAAGAGCGCGGCCGAACCCGAAACGGCCAAGAGCCCTTATGTGGAGATTTCGGCCGAGCAGGTCGGGTGCGTGGCCAAGGGCGACGGACTTCCCCGTCCAGCTGTTTATCCGTTTCGGCCCTGACTGGACGGTGATAATCTCAGACGACGGCTGTACGAGGGAACAGCTTACGGTATTTTCAAGCTTCGAGGACCAGGCTCGGGACCGGTACACCAGGCTTCCCAGACTTACCCGTCACTTTAAGCTGGATTGCTCCAGCAGCGAGCTCCGGTACGTTGCCAGCGACCTGGGCGACGCCCTAAGACGCGTCCTGGCCATGGTTCGGGTCATGGTGGCTGCTATGGACATGATAGCGGCCAGCTGGTGGTGAGAAACTTTCTAAACGTTTGCCGACGGCAGTTAGCGGTCTGGGGCCCTTTACAAGCGGCTGCGGGCCAATCAGGCCATAAACCAGCAAGGGGCGACGGTTTGTCGCCCCTTGCCGACCCCTAGGGCTAAAGGTTTGCTTCAGCTGGCGGGCTGCCGGCGCAGGCTGAAGAACTTTCCCGGTTGCCAGGGGGTGCCCAAGGCGGGCAGAAGCCAGCGGTCAAGCCCAATCCAGCCGGCGTTCTTCCAGGCCAGCATCAGCAGGATGGCCAGGGTAAACATTACCGGGTTGGTCGAGGCCGAGCCGGCCATCATGAAGTTCCAGTTCATGAAGGCCCCAAAGAAGGCCGCTAACCCGGTAAAGGCCCCAAGGATCAGGGCAACCCCAACCAGGGTCTCGCCCCAGGCAATCAGCGGCCCAAACCAGCTGTAATGGCCCCCTTCCAAAAGCAGCCTTAAAAACTCCCGGTACCAGTCAAAGGCCACCGGCGGCCGGGCCGGGGGCTGGGGAACCTGGATGGCCCGCTCCCAGAAGCTTTTTACGGCCTGGCCTCCGGCCATCCAGGCGGGGTCCTCAAGTTTGTGGATGCCGGCCTGGAGCCACTCGTAGCCCAGGTAAACCCTTACCGGCAGCCAAAGCCAGCCAAAGCCGGGCGTGCCAAAAAGCCTCTGGGCCAGCGGCGGGTCCCGAAACTCAACCTCAGGGGCCATCTTAAACACCTCCTTTAAGGGTCGTTGTCCCCAAAAGTTCTTCGACCAGGACCTTAAGCGCCTGTTCGTTTACCGGGAAGAGGGCCCGAACCCCAGGGTCTGACCCGGCAATGAGTCGGACCCAGGTGGGCACCGTTGGGCTGCGGCCGGCCAGGATGACGGGCACCTGCAAAAACCGCTGCCGCAGGGCCCGGACCAGCCGCTCGGAGCAGTGCTCTTCGGGCCCCAGCTCCAGCCAGGCCGAGCTTATGATAAGCCCAAAGCCTGCCAGCTCCGGCAGGGCATATCCCTGGGCTAGAAGTTCCCACAGCCGGGCGGCCTCCTTGGAAGACCAGACCCAGAGCTTGTGCCGTTCCCCGAGGAGTTGTCGGTAGGTCTTGCGCAGTTCGGTGTCGTCTTCGAGGATTAGGACCCTGGCCATCTTTTTCCCTCCAGTTTCAAGATAGCAAAGCCTTTATGAACCCAAAACCCCTAAAGGGGTAGGTTTCGGGTAGGCTAAAGCCTACCCGAAAGTGTGGGTCGGGTATAATCAGGGGGTAAACCGATGAAAGCCTTAGACCGCCAGCTCCTTGCCCCTTTCCCGGGCCGGATTCTGGGGCGCTTAAGCCTTAGGCAGCTTCGGTGGCTTGGGGTGGTCTTGCCCCTTATCTTTTTGGGGACCATTGACCTTATCCGCCATGTGCTTTGGCCCGAGTTTTTGCATGCGGCCCCGGGCTTTTTGCTCATCGGGGCCGTCATTGCGGCCGGGACCTATCTTTTTTCGAAGCTTATCTTCGATACCATCGAGGGGATGCAGGCCAAGCTCTTTGAGCAGAACCGGGCCTTAGCGGAGAAAAACCGCCAGCTAAAGGCCTTGCATGAGGCCGGCCTCAGTCTGGTCTCGGAGCTGGGGCTTGAGGCGGTGCTGGGTCGGGTGGTGGGGCTGGCCCGGGAGCTTAGCGGGGCCGAGGCTGCGGTTGTGGAGGTCTTAGCCGAGGACGGTCGGCTCGTTAAGAAGGTGACGTCCCCTGGGGGTTCCGGATTTGGCCCAAGTTTTGGGGTTGAGGTTCCCATCCTGGGCCGGGGCCGGCTTTTGGGCCGGCTTTACCTGGCCGGCAGAGGCGGCCGTGGGCGAGGGGAGCGGGAGCTTTTGGAGCTTTTTGCCACCCAGGCGGCGGTGGCCATCGAAAATGCGCGGCTTTATCGGCAGTTGGAGGCCTTGGCGGTGGTGGCCGAGCGGGAGCGGATTGCCCGGGAGCTGCACGATAACTTAGCCCAGGTGCTGGGCTATTTAAGGATGCGTGTTGGGCTTATTCGGCGGGCCCTTGAGGGCGGGGAGATTGAGGCGGCGAAGGGGCTTTTGGGTGAGGCGGATGGGGTGCTGGCCGAGGCCTACGCCGATGTTCGGGAGGCGATTTTGGGTCTGCGCAGCCGGGTTGGGGCCGAGCGGCCCTGGGTAGATGCCCTGCGGGAGTACCTGGGCCGGTTTGAGCAGCAAAGTGGCCTTTTGGTGGGGTTTGAGGCTGAGGCCGAGGTGGGGAAGGTAAAGCTTTTGCCCCGGGCCGAAGTCCAGCTGCTGCGCATCGTCCAGGAGGCGTTAAGCAACGTCCGAAAGCATGCCCGGGCGAGCCGGGTCTGGGTTCGTGTGGGTTTAGGGCGTCCTGAGGGAAGGCTAAAGGTAGAAGTTGCCGATGATGGGTGCGGTTTTGACCCGACCAAGCCGGTTGGGCCTGGGCATTTTGGGCTTGCGGTGATGCGGGAGCGTGCGGAGCTGGCGGGTGGGCGGCTTGAGGTGGATTCGGCGCCGGGTTGTGGGACGCGTGTTAGGCTGGAGATTCCGGTTGCGGAGGACCCGTAGGTGGGCAGGCGGGTGGTGATAGTGGACGACCACCGGCTCTTTCGGGTGGGTTTAAGGCAACTACTAGAAAGCTACGGGTTTGAGGTGGTGGGAGAGGCGGGTGATGGTGCGGAAGCTGTCGAGGTGGTAAGGCGGGTGCGTCCTGACCTGGTTTTGATGGACCTTTTGATGCCCGGGCTAGGTGGGCTTGAGGCGACCCGGCTTATAAAGGCGGAGTTTGCGCAGCTTCCGGTGGTTATTCTTACGGCCTCCGAAGATGAGGCCGACCTTTTTGAGGCGGTAAAGTCTGGGGCCCAAGGCTATCTTTTAAAAAGCTACGAGCCCGAGACGGTGATTCGGCTGCTGGAGGGGGCGTTGGAGGGGCAGGCGGCCCTTACGCCGGGGCTTGCAGCGAAGATTTTGGCGGAGTTTAGCCGGCAGGGTGGGGTTCGTGGTGTGGGCAAGGCTGAGGCTGGGTTAGCTGAGCCGCTTACGGCCCGGGAGCGTGAGGTGCTGGAGCTGGTGGTAGCTGGGGCCAGCAACAAGGAGATCGCCCGGCGGCTTTACGTAAGCGAAAACACGGTCAAATATCACCTTAAAAACATCCTCCAGAAGCTGCACGCCCACAACCGGGCCCAGGTGGTGGCCTTCGCCCTCAAACACGGCCTCATTAACCCACCGGAGCGGACCTAAGCCCGGCCCGACCGAAAGATCGCCCAGGCCGGGTAGATTTCCCAAGCCCTTAGCGTCGGCGGCCAGCAGGATTAGCGGCGGTGCCCCGCGTTGGGTGAAACTGCCCGCGGCCGAGGTGGACGGTCAGCCGGGCGCAGTCCACCTGCGCAGCGCAACTTAGGGGTCCGGGGGTACCCACAAGTCCTGTTGGGGCACGGGTAAGCCGTCCCTGGACAGTGGGGCGGCCGGGCCGAAATAGCTCCGTCCTATTTTGCGTATTTAGCTGGGTCGCGGTCAAATGCGGCCTTGCATCCCGGCGAGCAGAAGTAATAGGTCCGGCCCTGGTATTCGGATTTGGCCGCCGCCTGCTCTGGGTCGACGTCCATCCCGCAAACGGGGTCCTTAACCTTCGGCGCCATCTCGGTTGCCTCCTTAGTGGCCCATACCCGGCATCCTGGCCGGCATCGTCGGGGTCGGTTGGGGTGCGGCCCCACCCGGACTCCCCCCATAGCGTATCACTTGAATGAGACCGCCGGGTTCGACCCCATCGTTCTCGGTGTGGTGAAGTTCGTGACAGTGAAACACCCAGACCCCGGGATTATCGGCCACAAAGACGATATCGTAAGTTTCGCCGGGATTCACCGTAAGGGTGTTCATCACCTGCTGGGCCTCGGGCCGGATGGGCTCCCCATCCTTGGCGACAACCTTGAAGTCATGGCCGTGAAGGTGCATGGGATGAGCCAGGTTGGAGATGTTCACAAGGCGGACCCGGACGACCCACTCGGGGACCGCCGGGAAGGCTTTACCATTGATTGTAAACCAGCCGAAGGGGCCCCGTCCCCCGGTATTATCCAGGCCCCCAACATCATCGAGAACTCCTTGTCGAACCTGGGCTCGTCCGGCTGCTGGGGATCGATGGTCGGCAGGGGCGTCGCGGGCGGTGAGCATCAGGATGGGCAGCTGTGGGTCGGCGGCCCGCAGGCGCCGGAGCACCTCGTACCCGTCCAGGCCCGGCATAAGGATATCCAGGATCACCAGGTCCGGGGACTGCTCCCGGGCCAGACGCAAAGCCTCCTCGCCGGACCCAGCCGTGTCCACCGCGAAGCCCTCATAGGTCAGGCCCCGCCTGAGCACATCCCGGATGCGGGGGTCGTCATCCACTACCAGGATCCGGGCTACTCCCACCGGCTTTTCCCTAAATAGAAATAATTGTCCGTATCGGGCAGGGTCCTGTCAATCCGGCGCGGCCCGAATGCAGGTAAACCCGGCCATCGCCCAGAACCCGTCCCGGACCTCGGCATTTCGCACTGGGGCGATATCCTGGGGCTCCTCCAGCAGGGTAGACGCCACCTGGCGAAGGGTCAGGCCGGCGGCCTTTAGCAGGGCCGTGACCTCAGGGTAGGCGTAAAACCTGGCCAGCCGGTAAATGGGGTGCCCCTGACGGGCCTTTTCCAGATAAAAGTCTGCCCAGGGGCTCTCTTTAAGGATGAGCCCCAAGACCAGGCTGCCCCCGGGCCTGAGCACCCGGCTAGCCTCCTTAATCACCCGGAACGGGTCGTCCACAAAGCAGAGAGTAACGACCATAAGCACCAGGTCAAAGCTTTCCGCCCGGAAAGGCAGGGACTCACCCACGCCCTGCACCGGCTCGATCCCCCGGGTTCGGGCGATTAGGAGCTCCTGCCGAGATGGGTCGAGCCCAAGCCCAATCCCTAGGGTGGACGCGAATCGGCCCGTCCCGACCCCAACCTCCAGCGCCTGCCGGAATGGGGGCAGAATCCGCCGAAGGCAGGCAACCTCGGCCTCAAAAGCCGAGCGGCCAAATGGCCGCTCGTACCATTCGTCATACCGGTCTGCCAGGGCGTCAAAGACGGCGGTCATCGGGTTTAACGGGCCAGGACCGCGCTCATCGCCTTCAGGCCCACCTCCATAGCCTTCCAGGGTGCCCCAGCATGGAAGGGCTCACCATTCCGGAATCGCCACGGCAAGTACAGGCCGAGCAGGGCCTTTCCGAGACGCCAGGCCCTTGAGGTTCCCACCTTGTATTGTCCGAGGGCGTCCGACCGGACCTCCACGGGCAGCTCGGGCCGTCCGGTCAAAGCCAAGGGAACCTGGGCGAATGTGGCCTTATCCAGCTGTTCCATCACGCACATGCTTGTCGGCTCGAAAAGGGCCTCCGGCTCCCGCCCGGTAACCTGGGCGGCCAAGTGGTGGGCGGCAGCGTCAGCCTGCAGGAGGGCCAGAAACGCCTGCTTGACTGGAAAGTCGGCGGCATCCCCAACCGCGTAGATGTTAGGGTGCCCTTTCACCCGTCTGGTCTGGAGCTCGGTCTGGATAAATCCACGGTCGTCGGCGGGCAGGCTTGAAAACCGAGCCGCCGCCACGTAGGGCGGGAATGAGATGAGCAGGTCGTACGGAAGAACTTCCCCGTTTTTGTAAAAGACCCGCCCAGGTTCCACGTGGTCGACCACGTATTCGGTGTGGCCTAGGATGTCCCGATGCCGAAATTCCGCCAGGACCACGGTATGAAGCCGAGGTCCGAAGGCCTGAATGAACCCCCGCTCGTAAGTCGTGTAGGTTATGTTCACCGCAGACCGGACCCCCTGTCGCCGCAGCCAGACATCCAGCATAAATACCAGCTCGTAAAGGGGACCCGAGCACTTGTTGTTAGGTGGGACCAGGAAAAGAACTTCCTGATGCCGTCCCTCCCGGGCCGCCTCGACCAGCCGCCCGATACCGGCTCGCAACCGAAGCATCTCCTCGGGGGTCCAGATGGTGTGGGCATGCTCCGCCAGCCCCGGAATCTCCTCGGGCCGCATACCGGCACCCGTTGCCACGACCAGGTAATCGTACTCCACCTCTCGGCCATCCAGGTGCACCCGCTGGCGTTCCGGGTCAACATCCCGAACCGGTCCTATCAGAAGGGAGATTTCCTTACGAGCCGCTGGCACGCTCAAAGGGATCATCAGACGCTCCGGGTCCAGGCCAAACGGGATGTAGATGGTGTTGGGTTTGAACAGGAAGCGGTCTTGGTCCGAGATCAGGGTCAACCGGACCGCATCGCCCAGAAGCCGTCGCAGATAAAAGGCCGCCTCCAGTCCCCCGAAGCCTCCTCCAAGGATAACTACGTGCGGGTTGGAGTGCCCAGTAAGCATGGCACCGCCTCCGTCACCGAAAGTCTCCGGGACCGAAGCCCGATATCGGGACACCCGGCCCAATTAGATTCTCCGGGGCAGTGCCCTGAATTTGCCCCACCAGGACGTATAGTTTTTGACTTTAATCTCCCCACCCGTTGGGGTGGGACCCTGGCTACGGCAGGGCCTTAAGGTACGCCAGCAGGTCCTGCCACTGGCGGTCGGTAAGCTGCCAGCGGGGCATAGGCCAGGCCAGGGGCCGGCCCGCCGGGTCCAGTCCTTGGGTAACGGCCCGACGGATGAGCTCGTCGGTGTAGCGGTGGCCTCGGCTACCGTCAGGCTCCACCATGCCGGCCGGGTCCGTCAGGTTCCGGTAAGTGATATCAGGGCTTGTAAACATCGGGGTGCGCAGGCCGCGACCGTCCAAGCCGTGGCAGCCGGCACAGCCCATCACCATCCCCATCCCACCAGAGTAAGGGATCGGCCGGCCGGTATCGGGGTCGGTACCGGTCCGGAAGATCCATTCGCCCCGGGCCGCCTCGGCTCCCAGGGCCTGCTGGCTAAGGATACCGGACGCCAGCAGGCCCGTTCCCACAAAGCCCGTCAGCAGGAGGGCCAGTCCGGCAATGAGAAGGCTGCCAGAACGCATTTAAGGCCCGTCCGGCTTCAGGCTTCGAGGTCCCGGCGCATCTGCTCGTACTGCTCCCGGGTTATCTCGCCCCGGGCGTAGCGCTCCTTGAGAATCTCAAGGGCACGCGGGGTGGTGCCGGCCGGGGGAGCGACCTGACGCACTGCCCAGATAACCAGCAAAACCAGGCCGACGAGAACCGCCAGGCCGAACACCATACCGGCAATGCCCCACCACGGGTTGGGGCCGCCCCAACCCCACATCATACCAGGTCCCATCATGGGTCCTCCCATCATTAAAATTCCCATGACTAGCGGAAAGCCGAGGACCAGCACCAGCACAACCCCAAGGACGGTCAAAAGCGGGCGCAGCCCATCCATCATTTTCAACTCCCTAATACCATGATTTTATCAAATTTTGATCAAGTTCTAGCCCATGTCTAAGCTTGACCTACTACCATGCCGAATAGAGGCCCCGAGGGGGCTTAAGAAAACTTGGCGGGAGGAGTTCAAGCATGGCGGGCTTCATTAGGTTCATGAACGGTCCGGTCGGGCGGACCCTGCGGGTCGGCCTTGGGCTTGTTCTCATCGTCTGGGGTCTGGTCGGCATCCAGGCACCCTGGGGCTACCTGGTGGCCGCCCTGGGCCTGGTGCCCTTGAGTCTGGGCCTTTCTGGGCGGTGCATACTGGAGCTGTTCGTTAGCCATAGCCTTTAGCCGGGCTGGTTTTGATGAAAATAAAGACCCCTTCGACCTCAACCGTTTCCACTGCTCCGGTCAACCGGTCTTCGACCACCACCCCCAGGACCCGGCCGTCACACAAAATCTGCTTCACCAGACTGTTATACCGCGTTTAGAACCCCGTTCCTTCGGCCGTCGCCTCGAGGATCTTCTGCAAAAAGAGGGCCTCGGGCAGGGCCCCTTCAAAGGAGACACGGTCGTTAATTACCACCTTGGGCACCGCAAAAACGTTGTAGCGGCGGGCAATTAATGGAAACTCCGAGACCTCGATGACATCGGCCGTTACCTTTTCACTCTCAACCGCCATTTGGTGGGCCAACCTGGCCGCCCGGGGACAGTACGGTCAGGTAGGTGTCACCATCACCTGAATGTGAACCGGCTCCGCAAGCTTTGCCAGCTGCTCCCGGGTCTCGGCCGCAAGCCGGGTCGTGCCGTTGGAGACGTCGATAATATCCTGGACGAGGACGCTAAACTCGTAGCCTGAGGGGATCCCGAAATACCTGAGGGTGCCCCTGTTTTTGCCCTGGAAGATGATGGCCGGAATGACGTGGACCCCAAGGGTGCGGGCCTCCGAGGCATCCCGGATAAAGTCTTTGACTTCGAGCTTGATCTTGTCCGAGATATCGGCAAGCTCCTCGAGAAGCTCTCGGGTCTCCCGGCAGGTCTGGCACTCCTGAGCCGGGATGACCAGGGGCGAGTCATGCTGGGTGAACAGCACCAGCGTAACGGGGTCGGTGAGCTGGCTGGCAAAGATCTGCTCAAGCTGGCGGCGGTCTTCAGCCCGGAGCAATGGCATGCTAAAGTAACCTCCCCTCTAATCCCGGCCGGTAAGCCAGGTTGAATGTTCAATCAATCGGTAGTATAGTTATACAGATGAAAGCTGGGCAAGGTTTTGCCGACTTGACCCCAAGCCCGGGCCGGCGGATGCCGCCCGAGCTCCTGGAGCTTATAGCCGGGCGATTTAAGGCTTTGGCCGAGCCTGCTCGCCTCAAGATTCTGGACGTCCTTCGGGAAGGCGAAAGGACGGTAGCCGACCTGGCCGCCGAGACGGGTCTCGGGCAGGCCAATATCTCCAAGCACCTCCAGCTGCTTTACGGTGCGGGGTTCGTGGCCCGTCGTAAGGCCGGTCCAAATGTCTACTACCGCCTGGCTGACGAGGGGGTATTCGAGCTCTGCACCATCGTCTGCGAACGGCTTAAAGGAACAATCCGGCGGCAACAAGAGGCTGTAGAAAGAACCCTGCCGCCGCAAGTTTAAGGGAGGTGGAGACAATGCGTATTAACAATATCGACCCCGAGCGAGTTCAGGCCACCGTTGCGGCCATCCAGCAGGACCCGGCCCAGGCGAAGCGGCCCCAACGGGTTGAGGTCGACTGGAACTTTCAAGTGGGTGAGCCGCAGATGCGGGCCGTGATAGCCGTTGAGGGCAGACAGCATGTCCTCGAGGCCGATTCGCCCACCTTTTTGGGCGGTGGCGGTCTTAGGCCGGGCCCTATCCCCTACTGCCTTTTCGCCTTTGCCAGCTGCTTTGCCGGCTCCTTCGCCGGGGCCGCCACCGAGCTTGGGGTGCGGCTTACCCGCCTTCGGGTTGCGGCCGAGACGGTGGTCGACTTCAGCCGGCCATTGGGCCTCGGGGAGAATCCGCCCGCCGAGGGGCTGACCTTCGTGGTGGAGGCTGAGACCGACGGCGACCCGGCGCGGCTTGAGGAAGTTCGGGAGCTGGCTTACCGGCGCTGCCCGGCCGTCTACTGCATCACCAACCCGATCCCCCTCACCGTCGAGCTCCGGCGGCCGTAGCCTATCCTACCCGTTCGGGTAGGCCGTGGCTGCTTCGAAACTACCCCTCTGGGTGTGGACCTGGTCCGCCCCGGTGGGCTAATTTTCGGTGCGGAGGTTTTGGATGAATGGTCAAGAAGCCCCCCGCGGTACCCTGCTCTTGATGCTGATTTTCTTCCTCGTGCTGGTCCTCATCTGGGCCGGGATTTACCTTAACCTGCTAGGGAGGGCGCCTCTGCCATGAACCGCAACAATTTATCCGTCTATATCTACGAGCTGGCCTGGATCCTGCCCAGCATTGCAATACCGGTCTCGATGCTAGTAGCCATCGCCTTAAGCGCCTTCGCCATGGGCATTCACCTGCCCGGACCCGAGGGCCGGCTGGATCCGGCCCGGCTGGATTCTACCCCACCCTTCGACAAACCCGGCGTCCGCCAGGTGGGACCCGGCCGATATGAGGCGGTGGTTATCGGCCAGATCTGGCGCTTCACCCCCAATGAAATCCGGGTACCGGCCGGCTCGGAAGTAACCTTTATTGCCACCAGTCGGGATGTGGTGCACGGATTTAAAATCCAGGACAGCCCGGTGAACATGATGCTCATTCCGGGCCAGGTCTCAAGGCTCAGTGCCCGCTTCGACCGCCCGGGTGAGTATCTGCTCGTCTGCCACGAATACTGCGGAACCGGCCACCACGTCATGTTTGGCAAAGTCATCGTCGAACCTTCCGGTCAGGGAGGGAGCAGATGAGGGAAGCAGTTCCGGCCTTAGGCCTCGAAAACCGGCTCGCCGCCTACTACATTGCCATCGGCCTTCTGGCCCTGGCGGTCGGGGGGCTTATGGGCCTCCTTCAGGCCCTGCAGCACTCAGGGATAAACCTTTACCCTTATCTTTATCCGGTGCTGGCCTCCTACTACCACGGCCTTACCTACCACGGTGTACTGATGGTCCTGGTTTGGACTACATTTTTCATCTCGGGGTTTTTAATCTTCGTGGCCACCCACAGCTTCGGTCGGCCCCTGGCCAGCCCCAGTTTGGGGAAGTTCACCTTCGGGCTGATGGTGGTCGGACTGCTGCTGGCGGTCTGGCCCATTGCCACCAACGACGCCACCGTCCTTTTCACCTTCTACCCGCCGATGCGGGCCCACCCGGCCTTCTACATCGGCCTGACCATGGTGGTGGTCGGAACCTGGCTCATTCTGCTCAACCTGGTCCTCACCTACCGGCAATGGCGGGCCGAAAATCCCGGCGTTCGGACACCCCTGCCGGCCTTCATGGCCGTGGTAACCCTGGCGATGTGGTTTATCGCCAGCCTGGGAGTTGCCCTGGAGATGTTGGCCATCCTCATCCCGTTTTCCCTGGGCCTGACCTCCGGGGCCGACCCCCTCCTGGCCCGGACCCTCTTCTGGTTCACGGGGCACCCGATTGTTTACTTCTGGCTTTTACCGGCCTACATATCCTGGTACACGATGATTCCCAAGCAGGCGGGAGGGAAGCTTTTCAGCGACCCCCTGGCCCGGGTCTCCTTCCTGCTCTTCCTGTTCCTTTCGACCCCAGTGGGCCTGCATCATCAGTTCACCGACCCCGGCGTCGGTGAGCTCTGGAAGTTTCTGCAGGCGATCTTTACCTTCGGGGTCTTTTTCCCCAGCCTGCTGACCTTTTTCAACGTGGTCGCTTCCGTGGAGCTCGGGGGGCGGGCCCGGGGTGGCCGCGGCTGGCTGGGTTGGATACCTCGACTGCCCTGGTCGGACCCGTCCTTTACGGCTCAGGCCCTGGGCATGGTCCTTTTCGCCTTCGGGGGCATCGGCGGCCTGGTCAACGCCTCATACAACGTCAACCTGGTGGTCCACAACACCATGTGGGTGGTGGGCCACTTCCACCTGACGGTGGGCTCCGGGGTCACCCTGACCTTTATGGGCATCCTTTACTGGCTGGTGCCATATCTGACGGGCCGGGCCCTGTGGAGTCGACCCCTGGGGCTGGTTCAGCCCTGGCTCTGGCTGGTGGGGATGGGCCTCATGTCTTTCGCCCAGCACTGGCTCGGGCTGCTGGATATGCCCCGCCGGACCATGGTTGGGTCGGCGGCCTACCTTCCTTTGAGGCCCGACTGGCAGGCGCTGCTACCACTGGTCGGGATCGGGGGCGTTATCCTGTTCACAAGTGGCCTGCTCTTCTTCGTCAACATCGTGATGACCTGGGTGGCCGGCCGCCGGCCGGCCCGGGTTGAGGTCCCGGTGGCCGAGGCCCTACACGGCCCCGAAACCGGGCCTGTGGTTCTGGACCGCTGGCGGCCGTGGCTGACGGTCGCGCTGGCCCTGATCATTTTTGCCTACGGCCCGGTCCTGGCGATGCTGGTGGCGTCCGCCGCCTTCAACGTTCCAGGGGTCCGGGTCTGGTAGACAGGCCTCCCGCCTGAATGGGTGGGAGACTAACTCGCTCCGACCTACCCGAATCCTACCCTTTGGGGTCTGACGTCCCGGGGGCCTCGGGTACTACATTGAAGATGGTGCAGTACTGTAGGGAGGTAGACACAATGACGGTAAAGAACATCATCGTTCCCCTGGACGGGTCTGTCGCCGCCGAGCAGGTTCTTAGGGTTGCAGCCGAGCTTGCTCAGGCTGTCGGAGCCAAGGTTTACCTGGTCGGCGTGGCCCTGAGCCCGGAGGCTATCCGGCAGGTGGGGAAATATCTAAGCCGGAAGGCCCAAGACCTTTCGGCAGAGACTGAGGTTATCGTCCGTAGTGGCGACCCCGTAGACGAAATCCTGACGGTGGCAAGCCAGCTGGCCGAACCGCTGCTCCTGCTGGCCGCCCACGGCACCGGCGCGACGGCCAGGGTGCTGCTGGGCCGCACCGCGGCCGCCCTTTTGGCCGCGGCCCGAATTCCCGCCATGGTGGTCGATACCCTGCTGCCGGCCCCCAAGCGGGATGGGCGGGTAGCCATCCTACTGCCGGATCGGGAACAGGCCAAGGATGCCATCTGGTATGCGGCCGAGTTGGCCGCAGGGCTGAGCGCCCAGCCTCGGCTGGAGGTTCTTACCGGCCCGGATGATGGCAACCTCGGCTACGCGCTCCTTGATTCCGACCTAACGGTGGTGGTGACCGACCGGTCGGAGGGGATCCCCCGGGGAGTCTTGCAGGCCCTGGCCGCCGGCGTGGTGAGGGGAGAGGCGGTGCCGGTCGTCAAATTGGGTCTAGCGGCCATTGCTAAGGGCCGGACACTGGAAGGACGGCCCCTGGATGCTACGATAGCCTGACGGGAGGTGAGGAGCATGCCGATTCAGACTGTTCTGGTTCCGCTAGACGGCTCAGAGCTGGCCGAACGTGCCCTGCATGTCGTCCGAGAGGTTGCCTTGGCCACCCGGGCGCGGGTTCTGGTGGTGCAGGTGGTGGAGCCTCCGAGCCTTCTGACCCTGGGTGACCGGCTCGAGGTTGAAGCCCGCCTGGTGCGGGAGGCTGAAGACTACGTTAACCGGGTTGCCGAAGAGCTTCGGTCGGTGGGAATTTCGGCCGACACGGCGGTGCCCTACGATTCGGACGTGCCGGGGGCAATTCTGGAGCAGATCCGGCTGAAAAAGCCAGACCTGGTGGTGATGTCTACCCATGGGCGGTCGGGCCTGGGCCGGTGGATTTACGGGTCGGTGGCCGAGGGGGTTCTAGCCCGAAGCCCAGTACCGGTCCTGGTTATCAAGGCTGCCGCACCGCCGCGGCCTTTCATGCCCACGGTAAAGCCCCCCCGGATCCTGGTCCCCCTGGACGGGTCCCAGTACGGGGAGGCCGCCCTCTCGGCGGCCACCGAGCTGGCCCGAATCTTCGAGGGAACCCTGGTGCTGGTCCGGGTGGTTCCCGTCTCCCAGGTGACCTTTGTGCCGGAATCCCCCATCGCCATGCAGACGGTTCTGGACGAGGAGCTTAAAGCCGCCAGGGACTACCTGGAAGGGGTTGCCGCCCAGCTGCGGCAGCAGGGGATTAAGGCGGCCATCGAAATCGAGGTGGGGCCGGTCATCCCCCGCCTGTTGGAGGTGGGCCGGCGAGTGGATGCCGACCTGATTGCCATTTCCAGCCACGGCCGGACAGGGCTTGCCGAGCTCATCTTTGGGAGCGTAACCCTGGGCCTCCTGCGGCAGGCCGAGGTTCCCCTGTTGGTAGTTAGGCCCGAGCTCACCGTCCAAACGCCACCCTTGCGCCGGGAGCTCATCGAGACGTCGGCTAAGCAGTTTGAACCGCTGCAGGTAATCGAGCTTACGGGGCGGGAGGCGGCCATCGTCGAAAGCGCCCTGAAGTACTTTGCCGACGTCTACCCGGCCGGCGACCCCATCCGAGCCGAAATTAAGCGCATCTACGAAAAGCTCGCCCGCAAAGAGCCGGCAGTTTAGGCCGTTCTTAAAGGCCATGACCGAGCGGGTCACCTTGATGATGGTTGACGACCAGCCCCTTTACCGGGCCGGCGTGAAGGTGGTGCTGGCCAGCTGCCCCGATTTCGAGGTGATCGGGGAGGCTGCGGACGGGCGGGCGGCCGTCGACCTGGCGCGCCGGCTCCGGCCTCGCGTGGTATTAACGGGAAACTCCCGTCCGATTCTGGACGGCATTGAGGCAACCCGGACCATCCGGGCCGAGCTACCGGAAACCCAGGTGCTGGTTCTAGCGGCCCGGGAAGACATTCGGGAGGCCCTCGAGGCGCTGGCCGCCGGGGCCTGCGGCTATCTTCTGAAGGCCGTTGAACCCGAGACCCTCATTGATGCTGTCAGGAGGGCAGCCGCCGGCGAATACGTCCTGGCCCCGGCCATGATTAAGCTGATTGTAAGGGAGGCCCTCAGGGCGGCTCAGGGGAACGGCAGCCGCTCGGCGGTCGGGTCCTCGGTTCGGCTCACCCGGCGGCAGCTGGAGGTTCTGCGCCTCATCGCCTGGGGGCGGACGAACCGACAGGCGGCAGTTGAGCTGGGTATCAGTGAAAACACCGTCAAAAACCACCTGCGGACCGTGCTGGCAAAGTTAAACCTGAGCCGTCGAGGCGAAGCGATTCGCCAGGCCCGCGAGCTGGGGCTTATCGACTGAGCCGGCTACCGGATTGTAAGCCCGCCTCCGTCGAGTCCGTAAGCTACCAGTCTAACCATTCCCCGCTCAACTTCAATGGTGCCTTCCCAGGTCGCGAGGGGGGAAGCCCCAGCGGCTACGGGCGTCAGACGGAAGCTAAGGTGGTGATGTCCAGGATTTAGGTAAACCTCGGTGAAGAAGTTACTCGGCCCATTGCGGCGGATGCCGCCCGGCCGGATTACCCACTCATACCGGGCCCCATCCACGGTCACAGCAAGCTGCAGGTCGGCCCTTTCGCCGGCCACCGGCACGTCGGCCCGCATGTGGGGCAGGAGCCTGGATTTCTCCTCCTCGGTGAGACTCCGGCTCCAGAGGAAGGGGGCCTCGGTCCGGACGACAATCTGGATGGCTGCTTCAGCCGTGGGTTCCCATTGGGGCCCATCCCAGACGCCGGGAAGCAGACTTCCCACCAGCACTACCGCCGCCACAACCCGCCCCCAGCCGGCGTTCGACCTGGCCAGAGGCAGCTTTAAAGTCCCCCCCAGGGCCACTAGCACCCGCCGGGGCCAGTACGGGAACCGCCGGCGGCCGGCCCGACCCAGGACCCAGGTGCTTCCCTCCCGGTAGACGCAGGCCGAAAGGCCGCATGGTACCACCAGGAGTTCGGTCCCTTGCCGGCTCAGCTCCCGAACTCGGGAAACGGGCAGCGCGGCTACACACGGTAGTCGAATAACTGCGGCCCCGGACGGAATTTTTCCGGGGGCGGCCTTGCAGGTTAATACCACCAGCCCAGGTTTCGACGGAACCGCCGGCAACTTCAGGGGCGGGTTGAGCTCGATTCCGTCCAGGGGACATGCCCCGACGCAGATGGCGCACCCGACGCAGCGGGCCGGGTCCACCACGGCCACCGGCCGGCCCTTACCCGGCTGCAGTCTCACTGCCCCATAGGGGCAGTCGGCGACGCAGAACCCGCAGCCGGTGCACCTGGCCGGGTCAACCCGGGCGGTGGGCGGCTGGCGGCCCACCAGGGGGAGCACCGTAAGCCCAACACCGACCCCCAAAACGGCCCACCCGGCCAGTTCGGGCAAAAACATATACGCCAGGTAGAAGGGGTCGGCCGGAAAGCTGCCGGGTAGGCGGGTAGGATCCGCCGGCTCCAGGTTGGGGACCGGCCGGAGGATGCCCACGGCCACGTAAAAGGCGCTTGTCAGGACGGCGACAAAGGGGGGCGGCAGAAGGCGTGGCCGAGCCACCCGGGCCAAATGAAGCCAGCCGAAGAACGCCCCAAGCAAGGGCATCGTTATGTGCAGATAAAGCAGGATCAAAAATATGTTGTCCCGGAGGGCGCCGGCCTCCACCAGACTCAGCCTGAGGGGCTGTCCCAGGATGCCGAGGCGGTCGATCCCCTCGGCCAGGACCCGGGCCGCCGCAAACCCGGCCACATCCCAGACCAGCAGGTACCCGGTGAGGCCCACAAACCAGGCTATGAACAGCATGACAAAGCCGGTAACCCAGGCGAGCCACCAGGGGCCCCGAAACCGGCCGGTAGCCAGGTAGCGAACCAGGTGAAGGGCGGCGAAGACCATAAAGCCCCGGGAGGCGTAGCGGTGCACTGCCCGCATCAGGCCCCCGAGGGGCTCGGCGCTGAGGGCCTGTACCGACCGGTAACCGGCCTCGGCCCCGACCTGATAGGAGAAAAACAAATAAACCCCACTGAGGAGGATCAGAACGAAGCAGGTTACGGCCAGGGCGCCGCTCCAGCCGGCCACGTTGGCCGCAACCCCGCCGGCCCGCTCCAGGAGGTTCTCAACCCCAACCCAAAGGGTCGCCGCCCCTAGGCGGCCGCCGGATGTCCCCCCGGTCAGGTGTCCTTTTCCTGGGCCAGAAGCTTTATAACGTTTGTCAGCCACGCTTGCGGCACCTCCCCAGCCGGCAGAATGTAGGCGAGCCGCCCCTGACGGTCGATGACGTAAAAGCGGCCGGGGTGAAGGATCAGGCCGTTCGAAAGCACGGTTGGCTCGATGTCGTAGGCCGCGTACACGGCCTCAAGGGTATCAGCCCGCCCGGTCAGGAGCCGGACAGTGTTCTCGTGGAGGTCGAATCGGGCGGCAAAATCGGCCAGGGCCGCCGGGGTGTCCTGATTCGGGTCGAGGGTGACAGCCAGCCCGACAACCGGCAGACCCTTCCGGACCGAATCCTCCACCACCCCCCGCAGACGGGCCAGCAGGGGTGGGCAGATATCCGGGCAGTGGGCGTAAAAGAATGTAAGAACCACCACTTGCCCCCGCAGGTCCGAGAGGCTGACCGGCCGCCCCGCCTGGTCCATTAGGACGAAATCAGGGGCCGGGGCAACCTGCCGCGCTAGGGCCGGAACCTGGGTTGGGAAAACGGCCAGCCGGCCGGTGGCGACCCCACCTACTAGGAGCAGGCCGGGAAAGGCGGTAGTAAAGCCCAGAAGTACTGCCGCCGGCCGGTGGGCAGCCAGGACCCGCCGGAGGTCACCCCAGAAGAGAAAGCCCAGGACCCCAATGGTAAGGTACCCCTGGGTTACCAGGACGGCGGTCCGGTCCAGGGGGGCGGCCCCGGCCACCGGGTTGTAGCCGCACAGCCGCTGAAGGGGTTCGAGCCAGACTGGGGCGGCCTCGCCCAGGACCGGCGCCAGGACGAAAAGGCCCGTCCAGAGGCCCACCAGGCCGACGGCTCCCACCGGGAAATACGGGTGGCCGAGCCAGCCGGCAAGCCTTCGGGTTATGCCCTCCTCAGCGAACGGGCCAGACATCGGCGAGCCACTTCCAGTTCAGCAGGTAGTAGACGACGAAGATGCCCAGGAAGAGAAAGTTGAGGGTGAGGGTTCCCCGGATGTCAGCGTGGGCAACCCGGGCCTGGCTGGCCCCCTGAGCCTCCGGAACATCCTGGCCGCCGGCTACGGCCGGTATCGGCCCCAGGCTTGGGATCGGGATTCGCTCGACTACCGGTCCGGCGAAGACGGACACGACGGTTATCAGGACGTAAAGGGCACCGCCGAGGACGGCCAGAATACCGCCCAGGGTCGTCAGGGTCAGGAAGAGGTATGCCGGGGCATCGAAGGCGAACTTAAGGCCGGCCGGGGCCAGACTGAGGTCGATATCCCAGTGGCGCCGAGGCACCCCGTAGGTCCCGGCCATGACCATGCTGATGGTCATGATGACTATGCCAATGCCGAACAGGTAAGGCTGAATCCGGGCCAGGGTTGACCAGACGACCTGCCGGCGAAAGATGAGGGGAATTACGTAGTAGGTCAGACCCATAAAGGCCAGGGTTGTGCCCCCAACGACGGTACCGTGGAAATGGCCGACGATCCGGTACGTATTGTGGGAGATGATGCTGATCTGCTCGGTGCCGAAGACAACTCCGCTAATCCCGCCGATAACGCCGAAGATGATGACCGAAAGCACCAGGGCGGCGAAGGCCGGGTTGCCCCAGGGGGCCCGCCACAGCCACTCGAAAAGGCCCCGGTTAAAGCCCCGCCGTCGCAGGGCCACCTCGATAGCGGCCGGGACCGACAGGCCGTGGATCATGCTGGCCAGGACGGCCAGGTGCATGGCATAGGAGGTATTCCAGATCTTCCAGGCCGGGCTGAGGCCGGGATCCACCAGCAGGTGGTGGGCCGAGGCGATGTTAATAAACAGGATATACAGGGTGAAAGCGATGCGGGAGACCTTCTCGCTAACCGCTGTCGCCCCAACGGTCAGGCTCGCCAGCAGGTACCAAACGGCGACCATAGCCGAGACGTTGATCTGCTGGGAGGGGTGGCCAATGAGCCAGAAGTTGAGCCGGTAGACGGCCGGGTCCAGGTTGGGTAGAACCCCTAGGGACCAGAAGAAGGCCGGTACGAAGGTGATGACACCCCCAAAAATGGTGACCAGGGCGATGATGGCCGCCGTAAGCCCCCCAAAGGTTACCAGGGGGACCGAACCCTGGTAAGTACCCTCGGCCCGGGCGACCACCAGGCTGGCGAAGAAGAGACCCACCACGATGAGAGCCCCAACGGCAAACAGGATGTAGCCCAGGTAAAAGAGGGGGTGGGCCCGGAGGGGAGCGTAGGCCGTAAAGAGCACATCCGCCTGCCCGGTTAGAATCATAACGTCGGCCAACACGGCTCCACCCAACATCAACACTGCGGCCAGCCAGCCGAGGCTAGGGGCCGGGAGCCGGCTGTTAAGGACGATGGGCCCGGCAAAGTAAAGGATGGCCATCTCGAAGAAAATCATCCAGAAGAGCAGGGCATTGGCCCCGTGGAAGGTGAGCAGACGGTAAAACCAGACTGGGTCGAGCAGATGCAGGGCCGGCCAGCGAGTAAGTAGAACGAGCAGGGCGGCGGTGCCGGCCATGGCCAGGAAGACCACTGCCAGCACGGCGTTAACCTTAAGCAAGGCCTCGGCATCGGCGTGGACCCGCAGGCCGGTGGATTCGCAGGTCCGGAAACGGTAGGGTATCGCCGCAGTAGCCATCGGTCAAACCCTCCTTAGTCGACGATAAGCTTTCCAACCATCAGGTGATGTCCCAGGCCACAGAACTCGTTGCAAAGGATGCCAAACTCGCCCTTCTGGGTTGGGGTCACGTACAGGATGTATTCGTAGCCGGGAACCACCATGAAGTTCATGTTGAGGGGCTGGAGGGAAAAGCCATGAACCAGGTCGGACGACGAAACGTGCACCCGGTAGGTCTGGCCGGCCCTAAGCTTAAGGACCGGGAACCACTGGAAGGTGCGGGCCAGCAGATAAACCTCCCCACCGGGCGGCGGCTCGACCACCGGGACTCCGGCCAGCTCTCCGACCTTATAGCGATCGGCCCAGGCCATTACCCGCTGGAGGTATTCGGCCTTGTCAACCCGGTAGGTCTGCATGGTGGGGTTCTGGGCGCCCAGGAAGTGCCAGATGGGCATCAGGAAGAAAGTGATAAGGGAAAAGAGGAGGGCTGCGGCGATGTAAACCCGCTCGGCCCCGCTTATAGGTTTCCACCAGATGCGCTCAGGCGGGTGAATCGTCACGGCTTAACCTCCTGCCACTAGCTGGTCAACGGGGGGCAGGACCGGGACACTGCCCAGGTCCAGAAGGCCCCAAACCAGGTAACTCAGGAAGGGGATCAAAAGCCCCAGGGCGAGCAATAGGAAGAAGTCGTCCAGTAGGGTCTGGCCGAAAGGAACCCGGTCAGTCCGGTCGGGCACAGGCGTCGGCGTCACCTGCCTCACCCCTTTATTGATAATCTCCTCTATAGGTCATTTTAATAGTGGATAAGGATTTCCGTCCACACCCGTTCGGGTAGGTTGTGGGGGGGCGGTCTGGGCTAGCCTGTTGCGCCGCCTGGACTAGCACCCCCGGCTTCCCGGCGGATCAGGTCGGCCAGGGTTGCCGTCTGGAAAAACTTACTTACCTGCTCGGAGATGGGCTTCCAGGTTGCGTGGGCCTGACACGGGTTGCTGTCCGAGCAGAAGGGCCGGCCCAGCAGGCAGTCCCGGGGAAACTCTGGGTCTTCAAACGGGCCTATGACTTGCTTGAGGACGATCTGGTCCGGCGGCAGGGCGAGCCGGAATCCGCCCCGCCGACCCCGGCCCGATTTTACCAGGCCCAGCCGGGCCAGGGTATGCAGGATCTTCGAAAGGTAATTGGTGGGGATCTCCGTCTCGGCCGCAATTTCGTGGGCGAATACCTGCCGCTCAGGGTGGGTGGCCAGGTAGGCCAAGGCCCGGAGGGCGTAGCGAGAAGTCATCGACAGCATGGACCGACCTTTCCCCAAATTGGCTTCCGCATAAAACTTTAATTTATCATCAGCTTGTCCGGCAAGTCGGAGGGCTGACGAGCGATGGAGCCAACGCTCTGGCAGGTCCTGTGGGTCGGGGTTCTGAGCGACCTGAGCACCGCCCTCGGGGTCCTGCCGTTTGTATTCTTCCGGAACACCTCGGACCGCTGGCGGGGACTTGCCGCCGGGTACGCCGCCGGAATGATGGTCGGGGCCTCCGTCTTCAGCCTGGTGGATGAGGGCCTGCGCCGGGGTTCGGCCCTGGACACGGTTGCCGGACTGCTTCTTGGGGCCCGCTTTGTGGCGGGGCTGAACCGCTTTGTGGCGACCCGGGACTGGAAGGTCTCCGGCCTGGGTGGGGCCGACTCGCGGCGGGCCGTCCTCTTTATCCTGGCCATGTTCATCCAGAGTATCCCGGAAGGCCTGGCCATTGGGGTCGGGTTCGCCACCGGGGAGCTCAGGTTCGGACTTTTGCTGGGCCTGGCCATCGCCGTCCACAACGTGCCCGAAGGCATCGCCGTATCCCTCCCCCTCCGGGCGAAGGGCGTGTCGCTGTGGAGGTGCGCTGGCTACGCGGTCTTCACCAGCCTCCCCCAGCCGGTCTTCGCCGTACCGGCCTTCCTGGCCGTGAGTCTGGCCAGGCAGCTGGTGCCGGCCGGCCTGGGGTTTGCGGGGGGCGCCATGATTTACCTGGCCATCGGCGAGCTGCTGGGCGAGGCGCTGGAGTTCGTTTCCCGCCAGGAGATGGCCTGGAGCTTCACCCTGGGCCTAGTAACCATGCTCCTAGTGGCCGCCAGCCTCGGGTTCGGGTACTAGTCCTTGTCCCCACCCTATCGGGTAGGACCCAAACTATCCCAAAAACTACACTTAAGGATGATGACATCAGATAAGCTCACCCCCGACAATTTTGACGGAAAGATTAAACACAACCAAGGGGGGAGACCCGATGAAGCCGATAACCGGTTTTAAGTTCCTCAGCCTGATCGGTGTGCTGGTCCTGCTCTTAAGCGCCTGCATCGGCCCGGCGGCCCCATCCGGCCCGGTCGGCTCGGTGTCGGAGCTGTCCACGGATGTAAAGCTCGTCGCCACCGAGTTTAAATACGACCCGGCCGTGGTCCGGGTGCCGGCCGGCAAGGAGATAACCATCACCCTCGAGAACAGGGGGGCTATTGAACACGACCTGCACATCCCCGCCTTCGATGTGCACCTGGCGCCCAAGCCCGGTCAGACCCTGAAGGCCACCTTCCGGGCCGATAAGCCCGGCACGTACGAGTTCGAGTGCACCATTCCCGGTCACAAGGAGGCCGGGATGAAGGGCCAGCTGGTGGTGGTCGGGGCGGAGCAGACGCAGACCCAGCCCCAGGCACCCGCCGCGCCGGCGCAGCCGGCAGCCGCCCCGGTGCCGCCGAGCACCGGCTTCCTGCCCATGCCGGCTGTGGCCCCGCCGGTGAACCGCTCTGAGCCCGCCCTTGTCAAGGTGGAGCTTGAGGCCAGGGAGGTCACGGCCTACCTAGCCGACGGCATCGCCTACACCTTCTGGACCTACAATGGGACCGTTCCTGGCCCGATGATTCGGGTCCGCAAGGGCGATACCGTCGAGCTGACCCTAAAGAACTCGCCGAACAGCAAGGTGACCCACAGCATCGACCTCCACGCCGTCACTGGGCCGGGGGGCGGGGCCAAGGTCACCCAGGTGGCCCCCGGCCAGTCGGCCACTTTCCGATTTAAGGCCTTGAACCCGGGGGTCTACGTCTACCACTGCGCGACCCCGATGGTGGCCCACCATATCTCCAGCGGCATGTACGGGCTGATCGTAGTGGAGCCTGAGGGCGGGCTGCCCAAGGTCGACCGGGAGTACTACGTGATGCAGGGCGACCTCTACCTGGCCGGAAACCGGGACGAGAAGGGCCTAAGGTCCGTTTCGATTGAGAAGCTTTTGGACGAGCGGCCCGACTACGTGGTGTTCAACGGGCGGGTTGGAGCCCTGACGGGCGATAACGCCCTCAAGGCCAAAGTCGGCGAGACGGTCCGAATCTTCTTCGGGGTGGGCGGTCCGAACCTGACCTCCAGTTTCCACGTCATCGGCGAGATCTTCGACCGGGTCTACCCGGAGGGGGCCTCGGAGCCGGTCTATAACGTCCAGACGACCCTGGTACCGGCCGGTGGGGCCACCATCGTCGAGTTCAAGGTTGAGTATCCGGGTACCTACATCCTGGTGGACCACAGTCTGGGCCGGCTGGAGAAGGGCGCTGCCGCCCAGCTGGTAGTTGAAGGGCCGGCGGACCCGGCCATCTTCGAGGCGGTGAGGGCCGGCCAGGGCTCTGGCGGCCACTAAGGTCCTGGCTCGGGGGCGGGGCAGAGCGCCCCGCCCACGGCTTTTCCTTTCCGGCGGGGGTTGGGCGGTACCGGGGGCGACCTAACTGGGAGGATGAACCCGATGAAAAACGGCCGCAGGTTTCCGTTGTGGGGCGGGCGCAGGTATGTCTTTGGGGAGGCCCCTGTCTTGGTCTACCTGGAGCTGACCCGGGCCTGCGACCTGGCCTGCCGCCACTGCCGGGCCGAGGCCATCCCCCACCGGCATCCGCTGGAACTTACTACCGCCGAGGTGGTGAACCTCATCGCCGACCTGGGCCGGTTTCCCCGCCGGCCCCACCTGGTCCTAACGGGGGGCGACCCCCTTAAGCGCCCGGACCTCTTCGAGATCCTGACCGAGGCCCGCCGGCTTGGCCAGTCGGTCTCGGTGACGCCCAGCGGAACCTACGCCCTCACCCCTGAAGTAATCACCCGGCTGCGGGATTCCGGGGTTGCCAGCCTGGCCCTCAGCCTCGACGGCTCCGACCCGGCCCACCACGATGGCATCAGGGGCGTGGCAGGGTCCTTCGCCTGGACTGAGCGGGCCCTCCGGGCCGCCCTAAACGCCGGGCTGGCGGTCCAGGTTAACACCCTGGTTTGCCGGGAGACGGCCGACGACCTGCCCCGGACCTATCAGTTTCTAACGGGGTTTCCGGTCGTCCGCTGGAGCTTATTTTTCCTCATCCGGGTCGGCCGGGGCCGGGTGATGACGGAGCTTTCGCCGGCCGAATCCGAGCGGCTGATGGGCTGGCTGCTGGACCTAAGTCGGACGGCACCCTTTGAGGTGAAGCTGACCGAGGCCCACCACTACCGGCGGATCGCCATTCAGCGGGCCGCGGGGCGGGTCGAGGAGGTGCTGCGGTCGCCGGTGGGCCGAGGATTCGGCATCCGGGACGGGAACGGCATCGTGTTTATCTCCCACACCGGAAACGTCTTCCCCTCGGGCTTCCTGCCGGTCCGGGTCGGGAACGTCCGCCAGGCCACCCTTGTTGACCTTTATCAGAACGCTCCCCTGCTGCAGGCCCTGCGCAACCCAGACGGCTTCTACGGCAAGTGCGGCCGGTGCGAGTTCCGGGAAGTCTGCGGCGGCTCCCGGGCCCGGGCCTACGCCTTGACGGGCAATCCGCTGGCCAGCGACCCCCTCTGCCCCTACCGGCCGGGAACGGTCGCCCTTCCGGAACCTTTGGGAGACGACCGGACCCGGCCCTAGCCGAACCTGCGGCGCAGGTCAGCGGCCGCCTGCACCATCGTCCGGAGCTTGGCGCTGGCAACTTCGGCCGTGGCTACGGGCGCTTCGGCGAAGGTTCCGAAACCGCAGTCCGGATTAAGAAAGACCCGGTCGGGCGAGAAGTAGGCCAGGGCCGGCTCCACCCGGGCCGCGACCTCGTCCGGGGATTCCACCCGGGGCGATCGGGGATTGACTACCCCCAGCCCCAGCTCGCCCCGTTCCGCCAGGGGCCGAATGGCCCCCAGCTCCCCGGCCCGGGGCGTCGCAAACTCCAGCACCCACTGACGGACCTTCATGGCGGCCAGCGTTTCGACGAGGGGCTCGTAGCTGCCCGTAAGCAGGGCCGCCTCGTTGGTGGTCCAGTTGCCCCGGCAGACGTGCACACCAATGCGGACCCCGTCGATACCCTCCACCGTTCGGTTGACGAGCTCAGCAGCCCACTCCAGCTCCCGCTTCGGGTCGGCAGTGGATGCCGAAAGGGAGGCACACATGAAGGTTCGGGCCTTGACCGGTGGCTGAAAGACCACCTCGGTCAGGGCGGGTTCGTCCAGCTGGATAAAGCTGGTGCCGGCGTCCCGGAGCCGAATAATCTCATCCCGCAAAATGGCAACGATTTCTGCCGCCAGGTCCCGAACCGTCGGGTAGGCCCCATCCGAGCGGCCCTTGACCCACATCGTCCGGGTCAGAAGATACGGACCGGGCAGAAGTTATCCCGCCGCTGTTCGCCGTCCGTAACGATATCCACCCCGGCCTCCTCCTGATGGCGGAGGGCCTCCAGGACGGCCCGGTCGGCTATCTCCTGAAACTCCCCGAATGAGAGCTCTCCGGCCCGGCGCCGCCGCAAGGCATCCAGCAGCCAAGCTGGCCGGGGCCAGCTTCCAACGACGGTCACGGGGAAAAGGGGCAGTTCGGCCTTCACGGAAGCAGCCTCCCGTACGATTTTCAGCAGATAGTTTCGGTCAGGGCCGGGTAGAGGGCTTCCTCCTCGTAGCGGAAATGGGGCCCGGTCAGGGCGGCCACCCGCCCGAGGAGCTCCCGGGCGGGATAGGTTGCGGTCCTGGAAGGCCTGAATCAGGTCGAGCAAAAATCCCGGACGTGACGGTGCTCCTCCCGAAAAACCTGGGTAAAACGGTCGGCCAGCATTACGTTCACCTCCCGATTAGACTGTGGGTACCCTTACCAGTTCGGTCTCGACGGCAACGGGCCGAGCCAGGGTGTTTCCCACCGGCGAGGTCTGCACCGTTTCGGCCCAGACTTCCTGGATGGTGGCCTCGTCGGCGTCGGCGTCCACATAGGCTTTAACCTTTATCTGACGGTAGCCTGGGTGGCCGCTTCGGTCGAGGCCGAGAAACACCAGGATGTTGTCCAGCTCACCATCAAGGGCCAGCTCCAGGTTGCGGAGGCGGATGCCCCGCCTGGTGGCGTTGAAGACGAACCCGACGGTAAGGCAGGCCCCGAGGGCGGCCAGCACGTACTCAACGGCATTGGGGGCCACGTCGTTCCCGGCCAGGTCGGCGGGCTCGCTGAGGTCGAGGGCATGGTTGCGGATAAAGGCCCGGGCGTTAAAGCCGTCCTGCCAGTGGACCCGGGCCGACCAGCGGTTGAGGGCCTGGGCGGCCTCAGGCTGGGCCCGTACCGTACTTTCCATCAGGCCAGGCAGGCCAGGCGCAGCTGCCCCAGGTCAAGCCCGTTGAGGGAATCGGCCATCACTTAACCTCCTTAGGTTTCGACCGGGTCGTGTGAAGGGCCCGCAGCCGGGGGTAGGTGGGCGACTAGGCGAACGTCCTCACGCCGTCCGACTGCCTTACTGCACTAGGTAGAGGGTGGGGTAGATGAACACCCAGGCCACGTCCACAAAGTGCCAGTATTTTACGGCCCCTTCCACCGCCCAGGAGTTTCCGCCGGTAAACCGCCCGTGCCGACCGAGGGGCAGGACAAACGTAAGCGCCACAATCCCCGTGAGCACGTGGAAACCGTGCAGCCCCGTCGTCGTCAGGAAGATGGTGCCGTAGGCCGTGTTCGGCGGAAAATAATGAAAGGCCTCGTACCACTCGATAACCACCCCGACCAGAAAGACCAGGCCCAAGCCGATGGTGGCCGCCAGGTTACGGTTCAGGCCGGCTAGGTGGCCCCAGAGGGCAGCCCGTTCGGCCCGGTAGGCGGTGAGGCTGCTGGTCAGCAGAACCAGGGTGATACCCAACCCCAGCAGCTGGTTGAGTTCCGGGGGCCGTTCGACCCCCTGCAGGTAGTAGCGGCTTGATAAAGCCGCCCCGAAGAGGAAGCTCTCTGACAGGATAAACAGCCAAAGGCCTACCCGGTTGAGTGACAGCCGCTCTTCGGCGGTGTGCTCGACAAGTTGCCGGTGTACCATGCTAGTCTGCCCTCCAAAGCTGGGCAATGTGCGTGAAATAGTAGGCGATAAGCCCGGCATCGGCCAGATTCAGTGCGACCAGCAGGAACCGGAACAAGCCTACCGGCAGGTCGGTCAGCAACAGGCCGAACTCAATGACTGTCAAGAGGATTAGGGCCGCAAAAACCCACCAGCCCCGCCGCCGACCAGGAATCCCAGGCTTCCGAAAATAAGACCCTCCAGCTCCAGCGCATCCCCTCGACCTTAACCACCAAATCAGGCGGCAACTGGGCAGTGTGCCGGATCTCCTCGAGCCCGACAGCGCCGACTCTGATAAGGATCAGAGTAAGGGCTGTTGTTACGCCCAGCCAGGCCACCCCTACCGCCGGGCTTCCCCGCAAGGGCGGACCATCGACCTGATCCGGGGTGGCCCTTCGAAACCGGACGGCGCTGTAGATAAGAAAGCTCAGGACGAAAGCAAAAACCGGAACGGCCAGGATGGTCAGGATGCGGAAGGCTCCATCTACCGCCTGGGCTTCATTGGCGGCTCCCGTTGGGAATGGGTCCAAACCGATGGCAACGGCCTCGCCCAGGGCCGTAAGTCCTAGGGCGCCGAGCACAGGTAACCAGAACGACCGGCCCAAGATGCCTTCTCCCCCCAAATTTGTGACTGTTGCCACAATCAGCGTAAAGCTGTCGGGACGCCACAACCAGATGCAAATGCATCAATTTAAAGGGGTAGATACGGGTTCAGATAAGCCGGAGCTGAGAGGCGTAGACGACGGCCTGGAGGCGGGTGTTGACCCCCAGCTTGCCCAGGATCCGGTTTACATTGTTGCGGACGGTGGTTGGGGAGATGGAGAGGGCTTCGGCCATCTCCCGGGTGGTGAGGCCGCAGGCGAGAAGCCGCAGGATTTCGGTTTCCCGGGACGAGAGGCGTGGCGGCGGGCCGGCAGGGCCCTGAAGTTCACGGGTAGGTGCGCTGTCCTGGCCCTGCTCCCGGAGCAGGGCTGCGGCCTGGCGGGCAAACTCCTCAAGGCGGCGGCGCTCGGTGACGTCCCGGCAGAGGTGAACAACCAGGTTTGCCCGCCCGGGCCTCTTCAGGATAACAATGCTTATGTTGAGCCACTTTTCGGTCCCGTAGACCGTCGGGCAGACGATGTCATAGTCCGGAGTCGGGCGCCCCGACGGGCATTCACAATGACGGGACAGTTGCGGCGGCAGAACCGGTGGTTGCGGGTATCACGCCCGGCCACCACTTCGTAGCAGGGTTTGCCGAGCACCTGGTCTGTCTGGCGTCCGGTTAACCCCTCGACCGTCGGTCCCCAGAAAACGACCCGCTGCTGGAGGTCGACGGCAAAGACCCCGTCGGCGGTTACCAGCCCCTCCCAGAAGGGTTCGGCGCCCGTGTCTCCCAGTTCCCGCATTGGTTAAAAGCTACTTACCTCCGGATGATCTTATCACCGGCTTAATCCGGTCGACCAAAAGGGTCTCCAGTTGGGAAATTATCCCGGGCCCCGCGACCGGTCGGAAGCTCGCCCTTATGAACCCTGATACATCTACCCGCCGGGCAGGGGTGGCCGGAGGCGGGGCAAGAGGTGGAGCCCGAAGGCCACAACCCCGAGGACTTCCATAAAGGTTCCCAGGGCCATGGCCGGAGTTCCGCCGATAAGCCCGCCCGGTCCGGCCAGCAAGACTCCCCCGTTGATGAATAAGAGTGCGGCCCAGGCCAGTTCTGGGTATCCCCGCGGGTGGGCAAAGCCCCAGCTGGAAAGCCGCGGGAAAATCCAGTAGGCTACCCCGAAGGCAAGCTGGACCGTCCAGCCGAAAAGGAGGGCGTGGACATGCCAGCCCAGGAGGAAGGGGATGGTGGGATATAGGGGAACGGCCTTGTGGGCAAGCATCAGGCCCCCGATGAGAAAGCCCGTGGCCAGGTGGACGAGGCTTGCCCGGACCATGTAGCGGCTCAGGCGGGGCATCGACCTAGTTCTCCTTTCCGGGCCGCCCCCGGATCCGGGGCCAGAGGAGCCCTGCGAAAATCCAGCCGGCAAGGGTAAGGCTCAGCGCGCCCAGGATCAGGGTCGCCCGGGCCCACGGTTGTGGGTCCAGGGCGGCCACCGGCTCGGCCCGCAGGGCCAGTCCCCCATTGAGGAGACCGAACCCGACCCAGCCGAGCCCCTCCGGGCCCCGGGGGCGAGTCCGGGAAAGGGGCGGAAACATCCACCAGGCCACCCCGAAGATGAACTGGGCCAAGCCCCCCAGCATCAGCAGGTGGTAGAACACCGGCCGGGCCGCCGAAAGCCCGGGCCACCCACTCCCCAGCAGGGCAGCACCCAGCTCTAGCCCCACCCCCAACACCAGGGCGACCACGAGGTTAACCAAGGCGGCCCGAATGCACCAACGGGTCAGGGCTGGCATCCGTCGGCTAGCTCGGCCAGCAGATCGGGGCGCAGAACCCTCACCCGGCGCCGGCCCAGCCAGACGATCCCCGCCCGCTGCCAGCCGTTTAAGACCCGGCTCACGGTGTAGAGCCGGGTTCCGCACAGGCCGGCCAGCTCAGCCCGGCTTAGGGCCACCTCCATGGGACCGTCGCCTGCCCCACCCACGAGGCTCAGCAGGAGACTGGCCAGCCGGGTCTCAGCCCGCCGGGTGCTCAGGTTATGGAACCTCTGCTGAAGCTCGTGCAGCCGGCTGGCCATAATCCGGATAACGTCTAGGGCCACCACAGGCCGCTCCAGTAGGAACCTTCGAAACTTATCCGTCGGCACCGCCAGCACCTTTGCCCCCATCAGGGCGCAGGCGGAGGCTGGCAGGGGCTCGTCGGCCAGGACGGTTCCGATCCCGACAAACTCCCCCGGACCGACCAGGTGCAGCACGCTTTCGGAGCCCTCGGACCCAAGCCGGGTAACCTTAAGCCAGCCCTCAAGCACCACGTAGACGTGCCCCGGCCGGTCCCCCTGTAGGAAGAGAAACTCCCCCCGCCCCAGCCTGCGGACCCTTCCCATGGGGGCCAGGGCCGCCGCCACTGTTTCCCCAAGCCCCATCCCGCTCACCCTCCGGTCAGCCTGGCTTCCAGGTACTCTTTAAGGGCCACCGCGTTGTTGTGCTCTAGGTCCCTGGCGCTGAAGAGCAAGGTTATATCCCCCGCCCGGGCGGCCTCAAGGAGGGGCTTTAAGGCCTCGGGCCTCGAGTCGAGCTCGGCAAAGTAGCGGGCCTTAAACTCCTCCCACCTGGCTGGGTCGTGGCCGAACCAGCGCCTCAGGCCATCGCTGGGGGCGGCCTCCTTTAGCCAGCCGTCAAGCTTAAGCTCATCCTTTTTGAGGCCCCGCGGCCAGAGCCGCTCGACCAGGAACCGGCGCCCGTCCAAGGGCTCCGGGGGCTCATAAATCCGCTTAAGCCGGATCATCTGGGCTCCCCCTGGGATTATATCTCCGAACCGAGCAGCCCCCGCTCGGCCAGCCGCCGCAGGAGCAGGTGGAAATAGACCAGGCTAACGTACTGTCGCCAGCGTGCAACAACCTCCTGGGTTCCACAATAGTCTAACTGGGAGACCCAGACCTTCACCGGCTCGAGAAGACGCGGGTCAAGGCCGATGGTCTGCACCCAAGCCTCAAGCGCCCGCATCGCCTCGACCGCCTCGGGGGCGACCTGCCGGTAGTCCCGGCGCATGCCTTTTGCCATCGGCCCAACTCCTAGGTTTTTGCATTCGACTTCGCCGTTACGCTTCGGACAACCGCCAGCAGGAAGAATAACAGGGTGGCGACTGCGTTAAAGAGCCCCCCGAACCCCCGCAAACCTGATAACCCCGCCAGGTCACCTGCAATCCGGGCGGTGAGCGAGGCATGGAGGAGTACCAGGGGGACGTAGAGGACTGGGTGGAACGGGAACGGAACCGCAGCCACGGCCGGCAGGATGATCAGGGCGTGACCGAAGATCATCGACATTACGAAGCCCAAGAATATCGCGTGCAGGCCCCCGTCGTAAGCGGGTCCGGCCAGGATATACGGCCCCAGCGCCCACCAGAGGCCGCCCACCCCGAGCCAGAAAAAGCCGAGGAGGAGGCACGTGGCAATGAACCGCACCTGGCCCGGCCGCCGAACGGTAACCCAGGCGACGTCGTATTTGAGAAGCCATAAGGCCATGGCTGCCAGGGCCAGCCCCGAAAGCCGGTGGCCCGCCTCGGGGACGAGCAGGCCCAGACCCAGGCCGCCCATTAGTGTCGCCGTAATCAGCCCCAAAAGTCGCCCGGCCACCGGCGGACGGGCGGCCACCCGGGAGAGCTCCAGCCGCTCCCCCATGATGGTCAGCACTAGGAACCCGGCCCACCAATCGGCCGCCTGCGCAAGACCCCGACCCAGCCACCAGCTGACGTTTCCCCCGGCCCAGAGGACCGCGCCCAACCCCATGATAGCGAGGCCATCGTCGGGGTGCCGGCTCAGGGCCCGGAGGTAAAGGCCGACAAGTCCGACGGCCGCGGCCAGGCCCAGAAGCTGCGGCGCCGGGGCTGGCACGCCCAGGACCAGGGCCAAGGAACCAGCCCCAGCCAGGAGCGGAATCAGGTAACCGGCTGGGAGGCCCACCCCCACGGCCCGCTCCAGGCTTATAAGGGTGCCCAGAAAGCCCGAGACCATCAGCGCCCCGTGCCGGGCCGGGTCCGGCACCGTGGGGGCTGTCAGAAGCCCGAGCCGGGCCAGCCCGGTCCAGATGCCGGCGAGAAAGCCCAGCCCGGCCAGCAGGATGAACAGCCGACGCAACCCCAGGTGGGAAGTCACTAGCCGCCCCGTGCCAAAATGACCGAAAGGCCGACGATGGCAACGCTGAGGAGCAGGTTGACCCGGGCAAGCCAGACCGAGAGCCGCCGCAGCCTTAACGCCTCGGGGGAGCCAGGCTCCTTGCGGGCCAGCGCTACCGCCCTAACCCCAACCCCAAAGTCGTGGAGGGCCGTCAGCCCTAAAACCAGGCCCACCAGGATAGCCTTTGTGCCCAGGGTGTGGGCAAAGCCCGTCCGCCAGAAGGCCGGGTCAAACCAAGTCGAAGGGGTAACGCCCCGCAAGAGCAGGATGACCTGTCCAGTGATTACCAGGGTAATCAGGGCGCCCCAGCCGAGGACCCGGGCCCGCCGGCCGATCAGGTCTAAAAGGTCGGGCAGGAACGGTCGGAACTGCGGGGTCCTAAGGGCCGGGATCACCGCGAGGGCCAGGAAAACCGAACCCCCAACCCAGGCCGCTGCCACCAACAGGTGGATGCCCACGACCAGAAGATAGAGCTCCCGCATCCAGCACTAGTTTACCCGGTGCGGGAGATAAGCACCCGCCAGACCGCCGGCCCCTGCTCCAGATACGTCCAGCCGAAGATGCCGGGCCGCTCGGCCTTGAACTGGTAATAAAGGGGCTTGGGGTCGTGGTCATTGACCAGAATGAAAGCCTCGCCTGGCCCAAGACTTTCAAAGGTCTGGAAAATGAGGGGGTGCCGCTGTGGGGGTGGTATCATCCGAACGTCCAGGGTCGTCCTGACCGCCGGGCTTCCGGGGGCCTCCGACTCTTCGGCCCTGAGCCCGGCCAGAACCCTGTCCTGGTCGGCTGCCGGAAGGTATATATCCAGTAGGGGCAGGTAGACCCGCTCTTCCTTTTCGAGGTGGAGTAGGACGATCGCCTCAAGACCCACCGCCAGCCGCTTTAAAGCCTCAGGGTCGGGGGCCGACCCGGCCTTTAGACGGTCGATGTAGCCCTCGATAAACCGGTGGTCGATTTCCATCGTGGCCGTGGCCCGACCCCAGGCTTTGATCAGGGGTTCCACGGCGGCATACAGGTGCCTTTCTTCGGCTCGGGCGTGGGGCAAAAGCTCGCCAGATAGAAAATCCACCAGGTCTTGGAAAGCTTCTGGGGAACCTGTGCTCAAGTAGGCGCCGACCTTTTCCGTGAGCTTCTGGCGGAGTTCGGCGTGGTGTGCCCGGACGGCATTAGCAAGGCTCGAAGGCATGAATAACCCTCCCATAGTCAAATTGCGGGCAAGGCTGAGGTCCAACCCCCCAATCCGGATGTTATCAGCCCCTGGCCACGGATTCTTTGCGCCGGCGCAATGAACGGCGTCCCCGCAGTAAGAGGCTCATTATTTTGTAGACAACTCAAGATAATAAAGTTGCCTTAAGGCTAAATATTTGGATGTATCCTTGGGTTATTTCTGCTGATCCAGTTGGTACCCTACGGGCGCAACCACACCAACCCACCGGTGATGTCCGAGCCTGCCTGGGACAGCCCCCAAACCCGGGCGCTTTTCTTCCGGGCCTGTGGGGATTGCCATAGCAATCAGACGAACTGGCCCTGGTACAGTAACATTGCGCCGATTTCGTGGCTAGTCCAGCGGGATGTGGACCAAGGCCGGGCCAAGTTCAACGTTTCGGAATGGGGCCTGCCTCGGCGCAATGAGGGTCACGAGGCGGCGGAAAAAGTGCAGGAGGGAAGCATGCCGCCGGCCATCTACATGGTCATGCACCCCGAAGCCAGGCTCTCGGCCCAGGAGCTGAGGCAGTTTCTAAACGGCCTTGCTCAGACATTTGGCACCAAGGAAGGTGAGCGCCGAGAGCGCCGCCGCTGAAGGCGAGCTACACCCGGAAATCAAGCCGGTTTAACCGCGGCCCAAGGGCTCGAGGAAGTCGAAAGGCGGGACTTAAAGCTGGTTAGGCGTAGGGAAGCTGCCTTCCATCGGCCGCCTCCAAAACTGGAGCTGAACCTTTCGGCCGGCGCGCGGAGACCGCCGACGCAGCGGTCGGGAAGGCCTTCCGCGCTCAGGCCGAGCAAATCCCAGCGGTCCGCTTTGAAACCATCGAACACCCGCCCCCACAGCAGCGACAGCACGATGAAAATTGCCGCCGTAGGTCGCATAGACGCGGCCGAAGTGCGAGCTGTCTTGGAAGGTTGGGATGACCCCGTAGCTGATAAACACCAGGGCTCCCACCAGGCCCCACGGCTAGGGTCTTCCCTCGCGCAGCCATTGCCACACGAGCCAGCCGCCGCCGATCTCCGCCAGCTTGGCCGGAGCAAAAAGCAGCGCACTAGCGATCTCGGTCATGCCGCTAATCTCCTCGTCGCGTTGATTTTGCTAGGTCCGAACTTTTGGTAGGTGGGTCCCACTTGCCGCTTAACTCGGTCTCGATTCGTCAACGGGCACCGCTGCTCGGCCGCGGGTCATCTTTGGCCGGCTTCTCGTCGTGGCAATGTCGATGAAGTGACTGAGTTGTAGTACGCTACAAACCCGTAGCTTTCTAAAAGCTGCCTTAAACCCACCCGAAAGAGCCGGTGGTCGTCCACTATCACCACCCGCCTGCCCACCTACGGG
>PSKS01000101.1:0-3367 GCA_040289115.1 Chloroflexota bacterium
TGGCCAGGGCTTTTACCAAACATCCGTTTGGTCAAACGGGCCCCTTCCAGGCCCAATTCTTGCACTACAAGGGGGGTGGGCCCGCTAGAAACTACGGTTTAAGGCCAGGTGTTTCACGTGAAACACCTTCAGGGCCAGACGGCCACCAGCCCGCTAGAAACTACGGTTTAAGGCCAGGGTCCCGGAGGGCCCGGCCTAAAAGCTCCAATTTGGCCTGCTCCGCCAGGTCAAAGTACTGCTGGGTGGTGGCTAAGGAGGCATGGCCCAACTGCTCCTGGACCAGGGGGGCCGGCACCCCGGCCAGGACCAGCCGCACCGCCGCCCCGTGTCTTAACGTGTGGACCCAGGCCGGTCGGAGCCGGCCGTCCTTACCGATGCGCCGGACGCCCTCGGCCTCGCACAGCTTCGTAAGTCTTCGCCAGACGGCCTGTCGGCTGAGGGGTAGCTTTGGGTCCTTGGGCGACGCAAAGATCGGGTCGTCGGGGCCGCCCCTTTGGGCCTTAAGGAGGTCCCGGGCCAGTTCGGCCGTAATCACGCACCGCTTGGTGGGGGCCTTCTGGCCGGGCCTAAGCCGGCGCTTTAGGTTCGGCAGACTCACCCAGGCCGCCCGGGCGTTTTCCACCATCTCGATGTCCACCGGGCGCACCGATAACGCCTCGGAGACCCGGGCCCCACTTTCGAAGAGCAACCTGATAAGTAAGGCCATGGGCGGGTCTTGGGCCTCGGCCCGGGCGATAAGCCGGTCCACCTCCTCGGGGCTTAGGGCCTGCGGGGCTTCCTTACGGGCGATGCGTCTTCGGGCCATGTCACCATTGGGGCCGGCCCAGGTATTCGGTCCGGACGACGCTTTGGCCGTCGGGAAGCTTTACCCGGTAGGCCCGGTAAAGATACGGCCCGTGAAGCCGCCCCCGTCGGCACCTGCAATTGGGCCGGCCACAGGTTTTATAAACCAGGTACCCCTCACTTCGTCGTTTCGACCCCATCCCATTCAAAAGCTTGCCGTCTTGTGGGCCTATGGTAAAAAGTTTTGTAAAAATAGCGCGTGGGCGGAATTTTGCTCACCCCCGCCTAAGTACTGCGCCCAGGCCGTGCGCCGCAATGTGCATCAAGGCGCGGCGCTCCTCGCGCTCGACCTGCTCCAGGCGCTCGAGAAGGCCGGGGTCGATATGCCGCTCGATGCATTCCCGCACCAACGCCCGCAGGCGGTCCGGCGGAATGGCGTCCAGTTCGACGCTGGGCTTATTACCGTACCGCTTCGCCCGCGAGTCCGTCCTCTTGGTAGGCCTGGTCGGCAGATTCCACCGCTCGACCTGCTCCCAGGTGACGGCCGCATGGTGAAAGTGCAGCTCCACGTCGGGGGCGAAGGCGCGCAATTCCCGCTCGGCCACCCGCATGGCGACCAACCCCGAAGGGTCGTGGTCGGCGAAGTAGTACACGTGGACCGGCTTGCCCACGGCCCGCATGTCCTCGGCCGCTTCGTGTAGGTATGACAGGGACGAAAACCCCCGGCCCACCATCAGCGGTACGTCGTACAGCTCCGTAACTTCGTAAAGCACCCCTGCCAGGGCGTCCTTTTCGCACCAGATTTCCACGTAGACGGGGGCGTCCGTCCACAAGGCCCGGCGATAGTAACGGGCCGCCTCCATTAAGGCCTGTTCCAGGCTGTCGTAGGTTCGGGGCTTACGCATCCAGCGGGTGGCGTCGGTGACCCACGAGTAGGGGATGATCCCTTCCCGCCGCAATTTCACCAAAAGCCGGGCCACGGTGGTCTTGTACTCCGCCTCCGTCTTTTCGACCAGGCCCCGGCTAACGGCTTGGTAAAAAACCTGCCGTACGGTCACGGGGTGCAGGTCCCGGACGATTTCATAAAGCGCTAATTTCAGCGCTTGGATCTCCTCCCGCGTGCGCCGCCGGCGTTTTATAGGACTAGTCCTATAAGTTGTGGCGCCCATACTTCCTCCCAACCTTCATCGTCGCCCCCGTCGCGCACCAACCACAGTTGTTGGTGCTTATCGGCGTCGGGTTGCTGCATTTCCGGCGCCCTTCCGGGCCCCTAAGCCACATCACGTCGCCACCAGCGCGTTGAAAAGTGCAGAAATTGCGCACTTTTTTTCCACAAGCGGCCCCGAAGGTGAACGTTTCCGCGCCATTTGCGAACGTTTCCGCGTCTTTAAGCAACATGCCGCGGTCATAAGTGGACACAAACCGGCCATAATTCGCCACAAGGGGGGGCATAAACCGTCCGTAATTTTAATCGCCCTTATGCCCGTTTTTGCGTCCTTTCTGGCGTCGTACGGCCACGGGGTGTAGTTCGCGGCGGGTGTCCGCACGGGTAGACGCCCGACGGATGGATTAAGCGCCCAATCCCAGGGTTCTAACACCCGGTAGCGGACACCTTTGGCACGCTACGGTTCGTCCCCATGGCCAGAAACGCCGGCATGGCGCATGTCGGTATCAAGTTTTTGGCCCCTACCCCTGGGCCAATGGAAGGGGTGACCCGGGTTACACCCGCGCCGGTGACGGCGAGGATGTGGTGGATTTCAACCACCTGGCGCCGGTGCGACCATTTGCGACCATTGGCGACCACCAGAAGGCGGGAACGCCACCGGGCATGGCGTAGTGGGGCGTCTAGCCCTTGCAAGGCCCCACGGGTTATAAGCCGGGCTGGTTTACCCGGTTTTGCCCGGTTTTTACCCGGGGCAGAAGGTTTATAGCCCGCCCGGGCCCGGGTCCGACGGTGCGGCATTTGCTAGGATTTGCTAGGTTTTGCAAGGCGCAGATGGGGCGGCCCAGTTTTCACCTCCGCCTACCCTCCTTGCCCCTTCAGGGTGTCGCGCCAGGCCTGGTAGAGTTCCATGGCCCGACGCTTCAATTCATATCCCGTTGGGCACCAGCCCCCTCCCCGACAGGTGGGACAACCGTTCCAGTGGCTCCACCATTCGTCCCTGGCAGCTAAGGCCTCGGGCGGGGGGCCTCGGGATGGGGTCCCCGGGCTTCTGACAAAGCTGACGTTTCTGACAACAGTTTGCGGGCCTTCTTCTAGCTTTCCCCCTTTCCTCCAGGGTCCCAGACACTGAAACCGTGGGTTTCAGGGGCCGGGGTGGTATGTCGGAAGGGGCGTCGTTGTCAGTAGAAAAGGTCTGCAAGTTGTTGTCAGACTTGTCAGAAATGTCAGAAACCCCAGGTCTTTCTAGCAGGATAGCGCTAGACGTTGGGCGGTTTTCTGACAAGAAACCCGGGTTTCTGACAAGAACCGGGGCGTTGTTGTCAGAAACCGGGGCACCCCCGTCAGAGGCACATGTCACAGCAGCGCCTGCGTTTTTGCGCTGCGCGCGTCGCGGGCGGAGTTAACCTGCCCCTGCGCCGG
>PSKS01000101.1:3393-4884 GCA_040289115.1 Chloroflexota bacterium
TACCACCCCGGGCTGCCCGCGCCCGCCCCGGCCTGTGGCATCCTGGGCAGGGAGGATGACCTGTGGCGGAAGTGGCCACCGGTCGGCCCGAGCCCCCGCGCGTTGACTCGCCGCAGGCTTAGTGGCTTCTCCCCGGGCACTCGCGGGACGGTCACCTGGCCCCCACCAGCGCCGAGCGTATCATCGCCCGGGTGGCCAGGCGCGCCGACGTGCGCAGCCCCCTCCGGCCCGTCTCACCCCACTGGCTCAGGCATGCTCACGCCACGCATGCGCTGCAGCAGGGCGCCGACATCGCTACCGTCCGGGACCAGCTCGGGCATGCGGACCTACGCACCACCAGCCGGTACCTGCACGCTCAGCCGGCCGTGACCAGCACCGACTTCCTGCCCGGCGTCAGCCGGAGGGAATAACAGGTGAAGGCTATCAGCAGGTCACGGTGGGAAGAGCTAGTGGTCAGGCTCCAGGTACCAGTGGTATGGGCGAGCCGACAGCATCAGGAGAATCTTTTCCGGCATTCGGGGATCAGCGACCATGACGCCCACTTCGGGTAGCGGGCCGATGCCGCCGCCTGCGATGCGGCCGGGCAGCAGTAACGTCTCTCTTAGACGCCTGACGATGTTGTCCCTCTGTCGCCACAGAAGGCGCGCAACCGTAAACGTCATGGGATAGGCATCCCATGGTCCCTTGACAACTTTAGGATCGAATTTGCCCTCTGCCTGGAACAGATATCCCTTGTTCCCAAAGGCAGTAACCAGTACTATGGCCGATATTTCTATCTTTTCACCGTCAATTTCGTACCGTGCTCCGCAAGCGTAATCCAGGAAGTAACCAAGAACAGCATCAAATCCATCCAGAATGTCTCGGTGGTTGTATCCGGGCTTAACCTCGACTGCGAGGAACCCGCCAGGGAGGACACGGTCCTCACGGGTTACCCGTCCACGCACCACCAGATCCGGGCGTCTACCTTGCTCCACCCCGGTGACGGTGAAACTGCCCCGTTCCGGTCGCGAGGGCAGGCGACGCTCGTGGAGCACGGTTAGGCCCTTGTCCTCAAGCCAGGCGGCTATCTCCAGGACAACGTCGCGCTCGCGCCGACTCACTCGTCTACCACCTCGTCAGAAGCAGCCCTGTCCGGCTATCCGACCACTTCCATGGCCGCATGCTCGGCCAGGACCTCGCCGAGCGCACTAAGCCTGGCCTGCTGTCGGCGCATCTCCTCGTACATCTGTCGGGGAGCAAGGTGGTACGGAATCGAGGAACACCGGCAGGGGCACGTAGCGACCCTGCGCCGGGTTGGGCTTCAGCCAGAGCTGCCGGTCGCCGTGCGCCTTCACGGTGGCATTCCCTCTCCCAGGCCGCCTTAGCACATGGTAAGCAGCGCCATCGGGGTATATCGGCCAGGTGGGGCGGCCAAGTGGGCTGGGCAGGCTGTCCGCAGTCTAGGCAGGGGGCGGTAAGCAGCAATATGAGTTCATCCCGATATTGCCGCAG
>PSKS01000102.1:0-4837 GCA_040289115.1 Chloroflexota bacterium
CGTCCCCGGGCCCACGGCCGCCACCCGCGAACGGGCCAGCCTATCGGCCCCAAATCCCAGGAGCTGAAGGCGCGCCCAGAAAAACCGGACCCCGTTGGGGCTGGTGAAAACCACCCAGTCGAAACGGTCCAGCTCGGCGACGGCCCGGTCGAGGGGCGAAGTGTCCTCTGGGGGCTCAAACCGGATGGTGGGGAACATATAAACCGTTGCCCCCAGGGCCTCAAGGCGGCGGGCCAGCTCGCCGGCCTGCTCTCGGCCCCGGGTTACGACGACGGCCTTGCCGGCCAGGGGCAGGTCCCCTATCATGACCGGGCCCGCATGAGGACCTTCCCTGCCCCCATGGCCAAGAGCCGCCGGGCCAGCTCCTCACCCAGCGCCTCTGGCCGGTCGGGGTCGCCGAGGGCCTCGTCTTTGAAAATCTGGCTCCCGTCCGGTGCGGCCACCGCCCCCAGCAGCTGGAGCCGGCCGTCAACGAGGCGGCCGTAGGCCCCAACGGCCACGGCGCACCCGCCTTCCAGCACCCGCATAATGGCCCGCTCGGCCGCCGTTGCCGCCCGGGCCTCGGGGTCGTCGATGCGGGCCAGCAGCTCCAGGATTTCGGGGGCGTCGGCCCGGGCCTCCACGGCCAGGGCCCCCTGGCCCGGGGCCGGGGGCATCACCTCCGGGGGTATGAACTCCGTCACCTGGCCGGTGAGCCCCAGCCGGCCGATTCCGGCCGCGGCCAGGACGACCCCGTCGTAGTCCTCCGTAAGGGCCTTGCGCAGGCGGGTGTCCACGTTGCCCCGCAGGGGCACCACGATGAAGTCCGGCCGGAATGCCCGCAGAAAAGCCCCCCGCCGCACGCTGCTCGTCCCCAGCCGGGCCCCGCTGGGCAAGTCGTTAAGCCCCAGGCCGTGGCGGGAGACCAGCACGTCCCGGGGGTCCTCTCGCTCCGGCACAGCCCCCAGCACCAGCCCCGGCGGCAGGGTTGAAGGCAGGTCCTTTAGGCTGTGGACGGCGATGTCCACCTCCCCCGCCAGCAGGGCCCGCTGAAGCTCCTTCACAAAGACCCCCCGTTCCCCTAGGGCCCAGAAGGGGGCCTCTTTGAAGCGGTCGCCCGTGGTCGCGATTCCACGCCACTGTGGCTCCAGGTCCGGCCGCACCGCCTTAAGGCGGGCCATTACCCGCTCGGCCTGGAGCCGGGCGAGTCTGCTTTCCCGGCTCCCGACAATAATCCGCATTTCAGGCTCCAAACCAGGCCTCGAGCCGACGGCGCTCGAAGGCCAGCTTTTCCTCCAGGAATTCGGGGGCGGGCCCCAGCAGTTCGACGGCCGGGGCCGGCTTCTCGAGAAAACGGCCCCGGACCACCATCGCCTGGCCCCCGCCAACCTCCAGGTAGCAGTGGCCCTCCCCGGTGAAGCTCCTTTCCGGCTCCCGGCCGACAAACCGGGCCGCAATCTGCTCGGCTACCACCTCCCCCTCTGCCTCGGCGAAGACGCCGGCCTTGGGCAGGGGCCGGCCGTCGGCCATCAGAATCTCGGTCACATCACCCACGGCGTAGACATTGGGAAAGCCGGTGGCCAGGGTCGCCGGGTCGACCTGGACCCAGCCGCCGGGCGCGGTGAGGCCGGCCGCCCGAACCACGGCCGGGGCCCGGTGGGGAGCAATTCCCAGCAGCAGGTCGAAGGGCCGGGCCTCCCCGTCGAAGACCACCTCCCCGGGGCGGACCTCGGTGGCCGTGCGGCTGGGCAGGAAGGTGATGCCCTGGGCGGCCAGCCGGCCTTCGATGGCGGCGCAGCCGGCCGGACCCAGGAGGGGGATGGCCATGGGCTGGGGGCCGAAGACCTCGATGGTCGCCGGGACGCCCCGTTCTTTAAAAAAGTCGTTAAGCAATAGGGCCAGCTCAAAGGGGGCCGGGGGACACTTGTAGGGCAGCCCGAAAATGCCGATTAAGACCCGTCCCCCCTTGAAGTTTTTGACGGCCTCCGTAATTCGGGTAAGCTGGGTCTGGTCGTAGAAGCTTAGGGCGTGCTCCGTAAAGCCTGGAACCTGCTCCGGCCCAAGCTCCGCCCCGAGGGCGACCACTAGGGCGTCGGCCTCTAGGCGCCGGCCGTCCACCTCGGCCGCCAGAGCGGCCGGGTCGACGGCCGTAACCGTTCCGTTAATTACCTTGACGCCTTTATTTTCCAGGGCCGGTAAGGGCCGGCGACCCTCGTCGGCCGTTGCCCGGCCGGTAATTACCCAGGATTTACGAAAGCCCATCAGGAAGTGGGTCCGGCGGTCCACCAGGACCACCTCGTCTTCGGCTGGAAGCCGCCGGCGAAGGCCTAAAGCCGCGGCCACCCCACCAAATCCACCCCCAAGGACGATCACCCGACGCATAGTCAACCCCTTAGATTCTACGGTATTGCCGGGCCGGTCAGGTTTTCAGCCGGGGGTCGAGGGCGTCGCGCAAGCCATCGGCAATGAGGTAAAGGCAGAGGACGGTCACCCAGATGAGGGCTCCCGGGGCGATGATGAGCCAGGGAGCCTGGGTGAAATATCGGGTGGAGCCACTCAGCATGTTGCCCCAGCTGGGGGTGGGAGGCTGAACCCCCAGCCCCAGGTAACTAATGGTCGACTCCACCAGGATAATTCCCCCAATATCGATGCCGGCATACGTTATCACCAGGGGGATGACGTTGGGCAGGATATGGAAGAAGATGATCCGGATATCCCCGGCGCCAACGGTTCGGGCCGCGACCACAAACTCCCGCTCTTTGATGCTCAAAACCTGGCCCCGAACCAGCCGGCCAATGCCCGGCCAGGAAAGGAGCCCCAGGACGAGGATGAGCACTTCGACGCTGGGCCGGAAAAGGGCCCCCACCAGGATCAGCAAAAAGAGGCCCGGAATGGACCGGACGGTGTTTATAAACCACGTTATGGCGTCGTCCACTGTCCGGCCGTAGTAGGCGGCCACCGCCCCGATGGTTACCCCAATGGTCATGTTTATCAGGGCGGCCGCAAACCCGATGGCCAGCGAGACCCGAGCCCCGTAAAGGAGGCGGGCCAGCTGGTCCCGCCCGTTCTCGTCGGTCCCCAGGATGTTCTCGGCGTTCGGGGGCGAGAAGGTTTTAAGCAGGTCGACCCGCTCTGGGCTCTGGCGGATGACATGCTCGGTGATCACGGGTGCCAGAAGCGCCAGCAGACCCAAGCTGGCCAAGACGGTCATCGCCAGCAGGGTGAGTCGATCCTGCCGCAGCCGCCGGAGGGCGAGCTGCGTAAGGCTTAGCCCTGTCGACGGCCGCAGGGGCCGGATTTCGACCCCGGCCTGGGGCATCGGTTCCGCCGTCACGGCTTAAAACCTCCTAAGAGTACCGGATTCGCGGGTCGACGACGCCGTAAAGGATATCCGACAACAGTTGGCCCACCACGACCAGGACGGAGGCGATGATGGAGATGCCCAGCACCATCGGGTAATCCCGGGAGTAAGCCGCGTCCACGAAGAGCCGGCCCATTCCTGGCCAGGAGAAAACGCTCTCCGTCACCACCGCGCCCCCGAAAAGGAAAGGCAAGGTTCCCCCCAGCACGGTGACGATGGGTAGGACCGCATTCCGCAGGGCGTGGCCGTAAAGGACGGCCCTTTCGGCCAGCCCCTTGGATTGGGCCGTCCGGATGTAGTCCTGGGAAAGCACCTCCAGCATCTCCGTCCGCATCAGCCGGGAGTAGAGGGCGATGGGACCGGCGGCCAGAACCAGGGCCGGAAGGGCCAGGTGCCAGAGGCGGTCAAGGAGGGGGGGCATGAACGCCCCCCGTAGGGTGTACATGCCCCCGGAAGGGAAGAGCCGGAACTGAACGGCCAAGATCAAAATGAGCATCAGCCCCAACCAGAAGTTGGGCACCGCATCCACCGCCACCGCCATCACCCGGACGAGCTGGTCGATGGGACCGCCCCGGTGGGTGGCCGCCAAGATCCCCAGGGTCGGTCCCACCAGCAGCGAAATGACCACCGCCACCAGGCTCAGCTGGATGGTGTTGGGCAGCCGCTCGGCGATCCGCTTCAGCACCGGCTCGTGGGTAACGAAGGAGCGGCCAAAGTCCCCCCGGAGCAGACTGGTCACCCAGTCCACATATTGGACGTAAAGGGGGCGGTCCAGGCCGAGCTGGCGGCGCATCCGCTCTAGGTCCTCGCCCTTAATGGTCGGGTCGAAGAAGAGGTTGACGGGATCGCCCGGGGCAAGCCGGATGACTACGAAGATGACGATGCTTATCCCCAGCAGGGTGGGGATGGCCTGAAGGAGCCGACGGAGGACGAACTTCGTCATTTGGCAACGTACCAGTCGTGGATGTTGTGAAAAACGCCCCCGAAGGTGGTGGGGTTCGGGCCGACGACGGATTTCTTGATGGCCACCAGGGCCTTCAGGCTGAACAGGAAATTAAAGGGCTGGTCCGCGGCCAAAAGTTCCTGGAACCGCCAGTAGAGGCGCTTGCGCTGCTCCAGGTCGCAGCCGGGAACCTTCACGGCCTCCTCGATTATCCGGTCAACCTCCGGATTCCGGTAGCGAATCCGGTTGAAGCCCCGGGGGGCCAGCTCGGCCGAATGCCAGAAGGCCCGGGGATTCGGGTCCACACCTAGGGAGTAGCCCGAGATCACCAGGTCGAAGTCCCCTTGCCGGAGCCGCTCCAGGAAGGCGTTCCACTCCTGGAACTGGATGTCCACGTCCACCCCGACCTGCTTCCACTGGTCCTTGGCGATGATGGCCACCTGCTCCCGAATCTTCTGCCCAGCTGGGACCCAGAGGGTGAACCTGAGGGGCTTGCCGTCCCGCTGCATGATGCCGTCGGGACCGGGCCTAAAGCCCGCCTGCTCCAGAAGCTG
>PSKS01000103.1:0-4836 GCA_040289115.1 Chloroflexota bacterium
ACTGGGCGGGCCTGCTCGGCCTGCCGGCGTTTGAGGCCGGCCTGGGCTTGGGGGTGGGGTTGGCGGGGGCGGCCGCTGTCCGCCGGTGCCGGTCCCTTCGACCGGTGGGGGTTGTCCCGGACCCGGCTGAGGGGCTTCTCCTCGGGGCGGTTCTGGCCCTTACCCTCCTGGTCAGGCTTTACCCCCTCGGCGACCTGGCCCTTACGCCCTGGGTTGACGGGCCCCATCACGCCCTCATCACCCGAAAGATTCTCGAAGCCAACCGGGTCCCCGACTCTTACGGCCCCGAGGTCGACACCCCAGCCTTTTACCATTTCGGGTTCCACGTCCATGCCGCCTTCCTGGCCCGGGTAACGGGCACCGACGCGGCCGAAGGCATCGGCCTGGCCGGACAGTTTTTGAGCGGCTGGTCGGCGATCCTGGCCTACTGGCTGGTTCGGGAGTGGACGGCTGATGCCCGGGCTGGGCTGGTGGGGGCCGGACTGGCCGGGCTGATACTGACCTTCCCCGGTTATCTGCTTTCGTGGAGCCGATTTAGCCTGGTCGCCGGCCTCGACCTCCTGCCAGCCGTCCTTCTGGCCGGCCGGGACTGGGTCCGCTCCGAACGGGCCGCCGGTGCCCTGGGCATCCTTTTGGCCGGCCTGGCCCTGACCCACTACCGGCTGCTGGTGATGGGGGGCCTCTTTTTGGGTTTAATTACCGCCTTTTCCCTGAAGGGCGTAAGCCCCGGTCCACGGCTGGGCATGAGGTTTGTGGTGGCCCTGGGAGCCTTTGCTCCGGCCATCCCCTGGCTTATCCTGGCCGCCAGCCGGTTTCTGGTTCCGGCCGTTCGGGTTAGCCTCGCCGCCGGTTCGAGACCCGAGCCTTTTCCCTGGGACCTCATTGCCCGCTGGCCCGACGGGGCCGTCTTCCTCCTGGCCCTGGGAGGCGTGCTTGCCGGCATCAGGCGGGCCCGGCCCCATGCGCTGGCCCTGGGTCTCACCCTCTTGGGCCTCGGATTTCTGGCCGGCGCCCTGCCCATCCCATCGCCCCTTCCTAACGTCGTCGATGGGGTAACCGTGGCCGCCTCCCTCTGGCTGGCGGCCCTGGTTCCGGCCGGGGCGACCGTAGCCTGGCTTCTGGACCGGGTCCGACCTGGAAGCAAGATTGGCCTGCCGGGTGTGGGGGCCCTGGTCCTGGTGGCCTGCTGTTCGCAGGTGGGCCGTCAGCTGGCCGCCGTTAACCCGGAGCTGGTGCTGGTCCATCCGGCCGACTTGCCGGCCCTGGCCTGGGTCCAAGCGAACACGCCCCCGGACGTCAAGTTTTTAATCAACGGGTTCGAGTGGCGGCCGGGGTTCTACGCCGGAGCTGACGCCGGCTTCTGGCTTCCGGCCGCGGCCGGCCGGACCACCCTGCTACCCACCCTCCTTTACGGGAACCTGCCGACCGAAGAGTTTACCCGGCGAAACCGGATTGCCCGGGAGCTGGCCGGCGGCCCGGTCGACTGGGGGCGGCTTATACCCGAGCTCCGGGCTTTAAAGGTCGACTACGTGTTTATCGGCCGGCGGGGCGGCCCTCTCACGGCCGGGAAGCTCCTGGGCCACCCAGGCTTTGAACCCGTCTATCACCAGGCCGGGGTTTGGGTCTTCCGCCTTCGGCCGCCCTAACGGGAACCGAGGTTTCTCCCCGGTTTTCCGCGACCCGGGGTCATTCCGGAACAAAGAACTAGCCGGTTTGACAGGCCGCCGACCCGGCCCGCATAATGGCTGGGGACTTTTCCCAAAAACCGGAGGGCACCGGCATGGCACAAATCCTCTCCCCGGACCAGATTCGGGGGCTGGCCCGCAGCCTGGAGGGGCCCCTTATCGACTTCTGCCGCCGCCTGGTTCAGACCCCCAGCCCCTCCGGCGACGAGGGCCGGGTTGCCAACCTGGTGGAGGCCGAGCTTAAAGCCCTGGGCTACGACGACGTCTGGCGGGACAGGGTAGGCAACGTCCTGGGAGTGATCCGGGGCGAAGGTGACCACGCCGTCATGTTTAACGCCCACATGGACCACGTGGATCCCGGCAATCCCGAAAGGTGGCCCTACCCGCCTTTCGCCGGGGTAATCACCGACGGCTACCTGTGGGGCCGGGGCGCCTGCGACACCAAGGCCGCCCTGGCCGCCCAGGTTTACGCCGGCGGAGCCTTGAGGCGGGCCGGCCTTCGGCCGCCGGGGGACCTATACGTGGCGGCCGTCGTGATGGAAGAAATCGGGGGGGCCGGAAGCAGGTTCCTGGCCGCCAACTTCCGGCCGGAAGTCGGGGTTTTCGGGGAGCCCTCGGGGAACCGCCTAGCCCTGGGCCACCGGGGCCGCCTGGAGCTGGCCGTGCGGGTGGTGGGCCGCTCGGCCCACGCCTCCGCCCCCGAACTGGCCGTAAACCCCCATTTCAGCCTCGCCCGGTTCATCTTAAGTCTTTCCAGGGTGGAACGGGCCTCCCACCCGGTCTTTGGCACCTCTTCGTGCGCCCCTACCCTCTACACCACGGACACCGCAAGCACCAACGTCATCCCGGGGGAGGCCACCCTGTTCGTTGACTGGCGGAACGTGCCGGGGGAACGAGCCGAAGTTGTTGTCGGCCGGCTGGAGAAACTGCTCACCGAGAGCCTCGACCCCGGAGCCGCCGGAAGCATCCGACTGCTCGAGGTCCGACAGACGACTTACACCGGCGTCGAGGTGAGCTTCCCCGACGAGATGCCCGACTTCGAGACCCCGGCCGATAATCCCTACGCCCGCCGTGCCCTCAAGGTGCTGGCCGACCTCTTTGCCGCCCGGGCCGCTCCCTATTACTGGCGGTTCACCACCGACGCCGGCCACTTCGCCCGGGTGGGAACGGTTGCCCTCGGGTTTGCGCCCGGCGACGATGCCCTGCCCCACACCTATGAGGAGCGGGTGGGGCTGACGGAGCTGGTGGACGGCCTGGCCGGCTACATCGGTCTGGCCCTCGGCCTCGGCGGTGAGGGCAGATGAGCCGCCCCTGGTCGTGCCTAGACGGTCTCCAGTGCGCCCGCTGCGGCGCCGAATACCCGCCCGACCGTCCAGCAGGACTCTGTCCGCACTGTGGTGGGCCCCTCATGGCCCGCTACGACCTGGAGGCCGTCGGCCGGCTTTTCCGGCCCTCCGACCTGGCCGGCCGGCCTGCATCCCTCTGGCGCTACCGGGAAGTTCTCCCGATTCAGGACCCGGCTGAGGTCGTTACGCTGGGGGAAGGCTGGACGCCCCTGGTCCGCCTGGATCGGTTCCGGGAAAGATACGGGTTGGCCGAGCTCTACGTCAAGGATGAGGGGCGGCTACCCGCCGGCACAGTTAAGGCCCGGGGGGCGGCGGTGGGGGCCTCCCGAGCGAAGGAGTTGGGCATCCGGCACCTGGTTCTGGCAGCTGCCGGAAGCGCCGGGGCGGCCTGGGGAGCTTACTGCGCCCGGGCTGGCCTGAGACTGGCGGTGCTTATGCCCGCCGACGCCCCGCTACCCTGGGTCAGGGCCGCCCTTACCCCGGGGACCAAGGTGGTCCTCGTGGCCGGCCGGCCTGAAGATGCCCGCCGCCTGGCCGACCAAGTCGGAACCGCATCGGGCGACTGGTTTAACGCCTCGGCCTTTAAAGAGCCTTACCAGTTGGAAGGGGCAAAGACCTTAGCTTACGAGCTTTACGAACAGCTAGACTGGCGGCCGCCCGATGCGGTCGTGTGCCCGGTGGGAAACGGGGTGAACATGGTCGGCCTCTGGAAGGGCCTCCAAGAGATGGAGGGGATGGGGTGGATCCCGGGCCGAAAGCCCAGGCTGATCGCCGTCCAGGCGGCCGACTGTGCCCCGGTAGTTTGGGCTTTTGCCGAGGGGACCGAAGACTGCCGACCTTGGACGAACGGTGATACCTCGGTCGGGGAGCTTCGAGTTTCTAACCCGCCCTGCGGGTTTCTCGTGTTGGGGGCCATCCGGGAGAGCGGCGGCTGGGCGGTGGGGGTAACCGATGCGGAGGCCGAGGCGGCCCTTGACCTGGTTGCGTCGGTAGAGGGCCTCAGCCTCTGCCCCGAAGGGGCGGCGGCCGTGGCCGCCCTGGACCGACTTTCACATGAGGGGATTATCTCCCCCGGGAGCCGGGTGGTAATCTTAAACACCGGGACGGGTCTGCTTGCGGGCCGCCCCGGGCCGGTGGAGGTGCCGGTGGTCAAACCCGACGAACCATTGCCCTTGTGAACTTTAGCGGCCGAACCATTCGGGCTGTCCTTTTTGACTTCTACGATACCTTGGCCTACCTGGATACCCAGAAGTCTGAACCCTTACGGCGCCAGGCGGCCGAAACCCTGGGGCTGGCCCTGGAGGTTTACTCCGAAGCCTGGGAACGGCGCATCGATGCCTTCATGACCGGGAAGTTCAGGTCCGCCGGGGAGCTGGTGCGGCAGGTTCTTGCTGACCTGGGGCGGGAGGCCCCGCCCGAGGTGGTGGCCCGGGCGGTACGGCTTGAGGAGCTGGCCCGGCGGCGGGCCGTGCGCCCTTACCCCGGGGCGAAGGCGGTTCTCAGCATCCTCCGCCGGCGGGGCTACCGGCTGGGCCTGGTAAGTAACGTTTCGCCCCCAGCCGCCCAACCCATCGACCGGCTCGGCTTCAGGGAACGGTTTGATGTGGTGGTCCTCTCCTGCGAGGTCGGCCTGCTCAAGCCGGACCCGGCCATCTTCCAGCTCGCTTTAAAGGGGCTTGGGATCGGGCCGACCGAGGCCGCCTTCGTCGCCGACGGCGGATTCGGGGAGCTGGATGCGGCCGCGGCCCTGGGAATGTTCACCGTCCGGGTAAGTTTACCCCACCAGCGGCCCGATTACGGCTCCC
>PSKS01000023.1:0-32772 GCA_040289115.1 Chloroflexota bacterium
GGAAGGTCCTTGAGCTTATGCGCAGGTTCTCCTTGGCCCGAGTGGGTAGAGAAGAGGTGGGGAAACCTCTACGCCAGGGGGATAATAGCAAGCAGCGGAACTTCAACCTTCGGTTCGTCCAAAGGGCGTAATTGACAGGCGTGGGCCGACGTGGTATTATCAGGCGACAACCGAATAGGCCGCGGGAGCTTGGGTTAGCCAGGCTGAGAGGGTGACCGCACACGTCACCGACCGCCAGAACCTGACCCGGGTAATGCCGGCGTAGGGAGAATCTGGTTAAAGTGCCGTGCCACAGTGCCCTTCGGCCTGTGGCTTTAATCTTTTCCGGGAGGAAAATGATGGCCGGAAAGTTTACCGCCGAGCTCTGGGAGAGCATTAGCCCCATCTTCCGAGCCATCCTGGAGCACCCCTTCATCCAGGGGCTCACCGACGGGTCCCTGGCCGAAGAGGCCTTTAAATTCTACGTGGTCCAGGATGCCCTCTATTTAAAGGACTTCGCCCGGTCGCTGGCCGTTGCCTCGGCCAAATCGCCCCAGGACTCCTGGTGCGAGATGTTCGCCGACCACGCCAAAACCGCCTTAGTCGTCGAGCGGGCCCTCCATGAGGGTTTCTTTAAGGATTGGGGTCTCTCCCCCGAACAGGTAGAGCAGACCCCCATGGCCCCCACCAACCTGGCCTACACGTCCTACCTTCTCCGGGTGGCGTACGCAGCCCCCTTCGAGGAACTGATCGGGGCCCTCCTGCCCTGCTACTGGATCTACTGGGAAGTGGGCAAGGCCTTGGAGGCCAAGGGGTCTCCCAATCCCCTCTACCGGCGCTGGATCGACACTTACGCCTCGGAGCAGTACGCCGAGGTGGTTCGGCAGGTTCTTCAGGTGGCCGAGGCGGCCACGGCCGAGCTACCCGAAAGCCGCCGCGCCCCCATCCGCCGCCACTTTTTGACCACCAGCCGCTACGAGTGGATGTTCTGGGATGCCGCCTACCGGCTCGAGGGCTGGCCGGTGGGCTAAACTGGCAGGGGAGGTGCGCCGATGACCCAGGATGCCGCCCAACTTGTCGCCCAGATAAGGGAGCAGATCCGGGGCCTGGACGACCGGATTTTAAACCACCCTTACCTGGCCCTGGTGGAGGAGGGCCGACTGCCCCGGGAGAAACTTGCTCTCTTCGCCGGCCAGCAGTATCACATCATCACCAGCGACCTGGCCAGCTTTGGGCGGCTGCTGGCCCGCCACGCCGCCCTGCCCAGCCGGGGCTTTTTGGTCGGCCTGATTCAGGGTGAAGCCGCCGCCCTGGGGGCGCTCCTTATGTTTGCCGGGGCTTTGGGGCTAGGCCCGGCCGAGCTGGAGGCCTTCGACCCGATCCCTGAGGGCCACGCCTACACCGCCTTTGTGAGCTGGCTCTCCTTTCACGGGAGTGACGCCGAGGTGGCGGCCGCCTTCCTGGTCAACCTGCCGGCCTGGGGGGCTAACTGCGGCCGGATGAGCCGGGCCCTCCGGGAACGCTACGGCTTCAGCCCCGAACAGGTAGAGTTTTTCGACCTGTTTGCCCGGCAGGACCCCGCCTTTGAGCCGGCCGCCCTGGAGGTGATCCAGGCCGGCCTCAACCGGGGCGTCAGCACAGCCCGCATTAGCCGGGCGGCGCGGTTGCTTCAGGCCTACGAGCTGATGTACTGGGACGCCATGTACCAGGCGGCCGGCGTGGGCTAGGCCGATTTTGCGCTCCCCCGTCCCTTCGGGGTAAAATCGGCCGAGAGCGCCTCGGTGGAGGGCGGAAAATGGGGGTGACCTTTATCCGGGACGGGCTGTCCGGCCTGGTCGGAGCCCTGGTCATGGTGGGCCTCTGGCAGGTGCCCCGGCTCTGGAACGACGAAGGCCTCGACCTGAGCCGGGTTATCGTGACGAAATTTCAGGGCTTCCACGCCAACTCCTATTCCCAGCTGGGACTGGCGGCCCATCTGCTCGTCGGCTTCGTGCTGGGGGCGTTTTACGGTAGCTTTTTTCATCCCTTCCCCAGGTCGCTGGAAATCCTCAATGGCATCCTCTACGGGCTGATCCTGTGGCTCATTTTGATGCTGGCGGTCTTGCCGGCCGTTGGGGAAGGCTACTTTGGGGTCAAGCTGGGCCGGACCGCCCGCATCTCCAGCCTAGTATCCCACCTGGCCTACGGCCTCACCCTCGCCGGCATTTACCTTATCTGGTAGCCGCCTTTAATCCAGACAGGCTCGCCTCGGGTGAACCCGCAGGTGTTCGGCGGTGACGATGGCCTCGAACTGGGCAGCCGCCTCTTCCAGCCGGTCGGGGTAATTGACAATCACATAGTCAAAAATCGGCAGCGATTCCAGCTCCTGCCGGACCTTTGCCAGCCGCCGCTCCAGCTCGGCCGGGGATTCGGTTCGGCGGGCCCTCAACCGCCGGATCAGCTCATCCTCCGATGGTGGGGTCAAAAACACCAGGACGGCCTCGGGGCAGAGCTGGCGAACCGTCCGGGCGCCCTGAACGTCGACCCGGAGAAGAACGTCTTTGCCCCGGGCCAGGGCCTGCCGGATGGGTTCTTTAGGGGTGCCGTACCAGTGGCCGTAAACTTCAGCGTACTCTAAAAGTTCCCCGGCTGCCCGCATCCTTTCGAACTGTTCGGGTGAGACGAAGATGTAGTCTCGGCCGGGCACCTCGCCGGGCCGGGGCGGTCGGGTGGTAACGGTTACGATCCGGACGACGTCCAGCCCCCGCCGCTCCAAGCACCCGATGAGGCTGTCTTTGCCCGAACCGGAGGGCCCGGAAAGCACCAGAAGCAGGGGGCTGACCTGCGGCCGCAAAAGGGACCGACCCGCCGTCCGTTCCCCCATCAGGACGGGAGAAGCCGGGCAACGGGCCCGGCCAGCTGTTCCAGGGTCTGCCAGAAGTCCGGGTAAGAGATTCCCACTGCCTCGGCCCCCAGGACCCGGGTTTCTCCCGAGGCGATTAGGCCGGCCACCGCCCAGGCCATGGCCAGCCGGTGGTCCCCCAGGGCGTCGAGGTCGGCCCCGGTAAGCCGGACCGGCCCGGTAATGGTAAGGCCGTCGGGCCGTTCGAAGACTGCGGCTCCCAGCCGGCCCAGGCCCAGGGCGACCCCGGCCAACCGGTCGCTCTCCTTAACCCGAAGTTCGGCCGCATCCCGGATTACGGTCGTGCCCGCGGCAAAGCAGGCCACCAGGGCCACCAGGGGCACCTCGTCGATAAGCCTGGGCAAGAGGCTTCCGCCCACTTCGGTGGCCCTTAACCGGGAAGAGCGGGCGGTTATGGCGCCGACGGGCTCCCCGGCCGCCTCCCCCGTCACCCTAACCTCGACCTCAGCCCCCATCAGCCTGAGCACATCCAGAAAGCCGGTGCGGGTGGGATTCAGGCCGACCCCTTCGACGGTTACCTCGGCCTCGGGGTGGACGACGGCGGCGGCTAACCAGAAGGCGGCCGAGCTGAAGTCGCCGGGCACCCGGGCCTTGATGGCCGGGAGGCTTTTCGGGGGCACAACCTGGACGGAGAATCCGGCCTCCGGCTCGGCCCAGGTCTTTACGTCCACCCCAAGCCCCTTAAGCAGGCGTTCGGTGTGGTCCCGGGAGGGGGCGGGCTCAATTACCGTGGTGGGCCCGTCGGCATAGAGGCCGGCCAGCAGCACCGCCGACTTCACCTGGGCGCTGGCGACGGGCGACCGGTAGGTGATGGGCCGCAGGTTACCCCCCCGGATGGCCAGGGGGGCCAGCCGGTCGCCGCCCCGGCCCATAACCTGGGCCCCCATCTCCCGGAGGGGCTGGATGATGCGGTCCATGGGGCGTCTGCGCAGGGACTCGTCCCCTGTCAGCACACTTAAAAACGGCTGCCCAGCCAAGATTCCGGCCAGCAGCCGGAGGGTGGTGCCGCTGTTGCCGGCGTCGAGGACGTCGGCTGGCTCGGCCAGGCCCCGGAGCCCCCGTCCCCAAATCCGGAGGCGTCCGCCGGCCAGCTCACTGGAGATCCCCAGGCGGCTAAGGCACGCCAGGGTCGAGAGGCAGTCGGCCGCCTCCAAAAAACCCTCGATTTCGGAGTCCCCTTCGGCCAGGGCAGCCAACATACCCAGCCGGTGGGAAAGGGACTTGTCGCCGGGGACGCGGACCCGGCCGGAAAGCCTGGGGGCCGGACCCCGGATAACCGCGACCCGCCGAGAGGTCATCAGGCTAGCTTGATTTCTTGCCGTTCTTGTCGGGTTTTGGGGGGCGTAGGGCATCCTGGGAGGCCCGGGCCAGGCGCTCGCCGAAGAGAAATGCCATCATGCTTTCGCCCATTCCGGGCACCCGCGGCCCGGGTGGCGTCCCAACGGTCCGGGGCGACCGCAGCCACTGCTCCCGGGCGGCGTGGGTTCGCTCGAACTCTTCGCCCAGGGCCGGGCCGCCCTCGGTGATGAGGGCCCGGTAGCGCTTAAGCTCTTCAATAAAGAAGTCAATCCACCGGACCACGGCCTCCCGGTTGGTCAGCATGATGTCCCGGTTCATCACCGGATCGCCCGAGGCCAGCCGGGTGAGGTCCCGGTAGGCGGAGGCGGCTAGCTTGGCCATCTCCCGCCAAGCCGGGCTCCGGGTGGTGCTGGCCACCAGGGCCGAGGAGATGACGATGGGAAGGTGGCTTACGGCCGCAACGAAGCTGTCGTGCTCGGCGGCGTCCACAAAGTACGGTTCGGCCCCCAGCAGGCCCACCATATTGACCACGGTATCCACCGCCCGTTCCGAGGCCCTCACCGAAGGCACCACGCAGTAAATGGCATCCTTGAAAAGGTCGGGGTCGGCGGCATCCGGCCCGGAAAGCTCTTTGCCCGCCATGGGGTGGCCCCCAACGAAGTGGACGGTTTCGGGCAGGAGCTGGTCGGCCCAGCGCAGGACCTCGGCTTTGGTCGAGGCGGTGTCGGTTACAACGGCCCCTTCAGGAAGATACGGCGCCGTTGCCTCGAAGATCTCCTTGATGGCCGTGACCGGGACGGCTAGAATGATCAGGCCGGCCCGCTCCACCGTCCGAATCAGGTTCCACTCGGTCCGGTCAACGGCCCCAAGCCTCTTGGCCTTGGCCGCATGCTCTGGCTCCCGGTCATGGCCGACGACTTCCACGTTCTGGAGCTTGGCCCGTTTTAAGGCCAGCCCGATGGAGGTCCCGATAAGGCCGGTTCCAATTATGGCGATGCGGTTCATGCCCACAACCCTCCGGTCAGGTTAATCAGCGCCCCACGACAACCTTGGTAGCCACCTGGAGGGCAGGCCCCACCAGACGGCTAATGATCCCCGTGTGCAGAAAAGCGTCCAGGGCCAAAATCATGATGAGCAGTGCTGGACCCCAGGTGAACTCGAGCCTGGCTACAGTCGTGGCCAGACCGCGGGGAAGGATCCCCACCAGAATCCGGTACCCGTCCAGGGGCGGCAGGGGCAGCAGGTTGAAAACGGCCAGCGCCAGGTTGATAACAACGGTGTAGCCCACCACCTCAGCCAGGACGAAGCGGGGGTCCCAGACGTCAAAAAGATCCCACAGTCGCCAGAAGGTAAGCACGTAGCCGGGGGGGTGCCAGGGCAGCAGCCGCTCCCGGATAACCAGACCCAGCAGGCCGGCCAGCACCACGTTGCTCACAGGGCCGGCTAGGGCCACCAAAGCCATACCGGCCCGAGGCGGTAGGGTCCGGAAGTTGAGGGGGTTTACCGGCACCGGCTTGCCCCAGCCGAAGCCGACAAAGAGCAGCATAAGGGTACCGATAGGATCCAGGTGCGCCAGGGGGTTTAAAGAGAGCCGCTTTAAAAACCGCGGGGTCGGGTCGCCCAGCCGGTCGGCCACCCAGGCGTGGCTGAACTCGTGGATGGTGATCCCTGCAATCAGGGAGACCACCAGGCTCAAGGCCAGGACCGGGAAGATAACCGTGAAGGCAACGGGATCCCGGAAGAAGAGGTCTAGAAACTGAAAAATCATCTAATCGGTCGGCATTTAAAACCTAAGGTTGCCGGTAGGCATTTATCACCTAAAGCCATTATACCAGGAAGGGCCCGGCGGCCGCCGGGCCTGTGGCTAGATATAATTAAACGTCGGGGGTTATGACCTTCTTCCGGAGGCTAGAACGGAGCCTGACGGCCGTTGCCGGCCTTCTACCGGCGGCGATGGCCGTTAACATTGGGGTGGGCGAGGTAGTTGCCCGCCTCCAGCTCCCCATTTACCTGGACTCGGTGGGGACGGTGCTGGTGGCTGCCCTGGCCGGGCCCTGGGCCGGGCTGGTAACGGGCGTCCTCTCGAACCTGGTCTGGGGCCTGCTCCTCCGCCCCACGGCCGCCCCCTTCGCTGTTACCGCCGCCGTTATCGGCCTCGTAAGTGGCCTACTGGCCGCCCAGGGAATTTTTGGGGCTTGGTGGAAGGCCCTGCTGGGCGGCCTTTTTATGGGCCTGGTGGCGGCGGTGGTTTCGGCTCCCATCGCCGCCTACGTCTTCGGCGGGGTGACCGGGGGCGGCTACGACCTGATCGTTGCCCTCCTCCTGGCCGGGGGTCAGGGCCTTTTTGAAGCCGTCCTCACCCAGTCGATCCTGACCGATCTGGCGGATAAAGCCCTCACGTTTCTAATCGTCTGGGCCGTCCTCCAGAACCTGCCCCCCAGGTATTTTGAGCGCTTTCGCCAGCCTTAAGCCTGCCACCTGGGTCGGCATCGCCGCCGGCCTTTTCATGGCTGCCTTCTCCTCGGACGAACCGGCCGTCGGCGGGGGCCTGCTGGCCGCCGAGCTTGCCCTGGCGGCCGCTTCCGGCCGGCTGAAAGCTTTTCTGGCCATCCTCTTCGCCGTTTTGGGTCCCGTTTCGGTTTCCCTGTTCGTGGTCCACGGACTGTTTCACCCGGGGGCCGCCGGGGTGGCCGTGGGGCCCCTCTGGGTCCGGCCCGAGGGGCTAAGCTTTGCCGCCCGAACCATCGTCCGGTTGGCCGTAATTTCCGGGGCCGTCCTGCTGGCAACCCTGGGCGTTCCCCCGGGGCGGATCCTGCGGGACCTGGTCGACCGGGGGGTGCCCCCAGCCCTAGCTTACGGCCTGGTGGCGGCCGTCCGCTTCGTGCCCGAAACCCGGGCCCGGGCACACCGGATTATCGCCGCCCAACAGACCCGGGGATTAGCCCTCAACGGCAACCCGATCCGGCGCATCCGGGCCCTGGGGGCCCTGGTCCGGCCCCTGCTTCTGTCGGCCCTGGCGGAGGCCGAGGCCCGCAGTGTAACCCTGGAGCTTCGGGGGTTCTGGGTCCGGCCTCGACGGGCCCTGGCCGAAACCCAGACCGAACGGCTCATCCGGTGGGGGGCGGTGCTGGGTGGGGCGCTGGTCCTGGTCATGGGCCGGCTGGTCTTCCGGTAGGGCCGTGGGGGCCCTCGTCGACCTCAGCCTTAACTCCGTTGCTTATCCCGGCCGGGCACCGGTCCTGGCCGACCTGAGCTTAAGCCTTAGGCCGGGGGAGGTGGTGGGCATCCTGGGGCCTACCGAGTCGGGAAAGACCACCCTAGCCTACGTTCTGGCCGGCCTTATCCCAGGGGCGGTGCCTGGGGCGGCCTCGGGCCAGCTGGTGGTCGGGGGCCGAACCTGGGGCCTCGGGCGTCCTTTGGACCGGCGGGAGTGGCTCCGGCAGGTGGGGCTTGCCCTCGCCGAGCCATACTACCAGCTCAGCGGGGCCGCCGATACCGTGGCCGAGGAGGTGGGGCTCCCCCTGGAAAACCTGGGTCTCGGTCCGGCCGCCGTCAAGGCCGAGGTCGGCGGGCTCTTGCAAAGCCTCGGCCTTGGGCCTTTTGCCGATCGCTCCCCCTTCGAGCTTTCGGTGGGCCAGCAGCAGCGGGTGGTCCTGGGGGCAACCTTGGTCCCCCGGCCAAAGGTGCTGGTGCTGGATGACGCCTTCGAGCACCTGGACGGGCCTGGTCGGGCGGCCTTAAAGCAGTTTTTAGCCAGGGCGAAGGCCGAAGGCAGGGCGGCAGTTTTGCTGAGCGGCCGACGTCGGCACCTGGAAGGACTGGTCGACCGCCTCCTCTGGCTTGAGGGGGGCCGGCTTCACCCCAGCCCCCAAACCCCCGAACTCTCCGCACCGAAGCCGAAGCCCGGACGGGAGCCGGGGTCGGTGGTCCTGGAGGCGGAAGACCTCTGGGCCGGCTACTCGGCCGGTCGGCCGGTCTTGGCCGGCCTCTCCCTCCGGGTGCGGGCCGGAGAAGCCCTGGCTATCGTGGGTCCCAACGGGGCCGGCAAGTCCACCCTGCTTCTCGTTTTGTTGGGCCTGTTGCGGCCCTGGGCGGGGCGGGTGAGGGTTTTCGGGTCGGATGCTGGCCGGGAGCCCCCCTGGCGTCTGGCCCGGCTCATCGGTTACTTGCCCCAGAACCCGGCCGACGCCCTTTTCGGGCCGACGGTTTGGGATGACGTCGCTTTCGGGCCCCGGAACCTGGGGGTTCCGGCCGGGGAGGTCCGGCGCCGGACCGGGGCCTGGCTTTCGGCCGTCGGCCTGGGGGACCGGGCCGGACGTCATCCCCTGGAATTGAGCCCGGGCTGGCGGCGGCTGGTGGCCCTGGCTTCCGCCTTGGCCCTGGGAACGCCCATCCTGGCCCTCGACGAGCCGACGGTGGGCCTGGACGACGGCCTTTACGGGCGCCTGGTGGGGTTGCTGGAGGGGCTCAAGGAGGCGGGCCGGACCCTGCTCCTGGTCTCCCAGGACCTGGAGTTCGTGGGGCGGGTGGCCGACCGGGTGGTCTTTCTGGCCGGGGGGCGGCTGGTGGGTGAGGATTCGGCCCGGGCCGTCCTCAGCGAAACACCGCCTGCTGAAGGCCGTCCCCCACCAGGTTCACCGCCAGGGCCGTTATAAGGACCAGCAGGCCGGGGAAGAGGGGTATCCACCACGCCCCGGAAAGGGCCGCCACCTGGCCGTCGGTGAGCATGTTGCCCCAGGAGGCCTCAAAGGGCGGTACCCCGAGCCCGAGGAAACTCAGGGCGGCCTCGATGAGGATGGCGTCGGCCATGCCCAGGGTGGTGAAGACCACCACCGGGCCGGCCACGTTGGGGAGGAGGTGCCGGGCGATGATGCGGCCGGCGGGCGCCCCCAAGGCCCGGGCGGCTAAGATAAACTCCCGCTCCCGCAGGCTCAGGACCTGGCCCCGGACGATGCGGGCTAGCCCGAGCCAGGTGGTCAGGCCGATGATCCCGACCACGTTCCAGACCGAGGGGGGAAGGATGGACTGAACGGCCACCAGTATAAAGAAGGTAGGCAGGGAAAGCAGGGCGTCCACCGTCCGGGCCAGCACCGCGTCCACCCAGCCGCCAAAGTAGCCCGCCACCATCCCCACCACCGTTCCCAGGAAGGTGGCCAGGAGCACAGCCGTCGCCGCCACGAAGAGGGAGACCCGGGCCCCGAAGAGGAGGCGGCTGGCGATGTCCCGACCCAGGCGGTCGGTCCCCAGGGGGTGCTCAGGACTGGGGGGGCGGGCCCGGGCGGTCAGGTCGATGTAATCCGGGGGATATGGGGCCAGGATCGGGGCCAGCAAAGCTAAAAGGACGACGGTTCCGAGCACCACCCCGGCCAGCAGGGCCGTCCGGTGGCGGGCAAAGGCCCGGCCGGTGCGCACCCACGGGCTTTCAGCCTTTAAGGGTGCATCGGGCCTGGGCAGAAGGGCGCGGGCCTTCACCGGCTCTTCCCGTAGCGAATTCTGGGATCGGCCACTGCGTAGGCCAGGTCGGCCAGCAGGCTCCCCAAAATTACCAGCGCCCCCACCAGCACCACCTCCCCCATGAGGACCGGGTAGTTGCGGGCGAAGGCTGCCTCCACCACCAGCCGGCCCAGCCCGGGCCAGCTGAAAAGGGTCTCGACCACCACCGATCCCCCGACCAGCCTGGGGATAAAGAGGCCTATCAGGGTGATGACCGGCAAGGCGGCGTTCCGGAAGGCGTGGTCAAGGACGACCTGGTACTCGGGCAGGCCCTTGGCCCGGGCCAGGCGGATGTAGTCCTGAGCGAGCACGTCCACCATCCCGGCCCGGGTGTAGCGGATGAGGCTGGCCATCTCCCGAAGGGAGAGAACAAAGGCCGGCAGGACCAGGTGGCTCAGCAGGTCGCCCGGGGAGGTGGGGCCCCGGACGGACTGCATCCCGGCCGAGGGAAGCCAGCCGAGCCAGACGGAGAAGACCAGGACCAGGATGAGCCCCAGCCAGAAGTTGGGGGCCGAGTAGAGGACCGTTGAAAGGGTGGTTACGGCGTAGTCGAGCCAAGAGAGGGGCCGCAGGGCGGATATGATCCCGACGGTGATGCCCACCCCAAGGGCAATGGTCAAGGCCGAGGCCGTAAGGTAAAGGGTTGCCGGCAGCCGCTCCAGGATCACCTCCCGCACCGGCCGGCCGTCGGAAAAGGAGCGGCCGAAGTCGAGCTGAACGAACCGGCTCAGCCACCTGAAATATTGGATGGGCAGGGGGTCCTCGAGGCCCCAGGCCGTCCGGATGGCCTTAAGCTCATCGGCCGAGAGGTCCGGGCCGTAAAGGAGGGCCGCCGGGTCGCCGGGGGCCAGGTGCAGAAGGCCGAAGGCTAGAATGCTTACAACGAGGAGCACGAAGAGCCCTTGACCCACTCGGGCGATGAGATAGCCAGTCACCGGTGCCCCGTCTCGGTGATTATAACTGGTGCAAGCCCTAGCGGCCCCGCCAGCGGGGCCGGCGCTTTTCCAGAAAGGCCCGAACCCCCTCCCGGAAATCCTCGCTCAGATAGCAGGCCAGGATCAGGTCCTCACTTTCCGGGGGCCGCCGGTAGGCCAGGATCCGCCGGATCGCCTCCTTGGTGACCTTGAGGGTGAGGGGCGCATGTTCGGCCAGGGTCAGGCCCAGCTGCTGGCCCCGGTGCTCCAGCTCCTCGGCGGGAACGATTTCGTTGGCAAGGCCGATTCGCAAGGCTTCCTCGGCGTCCACCATCCCGGCGGTGAAAATTAGGTATTTCGTCCGGGACGGCCCGATCAGGTCCACCAGGCGGGCGTAGTTAGCCAGACTCAAACAGTTGCCCAGGGTCCGGGCGATGGGGATGCCGAATTTGGCGTCGGGGGTACAGATGCGCAGGTCGCAAGCCATGGCGATGGCCGCCCCACCCCCGACGGCGTACCCCCGGATCAGGGCGATGGTGGGCTTCTGGACCCCCTCCAGACGGCCGATGATGCCGTTCATCCGGGCTTCATAGTCGATGGCGTCTTGGGGACTCTGAAATGCCGTGAACTGGCTTATGTCGGTACCGGCGATAAAGGCCTTGTCTCCGGCGCCCTTGAGTAGGAGGACTTTTACCTCGTCGTTTTCGTCCACCCATTCGCAGGCCCGAACGAGGCCGTCGTACATGGCCCAGGTCATGGCGTTGCGGGCCTCGGGCCGGTTAAACGTAAGCCAGGCCAGGGGCGGGTCTACCTCGAAGATGAGCTCCTCCGTTCCCAGGTCAACGATTCGGCCCCGTCTCAAGGCACCCATCGGCCTACTCCGCCGTCCGGCCAAGCCCAGATGGGGCCCGCACCGGCCCGATAACCCCCTCGGCTTCCAGCCGGACGACCTCTTCGGGTCCGAACCCAAGCTCCCTTAAAACCTCGAAGTTGTGCTCCCCCAGCAGGGGGCCAGCCCGTTGGAGCCGGACCGGTGTGCGGGCGAAGTGCAGGGGCGACCCCGTTGCTCGAACCCGACCCAGAGCGGGGTGGGGCAGTTCGACGATGAAGCCCCGGGCCTTTAGGTGCTCGTCGGCGACTACCCGGTCAATGGTGTTGATTATCCCGCAGGGGATGCCCGCCTCCTCAAAGCGGCGGTACCAGTACTCGCTGGTCTGGGTAGAAGTAACCTCCTCGATAATCTCGGCCAGAACCTTCTCGTTGGCCTTCCGGGCGGCCAGGGTGGCAAAGCGTGGGTCCTTTTCGAGGTGTTCCAAGCCGAGCACCTGGCAGAAGATAGTCCAGTGGCGGGGGGTGGTGGCCCCAACGGTGACGTAACCGTCGGCGGTCCGGAAGGCCTGGTAGGGGGCACTCACCCGGTGGGCGGAACCCAGGGGGCCCGGCACCTCTCCGGTGGCAAAGTAGCTGGCCGTCTCCCAGACCTCAAGGGCAACGGCCGCCTCAAATAGGCTTATGTCGATATATTGACCCTGACCGGTCCGGCTCCGGGCGATCAAGGCGGCCTGAATGGCGTTGGCCGCAAAGAGGGCGGCCGTAAGGTCGGCAACCGGCACGCCGACCTTCACCGGGGGCCGGCCGGGCTCACCGGTGATGCTCATGAGGCCCGACATACCCTGGATGATAAGGTCTAGGCCCGGCCGGTGGCTGTATGGGCCGGTCTGGCCGTAGCCGGAAACGGCGCAGTAAATGAGCCCCGGATTGCGGGCGGACAGGGTCTCGTAGTCGATGCCCAGGTCCCTAGTGGTTCCAGGGCGGAAGTTCTCGACCACCACGTCGGCCCGGTCGACCAGACGTAGAAAGACCTCCCGGCCCCTGGGATGCTTTAAGTTAAGGGCAAGGCTGCGTTTGTTCCGGTTGAGGGCGATAAAGCCGGCGCTTTCGCCGTCCAGGAAGGGGGGCGTGGCCCGGCTGTGGTCGCCGCCGTCGGGGTTCTCGATTTTGATCACATCGGCCCCCAGGTCGGCCAGAAGCATGGCGCAGTAAGGCCCGGCCATAAAGTTGGCCAGCTCAAGGACGCGAATCCCATGCAGGGGTGGCAAAGGTTCGGCTCCGTTCATGGCAACCTCCGGGGAAGATTTTAACCGATTGACGCCGGTCCTTGCCGGCTTGAAGGCGGCCCTAGGCCCGGAGGCGTCGGCGGGCCTCCTCAATCTCGCCCCGAACGGCGGGCTCGAGCAGGCGAACGGCGGCCCTGGGCGGAACCCCTGAGCCATAGAGAAGTAGGACGTACATGATGCCGAAGATGGGCAGGTGTCCTAGTAGCTCCACTGGGGGCAGAAGGGGGACCGTCAGGTTGAAGGGCACCCACATCCCCAGAATGACCGCTCGGGTGAGAACCCCGGTTATGAGCAAGATACCGATGGTCGCTTCGGTGATCCCGGCCGCGGTCACAAACAGGTCATCGTCGAACCACCCGAAACCGAATAACGACCGCATGAAGTTAAAGTGGGGATATTGGGCCAAGAAGGCCCGGCCCAGCTCGGGGGCCAGCAGCTTCTCGTCAAAGGCGGCCGCTACAAGGGAAAGGCCCGTGAGGATGCGTAGGGCCGCCACCGCCTCGGTTTCATAACGGGAAACCCAGGCCAGTTTCCGGGCCACCCACTCCGGGGGAACGGTGCGGCCCAACACAAACAGCGCCAGGCCAATGCCCACATAATGAAGCTGGCCCAGCATAGCCAGGGGCGGAAAGAACAGAAATCCGAGCAAAAAGGTCACCATCAAAAGCAGGGCCCCGGCCCGGTCGAAGAGGCCGGTAATGAACGTAAAGGCCACAAAAATCTGAAGGGCCACCAGGAGCCAGCCCGGTAGGTTCGGGGGCAGCACCAGCTGAGGGACGAAGAGGTTGCCCTGGTAGGCGAACCAGACCAGGCTTATGCCGGTGTGGACGGCCAGCAGGGCCGTGGCACAGGGCTCCATGTAGGCCAGGAGGGGCGGGTTGGGCCAGTGGGGGCTGCCCACCAGCCGCTGAACCTGCCGCAACAACAGGAAGAGCCCGAGGCTGGCCCCAATTACGGCCAGGGTTGGCCAGCCGACAATGAGGCCGAAATCGGGGGGCTGAAGCCGCAGCCATTCGGGCACGAACCAGCGGACGTGGGCGGCCGCCGTCGAGGGGAGCGCCGCCACCATCGCCAGCCAGAGAACTTTACGTAAAAGTTTGCCTCCCAACACACCCCTCCCGGTGAACGGCTTAACTCAGCCCTTGACGGCTCCGGCGGTAAGCCCGGCTACGAAGTATTCGACGAAGAACGAGTAGATCAGGGCGACCGGAACCGAACCCAAAAGGGCCCCGGCCATGAGGCTCCCCCAGAAGAAGACGTCGCCCCGGATAAGCTCGGAGGTTACCCCGACCGGGACGGTTTTGTTGGTGGGGTCGGAGATGAAGACCAAGGCGTAGATGAACTCATTCCAGGAGAGGGTGAAGGAGAAGATCCCCACCGAGAGGATGCCGGGAATGGCCAGGGGCAGGGCGATCTTTATGAGGGCCTGGAGGCGGGTGGCCCCGTCCACCAGGGCCGACTCCTCCAGGTCCTTAGGAATGGACCGAAAGTAGCCGATGAGGAGCCAGGAGCCGAAGGGAACCAGGAAAGTCGGGTAGGTAAGCACCAGAGACCAGAGGGTGTTGGCCAGCCCAAGCCAGTTAACCACCTGGGCGAGGGGCAGAAAGAGCAGGGTCTGGGGAACCAAGTAGGTGACGAAGATGGCCCAACCGAGGAGGGTCCCCCCCGGGAAGCGGAACCTGGCCAGGGCGTAGCCGGCCGGGACCGACAGGGCGAGGGAAATGGCCGTCGAAAGGCAGGCCACGAAGGTGGTGTTCAGGATCCAGTTGGCGAAGAGAGTCCGCTCAAACAGGTATTTATAGTGGTCCAGGGTGGGCTGAAGCACAATGAAGGGGTTGCCCTTAACGTCAAAAAGCTCGGCGTTGGGCTTAATCGAGGTTATCGCCATCCAATAGAAGGGAAAAAGCAGCAACACCAGGGTAATGACGACCGGGATATAGATGCTGACAAAACGGTCCAAAACCGCCGCCGGCCTGGGGCTCATCTTAATCCAGCTCCTGCCTGCGCATGTACCAGAGGGTCAGAAACACCGTGATGCACAGGGCGGGAAAGATAAAGAGGGAGATGGCCGCCCCCCGGCCGATCTCCCCGGAGGGCAACCCCACCTGGTAGGCCAGGGTGGCGAAGAGGTGGGTACTGTTGGCTGGCCCGCCCCGGGTCAGGACGTAGATGAGCTGAAAATCCGAAAAGGTCAGGATGACCGAAAGGAGAAGGACGATGGTGATTACGGGTTTAAGGAGGGGCAGGGTGATGTGGCGGAACATCTGCCACCGGCTGGCCCCGTCGATGGCCGCCGCCTCGTAAAGCTCCTGGTTTATCGTCTGCATGCCGGCCAGAAAACTTATGGCGTAGAAGGGGGTTCCCCGCCAGATGTTGACGACCATCAGCGAAATCATCGGCCAAGGGTTATTGCCAAGCCAGACGGGCCCCTTAATGCCAAAGCGGGCCAGGACCCAGTTGACGACGCTGAAGGTGGAGTCGAACATCCAGAGCCAGGCCAGGGCGCTCAGGACGGTGGGTACAATCCATGGAAGGAGTACGGCCGCCCGGACGAAGCGCTTGAGGGGGAACTTGTTATTGAGCAGGGCGGCGATGGCCAGACCGAAGATGAGCTTAAAGACCGTCGTGACGCCGGTGTAAAGAAATGTGTTGCGGAAAGTCTGCTGGAAAATGGAGTCCTGGGTGAGGTCAAGGAAGTTTCTCAGACCCACGAATTGGCCAGGGATGCCGATGCGGCTGTCGGTGAGGGCAAGCCAGATTCCGTAAAGAAAGGGGTAAAGGACGAAGACCGTAAGAAGGGCGAGGGCCGGGAGCATAAGCAGATAGCCCAAGACTTGCTCCCGCTCAAGGATGATTCCCGGGCTGAAGGTCCGGGGTAGCCGCTTGGGGACGGCTACAGCAGATGTTTCGGCCAGGACACCCTTTTTGGCCACCGACCGTCTCCTTAACAGGTCGGCGGACCCGACCCGGCACCGGGCCAGATCCGCCGGCCTAAATCACGACCGCCCGTAAATCTGCTGAAGCTGCCCTGCGGCCCACTTAACTGCCTCCCTGGGTTTGAACTCCCGGGAGCAAGCTTTAGCGAACAGGTCAACGATGATGTAATTGTTCCGCACCTGCGTCGCCTTGGCCGTGGGCGGGCCCGGCCAGCCCGGCCAGCGGGCAGTCCCGTTCGTTACCACATCCCGGAACGGCAGAATCTTCGGGTCGGTCCGCCAGACGGGGTCGTTATCGTAGTAGCGATACGGACCGGTCTCATAGCCCCGGCCGCTCTGCAGCCAGGCCGAATATTGCTCCGGCTGCAGGATGTGAACGATTAGGTCCTTGGCGGCCTGGATATTCTTGGAGTAGGCCATAATGCCGACGCTCCAGTCGAGCTGGTAGCTGAAGGTGCCCGCCGGGCCCCGGGGGTGGACGAAGTGGTCACTCACCTCGGCTAGCTTCGGATAATCCCGCTTGGCCACGAAGTAGATGCTGGCGCCGTTCAGGGTGCACGAGATCTGCTCCGCCAGGTAAGCCCGGTTGTTGGAGGAGTCATCCCATGAAAGGACGCCCTCGATCAGCCCGGTGTCGAAGAGCTCGACGGCCTTCTCGACGGCGAGCAAGGTGGCGTCGCTCTCGATGGCCACGGTCTTGCCGTCTTCCAGGACTTCCTTGCCGCCCCAGGCCCAGAGCCACGGGTACCAGAAGGTCGGCGGGTCCCCGAAGGAGTGGCCCAAGGCCTGACCGATGGGCTTACCGTAAGCCTTAAGCTTCTTGCCGGCCTCGATGAACTCGTCCCAAGTCTTGGGCACCGCGACCCCGGCCTCCTTGAAGTAGTCCGTGCGGTATATGAAAGTATTGCTGGTGTACGAGTAAGGGAAGGCCCGCCAGACGCCGTTAACCTTGCAGTAGGCTTCGAAGTCCTGGTAAACGCCGTTAAGCTTTTTGATCAGCTCTTCGACTTCCTTGCTGACGTCCACCAGCGAGTCCTCATAAATCCATGGCCAGCCGTCCCAAAACTGGACAATGTCGGGTCCGGCCTTGGCCTGGACAGCCGCCGCCAGGCGGGCTGGGATGTCGTTGGCATTGATGTGCTCAACTTTGACATTGACATTATTTTTCTTCCCCCACTCCTGCATCTGGGTGTCGATCAATTTATCCATCTCGGCCACGAAGCTCGACCACCGGAGCACATGCAATTCGGTGGGCCGCCCCTGAACGGCCGGGGCCTGCGGACCGGCTGGTTGGGTCGGGGCGCAGCTGGCCGCAAGAGCCCCGATCCCCGCTAAGGCTCCGCCCAAGAATTCCCGGCGGCTTATGATAACCTTGCGCCATGGCTTGCCCATCGAGTCCTCCTCCAAAAGGGTTTAACCAGCCCTGGCTAGGGCCCGAAGTTCGGGCTCGATTAAAGCCCGCTCAGTACCGGCATCAAAAAGGTGCAGCTTTTCGGGGTCAAATTCCAGCTGTAAGCTCATCCCGGGCGCAACCTTAAGCATCCCCGGAAGCCACACCGTCCAAGTGTGCCGGCCGCTGGTTACGTGAACCAAAGTCTCATTGCCCAAAGGCTCCACCACTTCCACCCGGCACCGGACACCCTGCCCTTCGGCAGCCGAAAGCCGGATATGCTCCGGCCTTACCCCAAGCACCACCTTCGGACTGGGCGCCCGCTGCCGCAAAACCTCCCCTAGCTGGCCGGGAACTTCCACTCGAAAGTCCTCCAGGTCGACGTAAAGTCTTCCATCCTCGCTCAAAAGCCGGCCCCGGAAAAAGTTCATGGCCGGGCTGCCGATAAAGCCGGCCACGAAGATGTTCACCGGATGCTCATAGACGTTCTGGGGGGTGTCCACCTGCTGAAGCACCCCCTTATTTATGACCGCGATCCGGTCGCCCATGGTCATCGCCTCAACCTGGTCGTGGGTAACATAGATGGTGGTGGTTTTAAGGGTCTGGTGAAGCTTTTTAAGCTCGGCCCGGGTCTGGACCCTGAGCTTGGCATCCAAATTCGATAAAGGCTCGTCCATCAAAAAGACCTTGGGCTCCCGGACGATGGCCCGGCCCAGGGCCACCCGCTGGCGCTGGCCGCCGGAAAGCTGGCGGGGCTTGCGGTCTAGAAGGTCGGCGATGCCCAGGATTTCGGCCACCTGCCTTACCCGCCGGTCGATTTCGGCCCTGGGAAAGCCCCGAAGCTTGAGGCCGAAGGCCATGTTGTCGTAGACGCTCATGTGGGGGTAAAGGGCATAGCTCTGAAAGACCATGGCCACGTCCCGGTCTCTGGGCGGGAGGTCGTTTACCACCCGGTCGCCGATCCAGATGAGGCCGCCGGTGGGTTCCTCAAGGCCGGCCACCAGCCTTAGGGCCGTGGTCTTGCCGCAGCCAGAGGGCCCAACCAGGACTAAAAACTCACCGTCCTCGGCCGTAAGGGTGAGATTGTCAACCGCCACCACCTGCCCGAACTTTTTCGTAACGCTATCCCATATTACCCGAGCCACGGTTAACCTCCGGTCAGGCCTGGGCCGTACCCGCTATAATTGTAATCGGGCGTCTTACCCAGTGTCAATAAGGCGGGTTAGCTTCCCGTGACCGCCTAAGGGGTAAGGGGTTGGCCCATGTCCCAGGTGAAGAAGCGGTCGATGCCGGACGGCGTCACCACCCCGACTTCCTCGATGTAGTACCGGTGCCGTTCGTCGCCCGGGTAGTAGATATGGACGGCGACTACGGTTCCAGCTTCCATAACCCAATCGGCCGGCGTTCCCCACTCGTGCTCGCTGTTGTCGAGCCCCACCCCGTGGAAATAGATCAGGGCCGATTCGGGCGCCGGTACGCCGTGGCGTTCGAACACCCGGCGCCCCAGGGCCTGCAGTTGGCTGAGCCTGACCCCGGGCCGGGCCGCATTCAGGACCTCTTCCAAAGCGTCGCCACAGACCCGGGCTATTCGGCGGCTGGGAACGCCCGTCTCACCGCCCACAACCCACGTCTTCCCACCGTCCCAGTTATAGCCCTTCCAGCGACCGTGACAATCGAACATCACGTGCATGCCGGGTTCGAGGGAAAAGTCCGGCTCCAGGCCGCTGGCAAACTGGACCACCGCCTCGCTGCCCCGCGGGTTGAAGAGTACAAGGCTGCCCCGGTCGACAACAAACCCGCCCAGCCGGGTTACTTCCAGGAAATAGGCGGTGTTCAGGTCATGCCATGTCATCCCCGGCACGTAAGAGCTGACCACCTTTTCGATGGCAGTTTGGTTGAGCAGATGGGCCTCCCGCAACAGCCGCAGCTCGGCGTCGGTTTTCACCATCCGGACATATTTCATAAGGCTGTAAGCGTCGACGACCTTCATATCCGTTAGCCGGTCGGCCACGAAGGGGGCAAAGGAGAGGTTGTCAAAGCCGACGGTGGCCTTATCCAGGCCGAGGTCCCGCAGGGCCTTTACGCAGGCGTCGATGAAGCTTCCGGAATAGTTCGCCTTAGCCGCAAGGAACCAGGGCTGGCTTCGGGTCTCGGCCGGGGCAAACCGATCGAGCATGTCTGGGTTCCAGGGGAGGTCCAAGGGCAGAATCAAGCTCCGGTACGGCCGGATGTCCCGAACCCAGGTGGGTTGATACCGGAAGAAATTGACCTCAAAATCGGGAACGATGACGATGGGGTGGTCCGGTTCGTGGCGAGATAGTACGAAGGCGGCTACACCGTTGGCCTCGCCGTAGATGCCGGTGGTACCGGCCCCGTACCCACTCAGGTAGAGAACGTTGCGGGAATAGTAGGATAGCAACCCGTCCATTCCCCGGCCCGCCATGGCCGTAAGCAGCCGGCCGATGTTACAAAGCTGCGGCGGCCGGGGTTCGGTCTTGTTCAGGGTAAGTTCCTCCTTGGCCACGTTGGCACCTCCCGCTCTCTGCCTTGCCAAGTATTAGAATATTATATTCGCCTGGGGGAACCCGGATTACTCTTCGGGGCCGGTCTGGTGAGACCGGAGGTATTCGAGGCTGCGCCGGTACCAGAACTCGTCGATGAGGCCGGTGTTGTAGTAATAGTTGAGCATCACCGTGAGGCGCAGGATCGGAACCAGGTTGTAGCCCCGCCGGCGAAGCCGCTCCGTTGCCCCTTGCTCCCGGTCCACCAGGACGATAACGTCCCTGACCTTAAGCCCGTGGGCCTCAAGAATGCTGGCGGTCTCCACAATGCTGCCCCCGGTGGTTATCAGGTCGTCGATGACCAGGACGGTTTGGCCCTCCTGGTAACGGCCCTCGATTCGGTGGTCCTTCTCGCCCCCGGGCCGGACGTAAATCATCGGGGTCTCCGTCAGGAGGGAGAAGGCTGTAGCCAGGTGAAGGCCCCCAAAAGGGACCCCGGCCACCAGGTCGAAAGGGGCAATTCGGGGGCGGCGGCGGGCCTGGCCAAAGCTGGTCTCCTGGCGGATGAGCTCAGCCACCGCCTTTAGATATCGGGGCTGGCTCACCAGGACCCGGGGGTTAATATAAACGGGCGAGTTGACCGTGGAACGGCCCAGGGTGAAACTGCCAAACTGGACCCCACCCAGGTCAAACAGCGCCCGGGCAAGCCATAGGTTACTTTTAACTTCGTTGGATGCCGACTCCATTGGGAATCCGGTGCCCTACGACTGTATGCTCAGGGGCAGCGACCCCGGACTTACGACTGGGAATAGCCGGACGAGGTCGAGCTTTGGCCAAGCTCGCGGCGCAGGATTCGGCGGGCCTCTTCGCCGATCCCGAGCTGGAGGCAGTCCCGGTACGTGGAAAGAATCGCCTTATCCAGAAGCTTTACCAGCTCCGGCGGCAGCTCATTCATCCGGTGCTGCCGGCGCAGCCGGAGAAACCGCTCCAGTCGGCCGAGGAAAAAGAGCTCCAGCGGCGTATAGGAGTGACGTTCGCTCCGGGTTGCAGCACCGTTGCCGACCGATTCTCCCACGGGCTTCCCCCTCGTCACTGGTTCTAGTTAATATTAACACATGGGCCCAGTTCCCACAAATCCGAAGGGCCCAAGGCCGGGGTACCCGACCTCCGGGTACCCCGGCCACAACTTGGCAGGTTGCTAACCGGCCGCCTCCGGGGTTACTGCCCCGCTCAGGTTCTCTTCGACCTTCCGGAGCCGGGTTTCGTACATGTTGATGCAGTGCTTGATCACGTCCAACTGGCTGAAGAGGAACAGCCCGAGGATGTGGGGGAAGAGCTTGCGCATCTGGGCTTTAGCCACCGGCAGAAGGTCGGGCTCGTCCCGGATGATCCGTCCGGCCAGGTAATGGCCGAAGGCGATGTGGCGGGCCTCGTCCCGCTGAATCAGCTCAAAACCCTTTACCAGGCCCGGTAGCAGGCCCCGCTCCTTCAGGGATAGATAGGCGGTGGCGTAGCCGGCCTCGGCGGCCACCCCCTCCACCATCAGGTGGTAAGTGGCCACGGCCTCCAGCTGGGCCCGGCGGGACTGGTCGGTGTAAAGCTGGTGCAGCGCCCGGGGCAGCTCTTCGTAAAAGACGAACTGGTAGTGGGGGCCCACCGGGGCGACCTCATTCAGGTCAATGCCGGGCACTACCGTGTTAAGCCAGCGGTCAAAGAACTCGGTGTGCTTGGCCTCCTCGAAAAGTTGGGTGCACAGGAATATCTCGTCTTCGAGGTGGCCGCCCTCCTTCCGGATGGCAAAGAGGAGGGGACTTAGGTCCTCGGTTACGGCGATCTCCCCCCGGTAGAAACCGGCGATAAGCCGGAGGGTACCTAGTTGGACCTCCTCCGAAAGCTCAGGCCACTGCCGGACGTCCTCTGAAAGGTCGATATTTTCGGGATCCCAGAAAAGCCTTTTCGCTTTGATATAGTCCATCATCGGCAGAAGGTCGTACCGCAACGGCATATTCGCACACCCCCCCTAGGAGATTTTGGTCTTATTAATTATATGCCTGCCAAGGAAGGCCGTCAAGGCCTCAGTCTTGGGTCCAAAGCGTCCCGAAGGGCGTCGCCCAGCAGGTTAAAGGCAAAGACCCCCAGGCTAATGGCCATCCCCGGGGCCAGTGCAAGCCAGGGGGCCCGCTCGGCAAACTGGGTGGCCGCCCCCCGCAGCATCAGCCCCCAGGCCGGGGTAGGCTCGGCAACCCCCAGCCCTAAAAAGCTGAGGGAAGCCTCAAGCAAAATCGCCTGGCCCAGGAAAGCCGTAAGCATCACTAGGTACGGAGCCACCACATTGGGCAGGAGGTGGAAGAGGATGATTCTGGCATCGGAGGCCCCCAGGGCCCGGGCGGCCTCCACAAAGGGCATCTCCCGCAGCGCCAAGGCGCTGGCCCGGATAACCCGGCTCACCCTGGGAATCATCGGGATGGTGATGGCAATGATAACGTTCAGAGTTCCCGTTCCGAGGGCCGCCACCATGGCCAGGGCCAGAATTATCAGTGGGAAGGCCAGGATGACGTCGGTTATACGTTGGATGAGGTCGTCGACCCAGCCCCCAAAATGGGCGCTTATTACCCCCAGCAGGGCGCCGAGGGTTGCGCCTACAAATGAACTGGTGAAGGCCACCAGGAGGGCCGTTCGGGCACCGAAAATTATCCGGCTTAAGACGTCCCGGCCAAAGTTGTCGGTTCCCAGGGGGTATTCTGGGCTGGGCGGACGGAACATAACCGCGAAGTTGTTGGCAATGGGGTCATGGGGAGCGAGCTGGTCGGCAAAAACGGCCGCGGCCGCAAACACCAGCAGCACCCCCGCCCCAAAAGCCCCAAGCGGGTAGCGCCGGACAAACCGGAGGACGATGTTTTGGCGGTGGGCCTTGCGCAGAAGGGTTGCCTCCTGGGCCAGACCTGTCTGCATTCCGGACACCCCTAACGGTACCGAATCCTCGGGTCAAGCCACATGTAACAGAGGTCCAAGAGAAAGTTCACAAAGACGAAGACCGCCGCCGAAAGCATAATCAGGGCCTGGGTCATGGTGTAGTCCCGGCGGCTGATAGCCTCGACGATGAGCTTTCCCAGGCCGTTGAGGTTAAAGACCTGCTCGGTCACTACCAGGCCGCCGATGAGGAAGGCGAACTCCAGGCCGATAACCGTTACCACCGGCAAGAGGGCGTTCCGGACCCCGTGCCGGATGATGACCAGGTACTCGACGAGCCCCTTGGCCCGGGCGGTTCGGATGTAGTCCTCCCGAAGGACCTCCAGCAGGGCCGAGCGCATCATCCGGGTGGATACGGCCGAATAGCGGTAGCCCACGGCCAGGGCCGGCCAGATGAGCTGGGTCAAGTTCGCCAGGGGGTCCTTCCAGAAGGGTGTGAAGACCACCGGCGGCGACCACCGGAAGAAGATCAGCAAGAGCAGGATCATCAAAATACCCAGCCAGAAGGATGGCATGGCCAGGCCAGCGATGCTGAAAACCCGGACGGCGTAGTCGACCCAGGTGTTTTGCTTGACGGCGGCCAGGGTTCCTAAGGGGATGGCCAGGGTCACCGCGATGATGGTGGCCATAATCGCCAGTTGAAGGGTAAGCTCGAGGCGGATGGCTACCTCATAGGCCACGGGCTTACCAGTCCACATCGAAAGGCCCAAGTCGCCCCGAACTAGCCCCCAGAGCCAGTTAACGAACTGCTCGTGGAGGGGTTTGTCCAGGCCGTAGCGGGCCCGCTCGGCCCGGAGGACATCCTCCGAGACGAGGGCGCCCGTACCGTACCGGAGCATCACGATGTCGCCCGGGATGAGCCGGAGCAGAATGAAGGTTATAACGGCCACCCCGAAGAGGGTCGGAATGGTCATAAGCAAGCGGCTGATGAGGTATCTCTGCATCGGCTCAATTTTACCCGGTCATCACTGGGCGATCCAGACATCCACCAGGTCCTGATTGATGTAGTGGCTTGGGGTTATCCTCCAGCCCTTAACCTTGGCCCAGCGGACGACGATCCGGTTCCACCAGAGGGTCGGCAGCTGGTAGGCCATCTCCCCGACGGCCCGCCGTTCAAACTGCCACACCAGCTGCTTGCGCTTTTCGGGGTCCAGCTCCCGGCTCTGGCGGTCGTAAAGGTCGTCCAGGACCGGGTCCCGGTAGCGGGCATAATTAGAGGGGCTCTTTTCTGGAGACAGAAAAAGTAAGAGCAGAACATCGGGGTCATCATCACCCGGGTAAGAATAGAGGGTGACGTCGAAGTTGCCGGTGCGCAGGTCCTGGGTCCAGGGGCCCGTCTCCAGAAGCTGGTGCTCCACCCTTAGCCCAATCTGCCGCCACTGGTCGATGAGGAACACCCCCATGGACGGGTAAGGCTCAATGTTTCGGTTCTTGAGCACAAAGGCGAAGCCTTCGGGGACCCCGGCCTCCCGCAAAAGCCGACGGGCCTCCTCCCGGCTCTTGTTTATGTCCCGCCAAAATCCCGGCAGCTTTTCGAGCTCCGACTCTGGCATAGCAAAGGGCCCGCCCGGCCGCACCAGAAGGCCGACCCACCGATAGGAAGTGAACTGCGAAAGGTAGCCGACGCCGCCCCAGCGGTCGATGGCCAGGGTAAGGGCCCGCCTTACCCTCGGGTCGTCGAAAGGCTTTTTTGTGTTGTTGACCACGTAGGCGGCCAGGTTGAGCAGGGGGCTCTCCTGGACCACCACTTTGTCCCCCAGGGCCCGAACCAGGTCATCCCGCTGCTGGGGCGAAAGATTCCAGAAGCTTACCAGCACCTGTCCGCTCCGGATGGCAGCCACCAGGGCCGAGGGGTCGGTTATAAACACGGCCCGGAAGCCGTCCAGATAGGGCCGGCCCTTGATGAAATAGTCTTCATTGCGCCGGCCGACAATATGGGAACCGGGGACGTATTCGACGAATTTGAAAGGCCCGGTTCCCAGCACGTTCTTCTCGTACCAACGGGGATCTTTTTCAATAATTTCGGCCTTGTATATCCAGTTCCAACCGGAGGCGAATTTAGCCAACATGGAGGCCGAAGGGTACTTGAGTCTAAACCTGACGGTTCGGCCGTCGGGGGCGTCCACCGAATCCACGACCGAGTAAAGGCCCTGGCGAGCGCTGAAAACTCCCTGCGGCGGGAAGATGACCTTGTTGTAAGTTGCCACCACATCTCGACTGGTAAGGGGGCTTCCATCATGGAACTTGACCCCTTCCCGCAGCCTGAACTCATAAACCAGCCCGTCCGAAGACACCGTCCACGATTCGGCTAAATCTCCGATAATCTTCGGGTAGTTATTCTGGTCGAACTTAAGCAGCGTGCTGTAAAAGGGTGCCACGCTGTGGATCAAGGCGTAGGTTGTCTCCCGGTGGGCATCGAGGGACGGCGGTTCGGCGGCAACTGCATGGATGAGCTCCCCACCGTAGCGAGGTTGCTCGGGCGCCTGGGTTGGCTCGGAAGGGGACGGGGACGCAGGGGCGCAACCAATAAGTCCCAGGCCCAGCGCCGCCCCCATGGTTTTGGCTAAAAACTGCCGCCGCGAATAGGGCCGGAGTTCCCAGAAAGCTGCCATTGTCTCCTCCTTAAAGGGCCTCTTAAAGCCCCAGGATTTTAGCTGCTGACGCTTTCCCATTACCAGCTGTTGCATGAGTTCAACACGTATGGAGCATGAGACGCCCTCTCCGAGTACTCGGTAAGATAGTCAAGGCCAAGTGGGACTGAATGGTGGCCCGCAAACTTGACATAAACTGTTGACGCTTATATCAAATTTTTAGTTTCACCCGGGAGAATGCCCATCGGTGTTTTTAAGTCAAGGTCTCGGCTGTCGGCCTGGCCCGGCCGGTGAAACTGGCCTCACCAGCCCGGGCTACCCCGACCAAGCCCTTCGGGCGCGGACTTACCGTGCCGCTGGGCGGCCCTCGGGTTCGGTCTTTAAGGCAGACATCTCCTTCTGCCCAAGCATAAGGGGGTGTCTGCTCCGTTTTTGACAAACTAGCGTTTATGTCAATAACCTCAGCCCACCAGCTCTGGGACGGAACCAAACGCGCCGGACCCTTGTTCGGCACAGCTCCCCAACCATATAATGGTACTGATGGGGCGCCACTTTCTCGCCATACTGGACACCCCGGTCGACCTTCCGGGTTTTCTTATCCAGAAAGCCGCCGACTTAAAGAAACGGCCGGCCGACGCACCCCTTGCCGGCCGGACCCTCGCCCTCCTTTTCGAAAAACCTTCCCTCCGCACCCGGGTGAGTTTCGACGTGGGGATGGCCCAGCTGGGCGGCCGGGTCATCTACCTTTCGCCGCAGGAGGTGGGCCTGGGCCAGCGGGAGCCTGTCGAGGACGTGGCCCGGGTGTTGGGCCGCTACGTGGACGCCATTGCCGCCCGGACATTCCGCCACGAAACCGTCGTTCAGCTCGCCAGCTGGGCCGGGGTCCCGGTAATAAACGCCCTCTCGGACTTCGAGCACCCCTGCCAGGCCATCGCCGACCTTCTAACCATCCATGAGCGCTTCGGGGGCTTCCGGGGCATCACCCTGGCTTACATCGGCGACGGCAACAATGTGGCCAATAGCCTGGTGCTGGCCGCCGCTAGCGTGGGCCTCAATATCCGGCTGGCCTCGCCCCCAGGCTACGAGGTTCCCGACCAGGTGAAGCAGGCGGCGCTGGGCCGGGCGAAGATGACCGGGGCGGACGTAAAGTTTTTAAACGACCCGTGGGAGGCCGTGCGAGGCGCCAACGTGGTCTACACCGACGTCTGGACCAGCATGGGTCAGGAGGCCGAGGCCGAGGTCCGCCGCCAGGTTTTTGCTAATTACCGGGTTACGGCCGAACTTATGGCCGCGGCCGCCCCGGACGCCGTCTTCATGCACGACCTGCCGGCCCATCGGGGCGAGGAGGTGGACCCGGACGTAATCGACGGGCCCAGGTCCGTCGTCTTTGACCAGGCGGAGAACCGGCTCCACGGGCAGAAGGCGATTTTGTTGTGGGTGTTTGACCGGCTCTGATGCCGCCGTTGGTTGAGCAGTTACGGGAGGTTGCGGCCGGGGCGCTCAGCAGCTTTAGGCCGGGTAGTATCCTCGATATTTTAATCATCGCTTTTATCTTCTACTGGCTCCTGCTCCTCCTCCGGGGTACCACCGCCATGGCCGTCCTGCGGGGGGCCATCGCCCTGCTGGTTGTCGCCCACATCCTGGGCAGCCTGCTGCAGCTGACAACCCTGAACTGGCTGCTACGCAATTCCCTTCCCGCCCTGCTGGTGGCCGTTCCGGTCCTCTTTCAGCCCGAGCTGAGGCGTGCCCTGGAACGGATCGGCCGAACCAACGTCCCCGAACTGCTCCGGGCCCACACCCCCAGGCCCCATATTGTTGACATAATCGTTACCACTTGTCAGCGGCTCTCCAGCCGGCGGGTTGGGGCGATCATCGTTATCGAGCGGGAAACCGGCCTTGAAGACCACGCCGAAACGGGTGTCCGGCTCGATGCCGCCCCGTCGGTGGAGCTTCTGCTGAGTATTTTCCAGCCGGGTTCGCCCCTTCACGACGGGGCTGTCATCATGCGGGAGGACCGGGTTATCGCCGCCGGGTGCGTCCTGCCCATCGCCGAGTCGGGCCCAGCCGACCTAGGTACCCGCCACCGGGCGGCCATGGGCATCACCGAGCAGACGGACGCCATCGCGGTGGTTGTCTCCGAGGAAACCCGCCAGATCTCCCTGGCCCAGAACGGCCAGCTTCACCGCAACCTGAGCCCCGACCAGCTCAGGGCCTGGCTCGTCAAGCTCCTGGGGTGGGAGGATACCCGTCCCCCCATCTGGAAACCGGCCCGGAAATTCGGACACGCTTAAGGCATGCTTCAGAAGGCCAGCGAAAGGCTGGGTGCCATTCTCTGGGTGGTGGGCTTCCTTGCGGCCGAAACCCTCCGGTCCATCCGGGAGAATTACCAACTGGCCGTTATTTCGCTGCTGCTGGCACTGGTCCTCTGGTTCTTTGTCGGCAACGACCAGGCCCTTTCCCGGCAGGGGACATTCCCCATTCAAATCCCGGTGGAGTTAGTCAACAAGCCGGCTTACTTGGAAGTTTACCCCCCGGGCAGCCTCGAACCGGTTACCGTCCGCATCAGCGCCCCCGAAGACTCCTGGTCACGGCTCCGGCCTAACAGCTTCCGGGCCGTGGTCGACCTGCGCAACGCCCGGGAGGGGGTCCAGCAGGTGCCCGTTCAGGTGACCTCTTCGGACCCCAACGTTCGGGTTTTGCAGGTGATTCCGCCGGCCATTACCGTGCGCCTAGAGCCGTTGCGACAGGAAAGCTTCACCGTCCGGGTGGAGTTAGAAGGGACCCCGCCGGTGGGTTACATTAACCGGTCGCCCCGGGTGTCGCCCGACACGGTGACGGTCCGGGGGGCGGACCCCCTGGTGCGCCAGGTCCGGTCGGTGGTGGCGGTGGTGCGCCTCGAGTCGGCCCGGTCCACCATCGTCCAGAACCTGCCGGTGAGGCTCTTGGATGCGCAGGGGAATCCGGTCGGCGGCCTCACGGTGGACCCAGAGGTGGTGACGGTCGAGGTGGCCATTGAACAGGTCCTGGTCCAGCGGCAGGTTTCGGTCATTGCCTCCGTCACCGGCGACCCGGCCCCGGGCTACTGGGTGCAAGCCATAACCGTCGACCCGGCCATCGTCACCGTTGTCGGAACCAAGGAGACGGTCGAAAACATAAGCAACCTGCGGACGGAGCTGATCTCCATTGACGGATTAAGTTCGACCCAGGCCCGCAATGTGCGGCTGCTTCTGCCCGACGGCGTCACCGTAGTGGGCCAGCCCACCGTTAACGTCCGGCTCACCATCGTCCCCACGATGGGCACCCGGACCTTCCTGGTCGCCCCGGCGGTTGTGAACCTGGGCCCGGGACTTAAGGCCCAGGTCGATCCCTTCGAGGTCACGGTCTCCGGCCCGGTGCCGGTCCTGGCCAATACTGACCCCCGGGCGATATCCGTCACGGTGGATGCCGGCGGCCTGGGCCCTGGCACCTTCGAGGTAGCGCCCCGGGTTGCCCTTCCCAGCGAGCTGAGCCTAGTCAGGGTTCGGCCCGAGCGTCGAACCCTCACCATCACCCGCTGAGGCCCCTTATGGGCGTACCTATAGTCGCCATCGTGGGCCGCCCCAACGTGGGAAAATCGACCCTTTTTAACCGCATCCTGCGCCAGCGCCTGGCCATTGTCCATGAGGAGCCGGGAACGACCCGGGACCGCCTTTACGCCCGGACCGAATGGCGGGGGCGGGCCTTTTACTTGGTAGATACTGCCGGCCTTGAGCCCGGGGGCGAGTCGGAGCTGGAGGCCGCCGTCCAGGCCCAGGTACGGCGGGCCATTGAGGAGGCCGACCTGGTCATTTTCGTCGGCGACGGCCGCACCGGCCTTACGGCCGCCGACTGGGAGGCGGCCGAACTTCTGCGGCGGTCGGGGAAGCCCGTCATCCTGGCCGTAAATAAGGCTGAAGGCCGGCCGGAACGGCTGGAGCTGGGCGAGTTTTACGCCCTCGGCCTTGGGGAGCCCGTCCTGATAAGCGCCCTCCACGGCATCGGTATCGATACCCTGCTGGACCGGGTCGTTGGGTTACTGCCCCCGGCCGAGGCCGAAGTGGAGCCGGAGGTTTTCGCCCGGGTGGCCATTGTCGGCCGGCCCAATGTGGGCAAGTCGATGCTCCTTAACGCCATCGTCGGCTACGAGCGGACCGCCGTAAGCGAGGTGCCCGGAACCACCCGGGACATGGTGGACACCCTGATTGAGTATGATGGGACGCCAATTCTGCTCATCGATACTGCCGGCATTCGGCGCCGGGGCAGGGTTCAGCCCGGGGTTGAGCGGTTCAGCGTGCTGAGGGCCATTCAGGCCATTGAGCGGTGTGATGTGGCCATTCTGATGGTGGATGCCACCGAGGGGGTGACGGACCAGGATGCCCATATTGGGGGCCTGATCGTCGACGCCTACAAGGGGGTGGTAATTGCCCTGAACAAGTGGGACCTGGTGGCGAACAAGGACACCCGGGCCTACGAGGCCCACGTTCGGTCCGAGCTTAAGTTTTTAGATTACGCCCCCATCGTCTTTATCTCGGCCAAGCTGAGACAGGGGATCAAGGAGCTTATGGACCAGGTCATACTGGTGCGAACCGAGCGCCGGAAGCGGATTCCTACCTCGGAGGTAAACGAGCTTTTGCGGGAGGCTCTCTTCCGCCACCCGCCTCCCCGCCGGGGGAGGCGTCAGCTCAAGGTCTACTACGCAACCCAGGCCGAGACTGACCCTCCTACCTTCGTCTTCTTCTGCAATGACCCGGAGCTGGTCCACTTCTCGTATCAACGATACCTCGAAAACCAGCTTCGGGCAGCCTATGGGTTCATTGGAAACCCGATCCGGCTCGTCTTCCGGGCCCGGACCTGGGAGCCCCGGTAGAATGACCGCCCGCCGGAAGGATTGGGCCGACCTGACCACCGCCCCAAACTTGCTGGTGGCTGAGCTCTGGTGCCAGCTGCTCCGGGAGGCCGGAATTCCCGCCCGGGTCCATCCGGGGGATATACCCCTCTTCCCGGCCCTGGGCATCGGGGCGGGCGGCGTCCGCGTCCAGGTTCCGGCGGACCAGGTTGATGCTGCCCGACTGATCCTGGCCGGACTGGAGTTTTACCGGGAGTAAACAGTCAGCGTCCGTTGGACCTGAGGCCGATACCCCGGTAAAATACCCGGCCGGTCCTGCCCTGCCGGTAGGCCACGACGCCCAGCCGCCTGATGGCCCGGCCAAAGGCCTGCTGCGTGAGGGGACTGAGCCCGCCCTCCCGGCACCACTCCACGTAGGCCCGGTAGAGGTCGAGGGCCCGCACCTTAAGGTCATCCCTGAAGACGCACTGCACCCGAATAAAAAGTTCTACAGAACCGGAACCTGCGGGGCCGACCGGGGCGGCCGCCTCCAGCAAAGCCTTGCGTTCCGATGGCCCAAGGCCTAGGGCACCCGCAATGCTCTCCAGCTCGGCCGGGCTGAACCCGAGGCCGGCCAGCAGGCTCACGGCAGCCGCCAGCCTTGGGGGTAGCCGGGTCGGCGGTTCCGCCGGCTGCGCGGCAGAAGACCCCCACTGGGGAGTGGACGCTGGGTGGGGTCTGCTTTTAAGGGCGTGCCTTACGGCAACCCGGACTTGCACCAGGCTGTAAGCTCGGCCGACCGGGAGGTTGGAAAAGCCGTAGCGGCGTCGGTCCACCGGAAAATGCCAGCCGTCGACGACCAGCAGACTCCCGCAGAATAGGGGCATTAGGAAACCTGGGCTAGTCAGGGACGGGTCGGATTCGGCGTTGGCGGCCCGGGCCAGCTGGTTAAGGAGCTTTAGCAGCTCTTCGGCTTGTGGCTGGTCCCAGGGCTCCCTGAGCCGCCAGAAGGCGATGTACAGGGCGTCGGGATGGGGGTCAACCCGCTCGACCACCTCCCAAACGTGGGTTACGGCCAGGTCGGGGTAGCCCCGCATCGCCGGCCGTTCCAGGGCCGAGGCAAGCTTGGCATACCAAAGGTGGGGCGGTTCGACCTTCCAGACGCCGGTGGGCTCAAAGTCCCGGAGAAAGGGCTCGGCCCAGGGGGCCCGGCCCCGGTAAACGACCCAGAGGCAGAGCACCTGCCGGATTTGATTCAGGCCCGAGGCCGGGTCGCGTATTTCAAAGCCGAGGTAGCCGACCCGACGGTAGTACTCCCAGCTTTCCTCAAGCCAGGCCTTCAGGTCACCGGCGCTCACCCCCGGGCCCTGCAAGGTTAGCTGGCGGGGCGGGCCCTTGGCCCAGGTCTCTTGGTCATGTTCGCCCAAGAGCAAGCCCTCCACGGAGGCCAGCCGGCCCACCCCGGTTGCCGCCAGCAGCCAGTCGATGTGGCCCCCGTGGGGCAGGTGGTAAGGTTCGGCCGGAGCCTTGTCGAAAGGGTACGGTTCATCGGCCAAGAAGGCGTAGCGACGGAGAAATCGTTCTTCGACTCGCATATCCTACCCACACGGAGTTGATTGCGGGCGCCCGCGTACGGCGCCGGGGCCTGAACCCAACCAGGCCAACCCGGTTGGAGGGGGGTTGCCTGGGAATCATTGGACAACGCAATCACCAGGAATACTTATCGGCAGCCGCGCCCGAAAAAAACAGGGCCTGCCGTTGTCTTGGGTGAGGCCCGGCGCGATAGTTGGGGACAACTTAGGCCGGCCGCCCGACCGCAGTCGCCATCTTTTCTTCGCCGCAGCCTCGCTCAGCCTGCTTAGGTTCTCCATCGAAGGCACCATCGTGGCCGTCACCATGCCGGCCGTTACCGGGAACCACCAGGCACCGCTGGTTTGGGCGGGGTGGACGCCGACGGCATGTACGCTCTGGCCCGGACCGTCGTTATGCCGGTGGCGGGACGGCTGGGGGGAAGGCCTCGGCCTGCTGCGGCGCTTTTTATGGCGGGCTCAATGCTGTGCGGCCTTGCGCCCAACGTTTACCTCGCCCATCTTGGCCCGGGTGACCCAAGCCCTCGGGGACGGCGGGTTTCTGCCCTGTCGGCCGCCGGCGAGCCGTCAGCGGCGGCATCATCTTGCGGTTTGTCCCCTAGCGGAAGGTACCCGTGGAACCGTCTATGGTTCCCAGATGACTTTCGGTGAACCCTGCGAACCTACCGGTCCAGCGCCTCCCGTCGGAACCGGAGATACCTGGTCCGAGCTTTTCGCCCTGCCTGAGATAGACGGTCAGGTCGACCGATGCCGGCAAGGATTCGACTACCTTCACGGTGCCCCGTCCGGCCCAGAGTCGGTATACCTGATCCAACCGGAGTCCCTGGGAGAGCCTGTACTCAATTGAGTGGCGCACCTGACAGGGATATCTTGATGATCTTCCAGTTGTCCAGGACGTAGAGGACGCCATTGGACTCCACAATGTCGCGAGGGTAGTCAGAGCCTGGAATCGGGACGCGCTTGGTCGCGCCCTGTTTCGACACCTCGACCACGGGTCTGTTCAAGGAGTCGAGCAGATAAACCGTTCCATCAGCTGACACGGTGAGAGCCTCCGGCCCTAGTGACCGTCCGCTACCCGGCGGATCTGATTGTAGGCGATGCCGTCAGGCCCGTCGCCCACTGGCAGTGAAGCGATCAACTCCCATAAGGCTTGCTGGTCTGACATGGCTTCCGGGCTTCCGTGCGGCGCGGGGCGAAGCTCGTCCGGCGGCAAGACAGAGATTGAGGGCTGCATTCTTCATCGCAACA
>PSKS01000104.1:0-4590 GCA_040289115.1 Chloroflexota bacterium
CTTCCTCGGCGCTGCGGGAGGATACCTTCAGCGCCTCACCGAATTCCGAGTCCCCTTATACACGTGATGGACCACTACCGGACGGTCACGGTCCCCCTGACTCCGCCCCATCTCTGTGCAAGAAGCAGCAACATCCGGGCAAGTTAAGGAAACTCAAGTGCTTCCCCGCCTGTCTACAATACGGGGGTGGCCCCGCATCTGCCGCTGACAGCGGGGGTCAAGAGCCATCGATGTGCTCATTAGGGAGTATGTGTCATGGCTATGCGGTTCGATGTCGTAGTCATAGGTGGCGGCATTTCAGGAGGTCTCTCATCGGCGGCGTATCTGCAAAAGGCAGGGCTAAGGGTGGCAGTGGTCGAGAAGCGGCACAAGGTGGGGACCTTCGCTCCCACCTCCGACCCTTGGCCAGGGGCCATCATGGACCCCCACGCTTCTCAGAACTGGTCCACCCTCTCCCCGGCAGTGGAGGACCTGGAGCTAGAGAAGTATGGATACAAGGCTGTCTATGCGCCAGCGCCCAACGGCACCACTCACAAGGACGGGGTCAATGTCCTCGTATACCTGGATCCGGATCAGACGGCCCGCTCCTTTGGCCGCCTCTCGGAGAGGGACGGCAGGACTATCAGGCGGCTGCAGACAGGGCTCCTGAAGGACGCCGTGGAGATCGCTGAGACCTTGTGTTTCACTGCCCCTGAGACCGAGCCTGACCGCGTGATGGAGATGGCCATGGGCCTGGGCCGGTACGTGGGCATCGACCCGGATACCTTCAGTAGGATCAATGGCGTCCAGCTCCTAGAGGAGCTGTTTGAGAGTGACCATATCCGCAGGACTCTCGCCATCTTCGCCGCTCACCATTATGCCGGCCATATCCTGGCCATGGGGCATGGCTCCTTCGCTGTCCTAGCCTCCTTCCTCTTGATCTGTGCCGCGGGATGGAACATAGGCGGCATTTATAACGTCGCTCAGTCGGTCACCCGCTGTTTCCTGGACCACGGCGGGGTCATCCTCCACAATTGCCCCGTCCAGCAGATCATCATCCGTGATGGAGAGGCCATAGGTGTCCGCCTAGCCGATGACGCCGCTTACCCTGGCCAGGTCATCTACGCCGACAAGGCTGTCATAAGCGACGTGGGGGCCAAGCTGACGCTCGACCTCATCAGCGAAGACGTAATGCGCTCCATCGACTCCCGGCTGGCTGCCAAGATGAAGTACTGGAAGACCTACTATCGGGGCGGCTGCCTCTCCTTCTGGATCCTGAAGGACCGGCCTATCTGGAAGTCAGAGAGATGGAACCCGGACATTTCCAGGACAGCCGACTTCTACCAGGCCTGGGACTCCTGGGCCCAATGCAAAGAGTGGCTCCTAGCGATGCAGAACAACGAGCGGCTTGACGGTCTGAACGCCGAACTCTCGGACTTCAGCGCCATCGACCCTAAAGGCCGTTCGCCGGAGGGATACATCGTTTTCCGCAGCGAAGAGCCACTCCCCTTCCATCTGCCCGCTGAAGGAGGCCCCGAGCGCTGGGACGACCTCAGAGAGGAGATAGCGGCGAGACGAAACGACGTCATGGAGGAGTTGGCACCAGGGTTCAAGGACAAGATCGTCAAGCAGTGGATCCAGACTCCCCTCGATGTCTGGCGCTACAACTCGGCCGCCGTCGGGGGCGCCATAGTCGGTGGCGACTTCTCCGAAGACCAGTGGATCCTCACCCGGATGCCCTACCGGATGCCGGTCAAGAGGCTTTACATGGCCAACAGCGTCTGGCCGGTAGCCGCCACGTGGATGGCCCCAGGCTACAACTGCGCCTGCCTGGTGGCCGAGGACCTCGGCATCCGACATCAGCCCTGGTGGCGGCATCGGCCCCTGGAGTGGTTGCTGCGCAACCTGCCTAGCCTCATCGTCTCCTGAGGAGGTGATGCGATGTCCCCCCAGTACGATGCTATAGTCATCGGTGGCGGCCCCAATGGCTTGACCTGCGCTGCCTATCTGGATAAGGCAGGGCTAAAGGTCCTGGTGCTGGAACGGCGCCATGAGGCCGGAGGAGGCCTTTATACCGAGGACTTCGGCACTCCCTTCCGCTACAATACCCACGCTCTCTACATGCTCCTCGGAGACCTCATGCCCCCTTATCGGGACTTGGATCTGGCAAGCAAGGGCGTCTTCTTTATAAGGCCGGAAGCCCAGCTTGCCTTCCTGTACCGGGACGGCAAGGCCTTGGTGCTCTACTCCGATCCCGACAGGTCTGTGGAGTCCTTGAAGGCCCTTTCGCCACAGGACGCCGAGCCTTTCCAGAGCATGTATGCCGATTTCAAAGAGATGTGCGAGCAGGTCATCATCCCTTCCCTTTACGCTCCACCCCTTGAGGAGGCAGAACAGAGTGAGCTCCTCAACCAGACCGAGGCCGGACGTAGGCTGGCCAGACTGGCCGACTTGAGCCCCCAGGAGGTTATAGACTCCTACCGGTTCCAAGACCCGAAAGTACAGGGCGCCATGCTGATGCTGGCGACCATGTGGGGTCTCTCTCCCCAGACCCGGGACATCGGCCACCTCGTCCCTTTCTTCCTCAATCGTATGATGAACTGTTCTCTAGTGCAGGGCGGCTCTTACTCCCTGGCTGCCGCCCTGTATCAGACCATCGTCTCTAACGGTGGGGAGCTGTTGGAGTGGGCTGAGGCAGACCATCTGGTCTTCGAGGATGGCTCCGCTGCAGGCGTCGCGCTCACCGACGGGCGGGAGTTCCGCGCTCGTGCCCTAGTGAGCACCCTGGATCCGCAGCAGACCTTCCTCAGGCTCGTGGGGGAGACGAATCTCTCCCCGGATCTGACTGCAGCGGTCAGGGGATGGCAATGGGAGAGCTGGAGTTACTTTACCGCCCATTACGGGATCAAGGGGGAGTCCCCTCGCTACCGGGCCGCTGAGTTCAACGCCGATGTCGACAGGGCCCTCGTTGCCTTCGTCGGTGTGGAGTCTGCTGCCGACGTGCTGCGTCATCTCCAGGCTGTGGAAAGCGGCCGCCCGAGCTACTTCCTGGCCTGGCTCACCTGTACCTCAGCCCATGACCGCTTGCAGGCCGCCGAGGGGCCCTTTGGGCCGCTGCACACGCTACGCTGGGAGGCGCCAGCTCCCTACAATCTGGTGGACGAGGACTGGGATAGGTTCAAAGAGTCCTATGCTGACCGCTGTCTAGAGGTATGGCGGGAGTTCGCTCCCAATCTAGCGTCGGCGAAGGTGCTGACCAAATTCGTCTATAGCCCCCGGGATGTGGAGCGCCGGCTCTCCACCATGCGGCGCGGTTCCATTAACCACGGCGCATACCTTCCCGGGCAGTTGGGCCAGCAACGGCCTCACAAGAGCTGTTCAGGCTACCGGACGCCGGTACGAGGGCTCTACGTGGCCGGCGCCTCCGCCCACCCCGGAGGGATGATCACCCTCGGGCCTGGCTACAACGCCGCCAGAGCGGTCGTCGAAGATCTGGGGGCCAGCGTGTGGTGGAGGCCAGCTGAGCGTTTCCTCCAGCCGGGGGCGGTGGCATAACGTTGTCTGGGGGCCGCCCTGCTCAAGGGAGACGGGAGGGGTAGCGACAGAAGCGCTGGAAGTCCCACTTACGGCAATGGGTCGCCCGTAGGGTGGAAGCCCGTGGTGCGTATCGATGCCACCCAGGCCTACATCCGCTCCGAAAAGGCCGCCATCTGCGCCGGAATCCGTGTCCACTTCCATGCGGGTGCCTTCATCGGCCTCAAGCGCGGTTGACACGAAGGCGGGCCGTGTTAGCATGGTCGCTACCTGCCGGCCGTATCATCGGCACCCTGTCGACCCGGCGCGACGCCCAGGCGCGTTCTCCTCTGGAAAGCGACGAGCGGCGGAGGGCTGCACCGTGGCCGGCACACAGTACAATCGTCACGGTGACGCACGGCGGGTAACGAGGAACAAGCCTAGCGGGGGACCATGCACCTGGAAGGGAACCACACGTTCGACGCGCCGCTGCAGGCGGTCTGGGAGACGCTGCTCAACCCGGCGATGATCGCCCAGTGCATTCCTGGCAAGGAGAAGTTCGAGCAGATCGGTCCGGACCTGTATGAAGTGGCGATGCGGGTCAAGGTGGGACCGATCAGTGGCTCCGGCACGGCGCAGATCCGCCTCTCCGACCAGGAGCCGCCCTACCGCTATCGCATGAGCGTGGACGGCGGCGGCGCCATCGGCCATATTCGCGGTAGCGGCGTGATGACGCTCAGCGCCGACGGCGACCGCACCGTCGTGGCCTACAGCGGCGACGCGGACGTCACCGGCCGGGTAGCAAGCGTCGGGCAGCGCCTGCTCGGTGTGACGGCCAAGCTGATGATTAGCCAGTTCTTTAAGTGCATGGAGGGGAAGATCGGGCGATAGCGACGGCAACATCTTCGCGAACGGCGGATCCGGTGACACGACGGTCAGGAGGTCACGATGACCAGGCGGGCGATCACCGTAACGGTGAACGGGAGGCAGTATCAGAGCGAGGTGGAGCCGCGGCTGCTCCTGGTGCACTACCTGCGCGACGTGCTGGGGCTCACCGGCACGCACATCGGCTGCGATACCAGCCAGTGCGGTGCCTGT
>PSKS01000105.1:0-4431 GCA_040289115.1 Chloroflexota bacterium
AGATGCTGGCCCGGCGGGGCGACCCGGACGCCCGGGAAATCCTTGAGCAAGCCGGACGCTACCTGGCCCTGGGGCTGGTGGCCGTCATCCACACCTTTGACCCCGAGAAGGTGGTCATCGGGGGCGGGGTGGCCCATGCCTTTGACCTTTTGGAACCGACCATCTGGGCCGAATTAGGGTGGCGGCTCATGCCGGCCTACCGGGACGGGGTCAAAATCATCCGGGCCGGCCTGGGCGACGCCTCCGGCCTCTATGGCGCCCTGGCCCTGGCGGCCGATTATCCTTCCGCCTAAACCAGGGAGCGGCCGAGGGGGTCTTCGAAGAACCCGAGCTCGCCCAGGGCTTCGTCGGCGGCGTCCCGGACGGCCTCGTCGGGATGGGTCAGGTACCGCTGAAGCACCCGCTTGGCAGCCCCACCTCCGATCTTCCCCAGGGCCCCGATGGCCGCCAGCCGCACCTCCAGGTCCGGGTCGTCCAGCAGGCTCACCAGCCGGCCAACCATCGTCCGGTCGCCGATTTCGCCGCAGGCCCGGACGGCCTCAAACCGGACCTCGGGGTCCGGACTGGAAAGGGCCTCGGCCAGCAGGGGAAGCCAGCGCCGGTCGCAGCTTCGGCCCATGGCGTAAAGGGCACTCACCCGCAGCCGCCTATCGGTATGCCGGTAGGCCCGCTCGATGGCGGCCGCCACCTGCTCGTCATCAAAGACCCCCAACGCCTCCAGCGCCCGGCGTCGAACCTCCACACTTTCCCCCTCGGTGTCAAACACCCGCAGCAGGGTCTCCCGGAGCCTGGCACTGTCCCTGGGGAGCAGGTCATTGGCCTGGGCCCGGGCGCAGTGCCGGCCCAGAACCACCGCCGCGGCCGCCCGGACCTCCTCGGCGGGGTCCCCTTCCACCAGGGCGAGAAGCCGGACCAGCACCTTGCGGCTGTCGTTCTCCCAGAGGCCCGCTACGGCCGCCGCCCGGACCCCGGCATCGGGGTCCTCAAGGCCCACCAGCATGAGGCCGTCGAAGTTAAGCTCGACGTTGTCTTCGGCAAGTTCGGCGGCCTCCGTCAGTAGCCGGCGACGGCGGTCGGCCGGAATTCGGGGCCAGCGCTCCCGCACCAGCGCCAGGTCCTCCGGATCGAGGTTGGCGAGTCGTTCCAGCTGGGAGACCCGCAGGGGCCGGTCGGGATTAGCCAGTTCGTCCAGGTATTTTTCGAAGCGCATCGCCACCAACCATTATACTCCCGCCTAACCGGCCAGGTAAGGAATGACCTTATCGCCCAGTAGGCGCAGGCTACGCTCGGCCAGCTCGGCCGGCATCCCCGGTGGCTCGCTACGGATGAGCAGGTGAGTTATTCCCAGCTCGGCTCGGAAGCGTTCCACCTGCTCCCGGACGCCCTCGGGGGTGCCGATGATAAACCGGTCCTTGGCCAGGGTTTTAAAGTCCTCGTAGAACCGGTCGTCCGCCGGGAGGACCCGGTCCTGTCCCCACTGCCGGTAGGCCTCATACTTGGGCCCGATGTACTTTTCGGCGTGCTCCCACGCCTCCCTTTCAGTGGGGGCCACGTAGACCTCCCGGTGGATGGGGACCGCCACCGGCGGTCCCAGGCCCGCCGCCTGCCGGCCCTGCCGGTAGAGCTCCAGCTGCCTCTTGATGACGGGGATGGGGCTGTGGGGGGCGATTATCCAGGCATCCCCCAACCGCGCCGCCCGCCGGATGGCCTGGTCGCCGTTGGCGGCAATCCAAAAGGGCGGTCGGGGCCGCTGGACGGGCAGGAGGGTGACCTCGCACTCGGGAACCCGGAAGTAGCGGCCGTTGAAGCTGAAACGCCCGCCCCGCCACAGGCCAGCGATCACCCGCAGGGCCTCCTCAAACCGGCCCACCCGCTCCCCCGGCGGACTGCCCAGAGCCTCGTTCTCCAAATCTCGGTACCCCAGGCCGAAACCGCAAACGAGATGCCCCCCAGTCAGGATATCCAGGGTAGCTAGCTCCTCGGCGGCCAACACCGGCTGGTAGAGGGGCAGTAGCAGGATGCAGGTGCCAATGGTTGCCCCGGGAACCTCGGCAGCCAACCGGGCCAGGAGGGGAATGGGTTGAAGCATCTGGTAGGGAGCGGCCAGGAAGTGCTGGCCGGCCCAGAAGGAGTCGAACCCCAGGGAACGGGCAAGTCTTACCAGCCTGAGCCGGGCCTCCACCTCGTGGGCGATGGGACCCGGCGGGAACTGGGCGTTAAGCCAGAATCCGAACCTCATTTCGGGCTTCCTTTCGGGAGGATCTCGGCACGGCCGGAGTAGAGTTCCAGGAACCGGCGGGCATCGGCCTCGCCGCCGACGATTTTACCATAGTGCATCGGCACCGCCACCTCGGGCTCGATGTCGGCGGCGGCCCGGGCGGCTTCGGCGGCGTCCATGGTGTAGGTCCCCCCGACGGGCAAAAGGGCCACCGTCGGCCTAAGCCCCTTCATCTCGGGGATATGGTCGGTGTCGCCAGCGTGGTAAACCGAACCGTCGGGCAGGTAGACGATGAAGCCGACCCAGCCGCTGGCCTTCGGGTGGAAGTGTTTGGTCCGGTTGTAGGCCGGCACCGCCCGCACCTTAATCCCCCCGACGGCCTTCTCCTCGCCCGGTCTGATTTCGACCAGGTTGAGGCGTTCCCGACCCAGTTGCTTAATAACATCGGGGGGACCGACGACGGTAGTAGATTCCTGGCTTAACCGCCGGATGTCCTCGGCCGAAAGGTGGTCGTAGTGGGAATGGGTGACCAGGATCAGGTCGGCGGGGGGCAGGCCGGGCGGGGTCTCCCACGGGTCGATGTAGATGGTCGGTTCGCCCTCGATGAGAAAGCTGGCGTGGCCCAGCCAGCGGATCCGCTCCAGAACCATCTTGCGCCTCCGGCTCCCAGGGATTCGCTCCATTGTAGCTTATCCGTCGCAACGGCGGACAACCATCTTGGCAGCCCCCGGCCAAACCGGCTATACTCGCGGCTGATGGGTGCGGACCGGGTCTCCATTGTCGTGCCCGTTTTCAACGAGCGGCCGGCCCTGGAGGAGCTGGTGGCCGAAATCGACGCCACCCTGACAGGAATTGACTATGAGCTGATTTTCGTGGACGACGGCAGCACCGACGACTCCGGGGTCGTTCTCGACCGGCTGGCCGCCGCCAACCCTCGCATCAAAGTCGTTCACTTCGCTCGAAACTTCGGCAAGGCCACCGCTTTGGCCGCCGGGTTTGCCGAGAGCACCGGCGACCCGATTGTGACCCTAGACGGCGACCTCCAGGATGCCCCCCACGAGGTCCCCCGCCTCCTGGCCGCCCTGGCCGACGGCTACGACCTGGTCAACGGCTGGAAGGTCGTCCGGAAAGACCCGCTCACTAAGGTCTGGCCTTCCCGCCTTTTTAACCTGGCCGTGCGAACCCTCACCGGCGTCCACCTCCACGACGTCAACTGCGGCCTCAAAGCCTACCGGCGGGAGGTGATCGAGCGGCTCAGCATTTACGGGGAGCTCTACCGGTTTATTCCCATCCTGGCCGCCTTCGAGGGCTTCCGGGTCACCGAGCTCCCAGTGGAGCACCGGCCCCGCCGCTACGGCCGCTCCAAGTACGGGGCCCGCCGCTTCATCGCCGGTTTGCTGGACCTCCTCACGGTGGCGTACCTTACCCGGTTCAGCCAGAAGCCCCTGCACATCTTCGGCCCACCGGGCCTGGTGGCCCTCTTCGCCGGCCTGGCCATCAACCTCTACCTGGTCTATCTTAAGGTTGCCCTCGGCGAGCCCATCGGGACCAGGCCCCTGCTGAGTCTCGGGGTTCTGCTGGTCTTGGGGGGCCTTCAGCTTATGAGCCTGGGCCTCCTCGGGGAGATGGTCCTGCGAACCGGGCTCCGGGACCGACGGCTTCCCCACTACCGGGTTGTGGGGGCCGAAACCGCCCGCGACCGCCAGCGATGGCCGGCCCGCTGACGGCCCGGGTTCGGGCCCGCCCCAATTTCCGAAAGCACGCCTCGAAAAATCCCCTCCAGCGCTGGCTCCTCGGGAGGTTCTACCGGGAGGTCACCAACCTGATGGCGGAGGCCCTGGCGGGGAATCCCCGCCCCCTGGTGGTGGATGTGGGCGCCGGCGAGGCCTTCATCGCCGGGCGCCTTGACCTGAGGCGTATCTGGTACGTGGGCCTCGACCCGGACCCGGTGGCCGCCGCCTTTGCGGTTTCCCGGTTCGGCGCGGCTTACGTCATCGGCGACGGGGCCCGCCTGCCCTTCCGGTCGGAGGCCGCTGACCTGGTCCTCTGTCTGGAGGTCCTGGAACATCTGGCCGACCCGGAGGCCGCCCTGGTCGAGCTCTGCCGGGTCGGCCGCCGGGTTATCCTGAGCGTGCCCCACCAGCCCTGGTTTGCCCTGGCCAACCTGGCCCGGGGCAAAAACTTGCGCCGGCTGGGGGACGACCACGACCACC
>PSKS01000024.1:0-32143 GCA_040289115.1 Chloroflexota bacterium
CCCCGCCAACCCAGCCGAGCTGGTGGAGGGGATTCGGGTGGCGGCCCGTACGGCGATTCTGCCCCCCGCCGGCCCCGTCCAGGTGGCCTTTGGGGCAGAACTGCTGACCGCCCTCGGGCCGGCCGAGGTCCCTTACCTGCGGCGTCAGTTTCTGCCCCTTAACCAGCCCCCCGACCCCGACGCCGTTCGTGAAGCGGCCGACCTCTTGCTGGCAGCCGAGCGGCCCGTTCTGGTGGCCGGGCCGGAGCTGGTCCGGTACGGGGCCGTCGAAGAGGCGGTCGCCCTGGCCGAACTTCTGGGCCTGCCGGTCTTTTTAGACCCTGCCCCCGGGCCGTACCCCGGTTTCCCCACCGGTCACCGGGCCTGCTTCGGATACCCAGCACCGGAGGAGTTTGTCTGGACCGGGGCCGACCTGGTGGTGGTAGCTGGTCGGCTCCGTCCCAGCCCGTGCCCCGACCCCCTGCTGGAAATCCTCCCGCCCGGGGCCCAGGTTCTGGCTGTCTCCCCTTGGGGTCCGGAATGGGTTGCGGCCCACGGCCGGGGCCTCGAGCTTGTGGCCGACCCCGGGTCGGGACTCCGGGCCCTTCGGGCGCGGGTGGAAGGTTGGCTCACAACCGCGGAAGCCCGGCAGGCTGGGGAACGGGCCCGCTTGCTCCGGGCCCCGGCGGCCCCCACCGACCAGGACCCGGTGGTCGGGGCCGTGGTCGACTATTTGGGCGACGAGGGCATCCTCCTGGTCGAGGACCCGGCAGTGACCGCGGCCTGGGTCCGTCGGCCCGACCCGGCGACCATCTGGCCGGTCCTCCCGGGGGTCAGGGGTTGGGGGGCGGCCGCCGCCGTCGGCGCCTGGCTCGGCTTGCCCACCCGCCGTCACGTCGCCCTGGTGGACGACGCCGGCCTCATTGGGGGGCTTGGGGGCCTCTGGGTTGCCGCCAGGTTCCGCCTACCCGTTCGAATTGTGGTCCGGAACCGGCGGGCCTACGGCGGGGTGACGGCCGCCCTGAAACGGCGGGGAATCCGGGGCCTGGATGAGGCCGAGCTGGCCCGCCTAGACGAGCCGGTGCCGGACCTTAAAGCCCTGACCGGGGCCTTCGGGGTTGAATTTCGCCAGGTGCCCGCCGCCGACCTTGGGACGGCCCTTAAAGAGGCCCTGGGCTCCGACGGACCGGTGGTTATTGAGGCCTGCTAAATGTGGACATAAATCATCTGGTCTTCGACGGAGACGGGATAGGTTTCGGCCCGGGGCGGGGGCTCCACGCTGACCTTATAGGCCTGCACCCGGGTCTTGTGGGGGTCCACCACGGCCTGACCCGTCCGGATGTCGAACTCCCAGCCGTGCCATGGACAGCGCAAAATAAACCCTTCGTCAAAATAGCGGTGCTCCCCAGGAACCTCGGCCAAAACGAGCCCCGAAACCCTGCCCAGACACAAAGGCCCACCCTGATGCGGACACCGGTTCCTTATCGCGCAAAACCTTCCCCCAACGTTAAAGACCCCAATGGACCGCCCGGATACCTCCAAAATCTTCCGCGACCCGGGCGGAAGCTCACTTACCCGACAGACCGGATGCTTGCCCATTTAACCCGTACCAGGAAAGGGCGTTTTCCCGCAAAATCTTGGCCCGGGCACCCTCCGAAAGCCCCCGCGGCAGCGCATAGACCGGGTCGTCAAAGTCCCAGTGGGGATAGTCGCTGGCAAACATCAAAAGCTGTTCGGCCCCCATCATCCGCATGACCCCCAAAAGGTCGGCCTCCTTTTCCGGCTCCTCCATCGGCTGGGTCGTAAACCTAAAGTGCTCGGGCACGTACTCCGAGGGAAACCGCTTAAGCCAGGGAACCTCAGACCTCAACGACCGGAAGTTTTTATCAAGCCGCCAGATGACGTGTAAAAGCCAGCTAAAGCCGCCCTCAATCAGGGTAACCTTTAGGCCTTTAAACTGCTCAAAGACCCCCTCGCAAATGAAGCTTACCAGGTGGGCCTGAAAGGCCTGGGGCATTAAGGTGTGCCACTCGATGTAAAAACTCGGCCAGCCCACCGGCGTGGGCGGGTGGCCTGTGGAAACCCCGGTCCCCCCGAAGTGAATCCCGATGACAAGGCCTAGTTCTTCGGCCGCCCGGTAGATGGGCCAGTAGTAGCGCTGGCCGTAGGGTCGCTGGGCCCCAGCCGGCAAAAGCACCTGGACAATCTTCGGGTGGGTTCCCACCCGCTTAAGCTCCTTTACGGCCTGCTCCGGGTCTTGGGTGGTGACGACCGCCGAGCCCAAAAGCCTTTCGTCCTTTTCCAGCCACTGGACAATGAGCCAGTCGTTAAAGGCCGAAGCTAAGGCCGCCGCAAAGTCGGCATTGGGCAAAAAGTTAAGCCTATAGCTATGCTCGGGGTTTAAAATCGCAAACTCCACCTGGTAGGCATCTAAAAGCTGGGCGCGCATAAGGCCTAAGTCCGAGCCGGCAACCCCGCCCGCGGGGACGGCATCAAGTCGGATTCCCCGGTTTGCCCCCTTGGGGTAAGGGTTTTGGGGAATCTGGCTAAAGCCCGTCTCCTCGATGTAATCGACCCAGCGCCTGGGTAGGTAGGGGTAAAGGTCCTTTATTGACCCGATGTTGGGGTGGACGTCGCAGTCGACCAGACCGGGCCTGCGGCCTGCCTTCACCATTGGACACCTCCTGGCAGTATTATAAAATCGGGGTGGCGGACCTTAAAGGGTCCCCAACCTGCCCCCAAACCCGAGCGCCGAGGTGCAAGTTTGGGCCGAAACTGGGGTAAGCCGCTGCACTACACCGACCCTGGGCAGTTTGCCCTCTTTACGGACCTCTACGAGCTGACGATGGCGGCCAGCTACTTTGAAAACCGGATGTTTGCCCCGGCCACCTTCAGCCTCTACATCCGGGAGTACCCGCCCAACCGGGCCTACTTTGTGGCCGCCGGTATCCAGGAGGTTATAAAGTATCTTTATCACCTCCGGTTTACCGACGACGACCTCCGCTACTTGGCCAGCTTGGGGCTTTTTAAAGCCGATTTCCTCGACTTTCTGCGGGAGTTTCGGTTCACCGGGGAGGTTCGGGCCATCCCCGAGGGCCGGATATTTTTTGTTAACGAGCCCATTTTGGAAGTCACGGCCCCCATCATTCAGGCGCAACTTTTTGAAACGTTTATTTTAAATGCCGTTGGCTTTGAGACCCTGCTGGCAACCAAGGCATCCCGGTGCTTCTACGCCGCTCGGGGACGGGTATGCGTGGACTTTTCCTTCCGCCGGACCCAGGGTTTTGACGCCGGGATGAAGGTGGCCCGGGCCTGCTACATCACCGGTTTTGCTTCGACTTCGAATATGCTGGCCGGAAAGGCCTTCGGCATCCCGGTGGTGGGCACCATGGCCCACTCCTACATTGAAAGTTTCCCCAGCGAGTTGGACGCCTTCCGGGCCTTTGCGGAGCTTTTCCCCAACAATACCACCCTCTTGGTCGACACCTACGACACCCTCGCCGGCGCCCGGAAGGCGGTGCTCGTTGCTAAGGAGCTGGAGGCTCGGGGATACCGGCTACGGGCCGTAAGGCTGGACAGCGGCGACATCGAGACGCTGGCAAAGGAGGTGCGGCGGATCCTGGACGAGGCCGGCCTGGGCTACGTCCGGATCTTCGTTAGCGGGGCGATGGACGAATACCGCATCGACGAGCTTTTGCGGGCCGGGGCACCCATCGACGGCTTCGGGGTGGGGACAAAGATGGGGGTTTCGGCCGACGCCCCGTGGGTGGACATCGTCTACAAACTGGTTAAATATGACGGCCGGCCGGTCCTTAAGCTGAGCCCGGGCAAGCAGACCCTGGCCGACGAAAAGCAGGTCTTCCGCCTCCGGAATAGCAGCGGGAAGTTCGTTAAAGACATAATCGCCCTGCGGGATGAAGAACCCCCGGAGGCTTCGGCTGAGGCGCTGCTGGTGCCGATGATGGTCGGGGGCGAGCCCCTGACCGACCCCACCCCCTTAGAGAAGGTCCGGGAAGCGTTTTTAGCCGACTTCGCCGCCTTGGACGACCGGCACAAGGCCCTTTATGACCCGCAGCCCTATCCGGTGGAGCTCAGCCCCGGGCTTGCGGCCCGGCAGGCCGAGGTGACCGAGCAGGTGCGGCGCAAAGAGGTTGCCGCCGGCCGTCCCGAACCGGCGGAAGGCGGCCGCGCTTGACAGTACGGGTTCAGGTTCATATAATCCGAAATGGGCAGCTAACGGGGATATAGCTCAGCTGGGAGAGCGCGGCGCTCGCATCGCCGAGGTCGGGGGTTCGAGTCCCCCTATCTCCACCGGGCCGAAGTGGCGGAATCTGGCAGACGCGCTGCGTTCAGGGCGCAGTGGGCGCAAGCCCGTGCGGGTTCAAATCCCGCCTTCGGCACCGGAGGGCGGCCCCGACGCAGGCCATTGGCAGGGCCCGCATGGCGACATGCGGGTCAAGGTGGGCGGCTTCGCCCGCCCTAGGCCGTGGTCAGTCGGGGCCGCCCTTTGTGTGGATCGGCCCTTCTTAAAGGCCCAGACTATCGGGCTCCCGTAGGCTCCCGAGGAGCAGTTCCCTAAACACGACGGGCGCTGTCCTCAGCCAGTTGCCCACCTCGCCCGCCACCAGCCTCCGGAAGTGGCGGGTGTAGTCCAGCTCAAAAATAACCCCTATCCCCTCCGACCCCGCGCCGCCCCGACCTGCCAAATAGACCTGGAAAAGCTCGTCTGACTGGCGAGTATGGAATGTAGCCGCCAGCCGGAACCCCCCAACCTGGGCGGCCAGGGGGTGGGAAAGCACCGGGTAGACCCGGAAGACTCGTCCCAGGATGTCCGCCGCCGAAGGCCGCAGACTGAGGGTACAGCCGAGGGTTGCCGCCTCGACCTGCTCCGGCCCGAAGCTGTCCAGGTAAGTATCCAGCGCGGCCCGGGCCAGCTGCTGGAATTCGCCCCAATCGATTCGGAGGCCCTCATAGCCCAGCCTTAAAAACGAAGGCCCAGCCTGGATGCTCCAGGGCCCCCGGGCCAGCTCAATTTCGTGGGGGCCCGTCGCCACCAGGCGAACGCCCGGCATAAGGGCCGTAAGGCCCGTCTCGAACCGGGCCACCGGGTCGAGGGCAGGGGTCCGGGATTGGGCCCCAGGTCTGCAGATAAAATGGCACCTGATCCGGCCTTCGACCATCTCCGCTCCGCAATCGCTTGGGCAGTCGGCGGACTGACAGTAGGTCCTATGGTAGCCTCGCCCACTTCCCAGTGGGGTAGGAACCGACCCGCTTAACCTTGGGGTAGGTCCACCACGGCCCGACCGGTCAGCACCCGTTCACCCCGCTGGTTATCAATCCAGACTTCGCAGTTGGCCTGGGTTTTCCCGCTTTCAGTTCTGATCTGCTCCACACGTCCCCGGCACGTGAGAACATCCCCGGGCCGGACCATGGCCGTAAACCGCACACTCAGGCGGCGTAAGTTCACGGGCCCAACCCAGTCGGTAAGCATCTGGGCCACAAAGGCCATGCTGAGCATCCCGTGGGCGATGACCGTTGGCCCAACGCCGGACTGGGTGGCTATCTCGTCATCCAGGTGGATGGGGTTAAAGTCACCGGAAGCCCCGGCATACTTGGCCAGCTGAACCCGGCTGATGGGGCCCTTGGTCAGGGCCGGAATCTCAAAACCAGGCCTAATCTCTGAAAGCTTAGACTCAACCACGGCTTGCTACCTCCGGATTCCGGTGCTGCGGGCAATGGCCACAAGCTCCCCAAGATGATTAACGTAGCGGCTCTCGGTAACCACAAACAGCATCCGGCCGGTGCGGCCGGCCTTCTCGTAGATGTCGACGATGCGGCTGGTCATGGTGATGACATCCCCGGCCTGGACCGGCCGAAACCACTCATATTCCTGCTCCCCGTGGATAGCCACCCGGCCGTACGGGATCCGAAATAGGGTTTCATCCCGCCGCTGCCAGGGCCAGCGACCGATGGTGGTAAGGAAAGTTGGGGGCGCAATGATGCTTCGAAAGCCCTTAGACCGGGCGTAGTCCTCGTTGTAATAAAGTGGGTTGGGGTCGCCGATGGCATCGGCAAACCGCCGGATCTGCTCGGTATCGACCGCAACCGTTACCGGAGGCGACTCCCGGCCAATAAGGGCCCGAATCTCGTCGGGAAGGGTGCCGGCTTCAGACATCGTAATCCTCCCGCCAGAGGTTATCCGCTTGATGATAGCGGGCTGCATCCGGGGGCGCAAGGGGGAGTGGGTCGGAAGAATGAAGGGGCCGAGTCGGTCTATAAGCCGGGTTCTGTACGGCCGGGATTCCCCGGCCGCGGTGGCCATCCATCTGGGGTGACGGTTGCCCGCCACCTCTAGCGGCCTACCCGGGGGCTCGGACGGGCACGCCTCAGCGCCCCCTGCTTGGCCTTGCTCCGGGTGGGGTTTGGCCAGCCAGCCGGTCACCCGACTGCTGGTGCGCTCTTACCGCACCTTTTCACCCTTACCTGGCGGTTAAGTAAACCGCCCGGCGGTTTGGTTTCTGTGCCACTTTCCGCGGGTCGCCCCGCCTGGGTATTACCCAGCACCCTGCCCGTGGGAGCCCGGACTTTCCTCGGGCCCAGACCCGGAAGGCTTGGGCCCGCGGCCACCCGACCGGCTCGGCCCCACTTTAAATTTTACCACCGACCGGCCATCAGTCTTTTGCGGTCTCCTGCTGGGCGAGCTGGCGCAGGAGGAACTTTTGGATTTTGCCGGTGGAAGTCTTCGGAAGCTCTGGGACGAATTCGACCTTCTTAGGGGCCTTGAAGTGGGCGAGCCGGTCCCGAACCCACCGAATGAGTTCCTCGGCCGTAGCCGACATTCCCGGCTTAAGCACCACGTAGGCCTTGGGAACCTCACCCCAGTAAGGGTCAGGTGCCCCAACCACCGCCACTTCCAGGACGGCTGGGTGGGAGTAGAGGACGGCCTCGACCTCGACGGAAGAGATATTCTCCCCGCCGGAGATGATGATGTCCTTTTTGCGGTCTCGAAGCTCAATGTAGCCGTCAGGATGCCAGACAGCCAGGTCGCCGCTGTGGAACCAGCCGCCCTTGAACGCTTCAGCCGTGGCCTCCGGGTCCTTAAAGTAGCCGGCCATCACCGTGTTGCCCCGCATCACCACCTCCCCCAAGGTCTGGGCGTCCCGGGGCACATCTTGCATCTGCTCGTCCACAACCCGGAGGCGGATGGCCGTGGGGTGAGGGATGCCCTGCCGGGCCTTAAGCCGGGCCCGCTCCTCGAGCGTAAGGTGGTCCCAATCTGCCAGCCACTCACAAAGGGTGTTGGGCCCGTAGGTTTCCGTTAGGCCGTAAAGGTGGATAAGGCGGCCGCCGAGGCGGTCTTCGACATCGGCGATGACCTGGGGGGCCGGCGGGGCTCCGCCGGTGGCGATCACCACCGGATGGGGGAAGCGCCGCCCGGCCTGGACCCCGTAGTTGGTCAGGGCAATGAGCACCGTTGGGGCGGCGCAGATGTGGGTTACCTGCCGCCGCTCCACCTCGTCGAAAATCTGGGCTGGGTCGACCCGGCGCAGGCAGACGTGGGTTGCCCCCACGGCGGTGACGGCCCAGGTGTAGCACCAGCCGTTGCAGTGGAACATGGGCACAACCCACAGGTAATTGCTGTTCACGTTAAGGCCGATGGAAAGACAATCGCCCAGGGCGTTAAGATAGGCCCCGCGGTGGGTGTAGACGACCCCCTTGGGCCGGCCGGTGGTACCCGACGTGTAGTTCAAGGTGATGGGCTCCCGCTCGTCTTCGACCACAGGCCCGACTTCGGTCCCCAGCCGGGACCCGATGAAGCTTTCGTAATCTTCCCCGGGCAGCTCCGGCGGCGCCCCCTCATCCCGGATGACCACCACCTTACGGAGGCCCTCGGGCAAGGTCCTGGGCAGAAGGTGAAGAAACTGTCCGTCAATAATGAATACCTTGGAACCCGAGTGGTTAAGAATATACTCCACTTCCCCGGGCGAAAGCCGGATGTTGATGGGCACCAGGACACCCCCGGCCAGGGGGACCCCGTAGTGGGCCTCCAGCATCGGCGGGGTATTGGGGGCCAAAACAGCCACCCGGTCGCCCTTGTCGATACCGGCCGACCGGCAAGCGGCCGCCAGCGCATGCACCCGCCGGTTAAAGTCGGCGTAGGTCCAGACCTGGTCCCGGTAATAAACGGCTGGCTTATCCGCCAGGAAATTGGCGGCCCTTTCAAGAAACCGAAGGGGGGTTAAGAGGTCTACAAAGACGTCCTGGTGGGCGACCGCAACAAACTCCTCGAGGGGGAAGGTCTTTTTCGACTCCACCATGGTGAGCCTCCTTAGCCTCGGGCTGGTCACTACTAGTTTAGGCGGGCCTGCCGCTCGGGGTCAAAAATTTTTGACGCCGGAGCGGACGTGGTGATATTTTTAAGTGTCATTTCAGGGCGGAAAAGGAGGGCAAAGGAATGCGCCGGTTCAGCCGTCGGGAGTTTCTGGGCGGAGCAGTTGTCGTTGGTGCCACTGGGGTCCTGGCCGCCTGTGCCCCCACCCAGGCCCCAACCCAGCCAGGGGCTCAGGCCAAGCCGCTGGGGGTCGATACCATCAAGATTGGGGCGATGGGGGCGCTTTCAGGGGCCCACGCCGATTACGGCCGGCAGATCAACATGGGGCTTGAGCTGGCCAAGGAGGAGATCAACGCCAACGGGGGCATCCTTGGCAGCATGGTCGAGACCCGCATGCTGGACGAGGAGCTCAAGCCCGACGTGGGCGTCCGCAATACCCGCCAGCTCGTCCAGGACTGGGGTGCCCACTTCCTGGTGGGGGTCGACTCCAGCGGGGTGGCCATGGCCATCGGGCCCATCCTGCCGGAGCTGGACCGGGTCTTCATCTTCACCCACGCCGCCACCCACCGCCTCACCGAGGAGCTGGTTTACGACAAGAAGATAAAGCACATCTTCCGGATAAGCGTTCCGGTTTACCAGGACGCCATCGTAGCGGCTTACGTTTTCCGGGATAAGCTTCCCCAGGCCCGGCGGTTTGCCACCATCGGGGCCGACTACGAGTATGGCCGGGCAGTTTGGGCCCTCTTTAGGGAGTACATGAAGCGGTTCCGGCCCGAGGCCGAGTTCGTGGCCGAGGCCTGGGCGCCCTTCCTTACGACTGACTTTTCGTCCCATATCGCCGCGGTGATGGCCGCCAACCCCGATGTCATCGTCTCGACGCCGTGGGCGGGTGAGGCTGTGACACTCCTGCGGCAAGCGGTGCAGCTCGGCGTCTTCGACAAAATCCAGGCCTGGTGGCAGGCGATGGGGGGCTCGGTGGATGTCCTCGAGGGCATTAAGGGGGAAGTCCAGGCCAACGCCTTCAAGGGCAAGCTGTGGGCCACGGCCCGCTACATTCACAACTACCCCGACACCCCGGAGAACCGGGCCTTTGTCGAGAAGTTCCAGAAGCGGTGGGCCAGGTTTCCCAACTACTCGGCCGAGACCACCTATTCGGCCGTCTACGCCATAAAGGCGGCGGTGGAGAAGGCCCGGAGCCTGGATACCAGCAAGGTTATCGCCGCCCTGGAGGGCCTCAGCCTGAAGACCCCGGCCGGGGACCGCTATATCCGGCCGGAGGACCACCAGGCAGTCTACTCGGTGCCCGCCGGCCGGGTGGTTATGGACCCAAAGTACCCGATACCCATCGTTGGGGCCGACCTAGTCATCTTAAAGCCCGAAGACTACTACCGGAAGCCGCCCTTTGAGCCGATAAAGTTTTAATTCCGCAGGTCTGGGTTTAGGGTGACGGTCGAGAACCTGATCTTTCAGGGGCTCGTTGGGCTGAGCCTGGCCATGTACTTGTGGCTGGTTTCGGCCGGGCTTACCCTGGCCTTCGGGGTGCTGGGGGTTATAAACTTTGCCCACGGCAGCCTCTACATGGTCGGGGCCTACCTGGCTTACACCCTCTACGGCCGGCTGGGCCTCGACTTCGGGGTGGCCGTGATCCTTTCGGTCCTTACAGTGGGCCTTCTTGGGGCCGTGATGGAGCGGTTGCTTTTCCGGCCGATGTACCGGCTGGATACTGCCTTTCAGCTGATCTTGACCTTCGGCCTGGTGCTCATTTTCAGCGACCTGGTCAAGCTTATCTGGGGCGGTCTCTTTGTTATTCCCCCGGTTCCGGCCATCTTCCAGGGGGCGGTCCCGGTCCTTGGGCGGAGCTTCCCGGTCTACAACATCTTCGTCATCGTGGCAGGGATTGTGGTGGCGGCGGTGATGGGCCTGGTGCTGGAGCGAACCTGGTGGGGCAAGACGGTCCGGGCGGCCGCGGCCGACCGGGAGATGGCCGCATCTTTGGGCCTGAATATTTACCGGGTGTTCGTGCTGGTCTTTGCCTTTGCGGCGATGCTGGCCGCCCTGGGCGGGGCCTTCAGCATACCGGTGCGGGTGGTGGACCCGGGCACCGGCACCGCCCTGATTGTCCAGGCATTTATAATCACTGTCATCGGCGGCCTCGGCAACCTGCGGGGTGCTTTCGTGGGCTCCCTACTGGTGGGGGTCCTGAGTGCCTACGGGACCTTGCTCTTCCCCGTTTTCGAGCTCTTTATCATCTACCTGCTGATGGCCGCCGTACTCCTTATCAAGCCGGAGGGACTCTTTGGCCGTTAAAAAGCCCACCCTACGGAACCGCCTCGGCCTCATCCTGGGGCTTGGGGCGGCCTTGGCAATACTCCTTGTGCCGCCCCTGCTCGGCCGATACCCCACCTACCTGGCCACCACCATCCTAATGCTGGCGATTTTCAGCCTCGGTTTTAACCTGCTTTTCGGTTACACGGGGCTGCTCTCCTTCGGCCACGCCGCCTTCTATGCCCTGGGGGCGTACGTTTGCGCCAAGGTGCTGCTGGCCTATCCTTCCATCATCCTAGGCCTCCTGGCCGGGGTAGTCGCCGCCGGGGTCGGGGCCCTAATCATCGGCTTCTTAAGCGTCCGGCACACCCGGATCTACTTTTCAATGCTTACCCTGGCCTTCGGGATGATGGTCCACAGCATCATCTGGAAGTGGCGGGAGGTCACCGGCGGGGACGACGGGCTGGTGGGCATCATCCGGCCCAACCTTGACCTTGGCTTTCTTGAAATCAACTTAAACCGACCGGAGAATTTCTACTACTTTACGGCCGTCATCTTGTTGGCGTCGATTTTCCTGATGCAGCGCATCGTCAACTCCCCCTTTGGGCTGGTGCTCCAGGCCATCCGGGACAGCGAGACCCGGGCGGCCTTCTGCGGCATCCCGGTCCGGCGCTACCGGCTGGCCGCCTTCGTCATCTCGGGCCTCTATGCCGGGCTGGCCGGCTCCTTCGTTGCCCCCCTGGAGCGGGCGGTTACCCCAGTTTACGCCCACTGGACCTTCTCGGCCGAGCCGGTGCTGGCCACCCTTCTGGGTGGAATAAACTCGTTCCTGGGGCCGGTGGTGGGCGCTTTCCTCTTCCGGCTGCTTAAGGAGGTAGTGGTTCGCTACACCGAGTATTGGCAGCTGGCCCTGGGCATCATCGTGGTCATCCTTGTCCTGGGCTTCCGGGGCGGTGTGGTGAGCGTGGTAGCAGGTTGGGTTGGGCCCTGGCTGCGGCGGGACGAGCCCCGCTTCACCCAGAAGATTGCGGCTGAACCTGCCGGCCAGGAGGCGGCCCGATGACGGTCCTGCTGGAAGCCGTGGGCGTCACCCGAAAGTTTGGGGCCTTCACGGCCGTAAACAACGTAAGCCTGGCCATCGAAGCTGGCCCTTTTACGGCCATCATCGGGCCCAACGGCGCGGGGAAGACCACCCTCATCAACGTGCTCACCGGCCACCTGATGCCCACCGCCGGGAAGGTGATTTTTGACGGGCAGGACATCACCCATTGGCCCCCAGACCGGCGGGTTCGGGCCGGCCTCAACCGCTCCTTCCAGATAACTAATGTTTTCCACCAGCTTACGGTGGCTGAAAACGTCGCCGTGCCGGTGCTGGTCCGGCGGGGCTACCCGGCCGTCTGGTACCGGGCCTACCGGGACCTGCCGGACGTGTGGGCGGAGGTAAGCCGGCTGCTGGAAGAGGTGGGCCTGGCCGACCAGCAGGCGACCCGGGCGGCGGCCCTCTCCCACGGCGACCGCCGCATCCTAGACCTGGCCATTGCCCTGGCCACCCATCCCCGCCTCTGCTTCCTGGATGAGCCCACGGCGGGGATGAATCCGGGGGAGCGGCTCAAACTGCTGGATTTTATAAAGCGGCTTAGGGCGAGCGAACAGGTAACCTTCGTGTTGGTGGAGCACGATATGGATGTGGTCTTCAGCGTCGCCGACCGGGTGGTGGTGCTGGACAAGGGCTCCGTCCTGGCCGACGGCGACCCTGAAGCCATCCGGAACAACCGCCTGGTGCAGGAGGTCTACCTGGGGGAAGAGGTGAGGGCGTGAGTAGGCCATTGCTGCTGGAGGTAAAGGGCCTTTCCGCCGGTTACGGCCCGACGACCATCCTCTTCGACGTCTCCCTTCAGGTTCACGCCGGGGAGGCGGTGGCCCTCCTGGGGCGCAACGGCACGGGCAAGACCACTACCCTCCGGAGCATCATGGGCCTTACCGACCTTAGGGGTGGAGAAATTACCTTTAAGGGCCAGCGTCTGAACCGGCGTCCGCCCTTCGAGGTGGCCCGGCTTGGGGTGGGGTTTGTGCCCGATGACCGGCGCATCTTCGGGGAGCTTACAGTCGAGGACAACCTGCTTCTGCCCGCCCGGTGGGTCTCCCGGCGGGACGGCTTTTGGAACCTGGCACGGGTGTACGAGCTCTTTCCCCTGCTGGGCCAGTTTCGCCGCCTGCGGGCCGGGGCCCTGAGCGGCGGTCAGCAGAAGATGCTGGCCATCGGCCGGGCCCTAATGCTCAACCCCGAGCTGGTCCTGCTGGATGAGGCGGCGGAGGGGTTGGGCCCGATGGTGGTGGCCGAGCTGGTCAGGGCCCTGGCCGAGATCCGCGCCAGCGGCATCTCGATTCTGCTGGCCGACCAGAACCTGCGCTTTGCCCGGCGGGTGGCCGACCGGGCGTATATCATGGACAAGGGCACAACCCCAGTATCGGCCCCGATGGCCGAGGTCTGGGCCAACGAGGAGCTTATCCGCCAGTACCTTACGGTTTAATCCTTCGGCCGGGAAAGGACGTACTCGATAAACTCGCAGAGGCGGCCCACTACCCGCTCCACGACCTCTTGCCCGAATTCGGCCGAGGCCTGGGTGCCGTCTCCGAAGACACCGTTGGCGGTAAGCTCGTCGAAGTACGGGGCGATGGTGATACCGTATCGGCGGGCTCGCTCCCGCAGCTCGACGGCCCTCTCTCGGAACTTGCCTCGGGCAAGGGCTCCCGTTTTGACAATCTCCGGGGCCAAGGCCAAAGCCACCGAGGTTTCAAACTCGCAGGCGTGGCCGTAGAGTCGATCGCCAAGCCGCTCCCGAAGCAGGTCATCGGCCAGCCGCCAGTAGGAACAGCTTCCGAGAAATTCGACCGGGACCTCCTCCTGAATTTTCACCACCGCTACCCCCAGGGTGGCCTCATTGCCCCCGTGACCGTTGACGAAGAGGAACCTTTTAAGACCGTGGCGGGCCAGGGATTTCACCACATCCCGGAGCACGGCGATGAAGGTCTCGGGCTCGAGGGTGATGGTGCCCGGGAAGCGCATGTGATGGTGCGAGACCCCAAATGGGATGGGGGGTGTGACCAACACCCTTGGGTAAAGGCGGGCGGAGACCCGCTTGCTCACCTCGAAGGCCAACCGGTGGTCCGACTGCTCGGCGATGTTAGGCCCATGCTGTTCCAAGGAGCCGACGGGAATAAGGACTATACCCACCTGGGGCAGAATATCCCTAACCTCAGGCCAGGAAAGGTCGGCAAGAAGCAGTGGTTGCTCAGCCATGAATTCCTCCGCAGCTGGTTTTTCGGGCACTCCCAGGGATGATACCCAGTTTCCGGCCCAAATTCCCAGCGGACGCGGTCTATTCTGGGCCGTAGGCGATAAGCTCGGGGTCGACCTGGAGGCAAAGGCTTTTCCCCGCCCAGCTGGACCAGTCTCGGGGCGGCCGTTCAAGCTCGAAGAGCAGGGGCTCGGCAAAACCCTCGGCTTTGAGCTCGCCCCGGACCGCTGGGCCGAGGAACTCCAGGTAAGATACCTCCCCTGAGACCACGTTTTCAGCCTGAGACGATTCGACCGGACTTAAAGCCTCGGGCCGGACTGAAACCCAGACCCGCTGGCCGGGCTCCACTGGCCGGCACCAGGTTGCCCGCAGGACCGGACCGCCATCAAGCTTAATAGCTACGTAGCCGGTGGGCTGGGCCGAAACGACCCGGCCCGAAAGCACCGTGGCCCAGCCGATGAAGCGGGCCACAAAGCGGCTCGCCGGGAATCGGTAAAGCTCGAAGGGCGAGGCCACCTGCTCGAGGCGGCCAGCATTCAGGACGGCAACCCGGTCGGAGACGGCAAGGGCCTCTTCCTGGTCGTGGGTTACGTAGATAGTGGTGATTTTGAGAGCCTGCTGGATCCGCCGGATCTCCTTGCGGATGGAAACCCGCAGCTGCACGTCCAAGTTTGAGAGGGGCTCGTCCAGAAGCAAGATCTGCGGCTCGATAACCAGGGCCCGGGCCAGGGCGACCCGCTGGAGTTGGCCGCCGGAAAGCTGGTCGGGCCGCCGGCTCTCCAACCCGGCCAGGCCGACTAGCTCCAGCGCAGCCAGCACTCGGCGTCGTAGCTCTTTGCCCTGGATTCCCCGGACCTCAAGGCCGTAAGCTACGTTTTCAAAGACGGTCATTGTCGGGAACACCGCATAGTTTTGAAAGACCATCCCAACGCTTCGGCGTTGGGGCGGCAGGTCATTTACAACCCGTTGGCCAAAGCGGATGATTCCGGCGGTGGCGGTCTCGAATCCGGCGATCAGCCGCAGGGTGGTCGTCTTGCCGCATCCCGACGGCCCGAGCAGGGTGAAGAATTCCCCCTCGGAAACACTTAACGTGAGATTATCCACCGCTACAGTGTTACCGAAGCGCTTAGTCAGGCCTTCCAGGACGACAGCGGTCATAATCGGGTCTTAAGCCGGCCGATCAGGCGGCTGTAATCTAGGTTGGCCAGGGCCGAGCCCAAAGCGACAATCGCAATCAAAACCACCGAAATCGCCGAAGCCCGACCGATAAACCCTTCAGCCGCGTAGTAGAAGATGGCCACCGGGGCCGTTCGCCACCCCGGCGGCAGGATGATCAGGGTGCTACCGAGCTCAGTGATAATCCGGATAAATGCAACGGCCGAGGTCGCCGCCAGGGCCGGGATGAGCTGCGGCCAGGTTACCCGCCAGAATGTCCGCCACGGGGAAGCCCCGAGGGCCAGCGAAGCCTCTTCAATGGTGCGGTCGATTCGGCTGTACCCGGCCGTTGCGACCCGGAGGGCATAGGGCAGTCTGCGAACCGAGTAGGCAATAGGCAAAAGCAGGGGGATCCCAAGGGGCTGAAATCCAGGGTAGCCTTTCACCAGCCCGATGCCAATAACCACCCCCGGAATGACGAAGGGGAGCAGGACCAGGTAGTCAAGCCAAGCAGCCCGTGGTCCGTAATCCCGGAACAGCTTTCCTAGGCTGAAAGCCAGGCCGACGCAGAGGGGGGTGCCGATGGTGCTGAGGACCAAGGAATTTTTGATGTCTTGAAGGTTGGTCAGGATAAACTGGTAGTTGCGCAGGGTAAAGGCCGCCGGCAACAGGCCGGTGGTCCACACGGTCCCGAACGAAGATATGACGATGACCACATAAGGCAGAAACAGTAGCCCGGTTGCGGCCAGGCAGAAACCAAACCCAAGCCAGCGAAGGAGACGCGCCCGGTAAACAAATGTCCGCGTCGTGAAGGTATGGGCCACATGAGTTTGGGCCATCAAACGCTTCATGATGAGGAGCACGAGAAAGGCCAAAAGAATGCTCCATGATGCCAGAATCAGAGAGACCCTTCGGTCGACCTGAAAACTGTTGAAAGAAGTGTAGGTTTCAAGGGGAAGCACTCGGAAGTCGCCGGCCAGTAGAAGTGGAGCCCCAACGTCCCCAAAGGACGCCAGAAAGACAAGCACGGCCGCCATCAGGATGTGGGGCCGGATGTAGGGTAGAACCACCCGGACCAGAGTTCGGGCCGTCCCGGAACCCAAGGAAGCCGCGGCCTCCTCGACGGCAGCCGGCACGACCTGAAGTCCAGCGGCCACCGTCAGGTAAGCCAGCGGCGTAAAGTGGAGAACGTGGGTTAAGGTCAGGCCTGCGGGTCCGTAGATGTAAACCTCTGGTAGCCCAATCCGGCCCAGAAGCTGGGTTAACACGCCGGTGCGGCCCAAAAGTAAAATCGTCGCAAAGGCCGAGATAAACGGGGGAGTTATCAGGGGCAGGGCGAGCAAGACCCGAAAAAGGCCCCGGGCCGGGGTCATCACCTTGACCGTGAAAAAGGCGAGGGGTAGCCCAAGGGCTACCGAGACGAGGGCCGTAAATCCGGCAACAAAAACCGAGTTTAAGGTGATCCGGGCAACGTACTCCCCGAATCCGGGTTCTAAAGGGGCCTCGGCCTCAGCTAAGGCAAAGGCCGTTTCGACCAGAATCCGGCCAACCGGCAAGACAAGAAAGGCCGCAATATAAGCCCCGGCCGCGGCGTAGATAAAGCTAAAGGGGTTGAGCCGCGGCTTTATTGCCGCCTTAAGGCCGGCTTCAACGGGAGCGACCCTGAGTGTAGGCATCGAACATTCGCAGGATCTCGGCCCGCTTCCGGTCGGCTATGTCCGGATCGGGAACGATAACTTTCGGGATGTTTTTCAGGGCAAATTCTAAAGTGACTTCAGGTCGAGGCATCTTTATGCCCGGCCTTACCGGGGTGTAGAAAGTCGGGGCGATAGCTTCCTGTCCCTCCCGGGCCAGGTGCCAGCGCATGAACTCGAGGGCCAGCTCTCGGTTCGGGGCTCCTTTAACCAGGGCCATGCTGTTGTCCAGTACCACCGACCCGTCGGCCGGGTAGATAAAGTCTACCGGGTAGCCTTCCTGCTGGTCCCGGTAGACGGCGCGGGAACCGGCGATGCCGATGGCAGCCTCCCCTTTGGCAACCAGAGCGTAAAGGGTTGCCGACTTCTCGGTGTAAAAGGCGATGTTGGCGTTGAGCTTGTCCCAGAACTCCTTGAACTTGGCGTCGTCGTTGCCCAGGGCGTGGTAGGTGTAAAGCACATTGGTGAAGGCCGTGCTGGAATTCTGCGGTTTCATGAAGATGATATGGCCTTTATATACCGGCTTGGTCAGGTCTTGCAAGCTCTCAGGTCGCGGCAGATTGAGGGCTTTTAGCCGCTCGGTGTTAATTTCGATCCCCCCGAACTGAATTCCCCAAACGAAGAAGTAATTGTCTTGGTCCTTGAGGGGAATTTTTGTCCCGCCAAGGTCGAGGGTTTCCGGCAGGTCGCCCATGATCTCCCGGGGGTCTACGGGTTCGATGAGGCCCAGCTTTTTCGCCTCCCGATACTCCAGGGAGAAACCGGAGTGCATCAGGTCTGCCTGGGGCCTAGCCCGTTCGGCATCAAGGCGCTTCAAGATCACCTCGGTGCCGCCGGGGTTTATAAACTCAACGGTTACTTTGGGGTGCGCCTGCTCAAAGCCTTTCTTAAGGGCTTCAGCCCCATCGGCGAAAATCGACGAATAAATAACCAGCCTGCCCGAAAATTCCCGGGCCGGTTGGGTCGTTGCGGGCGAGGTTGGTGCCCCGGCCGGGGCGCAGGCCGAGACGGCGCCTGCCGCACCCAGGGCTAGGAACTGGAGAAACCTCCGCCGGCTGAGGCCCATGCTCCCCCTCCGTTTAAAAATTTTTGCCCAACTTTTATACTACGCCAAGGCTCTACCAGACAAGCTGGGCTCGCTTTACCCTTTGGCCGGCGGTTCGTAACAACGCGGCCGTCCTGCGCCGATTGAGGCGGCGTAATATTGGCGCGAGTGTATGGGAGTCGAACCCACCCGGGACGGCGCCTACCGCCCCGCACCGGTTTTGAAGACCGGGAGGCCCACCGGGGCCCATCCACTCGCACTTAAATTTTAAATTAACAGCAGGCCAGCTACGGAATAAGCAAAACCTTCCCTATCGTCTGCCGCCCGGCCAGCCGCCGGTGGGCTTCGGCCGCCTCCGCCAGCGGGAATTCGGCCCCAATGTGTACCTTCAGTTCACCCGACGCCACCCAGCCCAGAATGTCGTTACAGCGCCAAAGGTATTCCTCACGGGTCAAGGTGTAGTGGGCCGACGTCGGCCGGGTCAGGAAAAGGGAGCCCTTAACGTTAAGAATCTGCGGGTCGATGGGACCCACCGGGCCACTCGACTGCCCGTAAAGCACCATATAGCCCCGGGGCGCCAGGCAGTTCAGGCTCTTATCGAAAGTGGTCTGCCCCACCGAGTCGTAAACCACCTGCAGGCCCCGGCCGTCCGTAAGCCGCTTGACCTCGGCCTCGAAGTCCTGCTCGGTGTAGATGATGACTTCATCCGCCCCCACCGACCGGGCCAGCTCGGCCTTCTCCTGGGTCGAGACCGTCCCGATAACCCGGGCACCCCGCCGTTTGGCCACCTGAATTAGGAGCAACCCCACCCCGCCGGCCGCGGCGTGGACCAGGCAGGTATCCCCGGGCTTGAGGGGGTAAGTGGAGTGGGTCAAGTAGTGGGCGGTTACCCCCTGGAGCATCACCGCCGCCCCAAGCTTAAAATCGATCCCCTCCGGGAGCTTCACCAACCGGCCGACGGGCACGACGGCGTACTCGGCGTAAGAACCCGTAACCCCAAAATAGGCCACCCGGTCGCCGGGGGCAAACTCGGTGACCCCGGGCCCCACCGCCTCGATAACCCCAGCCCCCTCCTGGCCCGGGGTGAAGGGCAAGGGCGGCCGGTAGACGCCCTGCCCCATCCGCATGTAGATATCCACGAAGTTCACCCCGATGGCGTATAGCCGAACCAAGGCCTGTCCCTCCCCCGGCTGTGGACTAGGGACATCTTCATAGCGCAGCACCTCGGGGCCGCCATACTCGTGGACACGAATCGCTTTCAACCTTGCCCTCCTAAGACGGTCTTGGAGTTATTTTAAACCAAACTCTACGCCCGCCCGTTGTTCCGGGCCCGAAGAATCTGCTATTTTTCCCTATGGGAGCCGCTGTTGACCGGCAATGGCCAGGGGCTTAAAGGTCAAACCCATTCCGGCCGAGTTCTGGCTCGAAACCACCGAGGCGTTGCGGACCGGCCGGGTCACTGCCATTCAGCCAAATCCCCGGGGGTCCAACTACACCTTCTTCGTCCGGGTTAGCACCGATTCCCGTCCGCCCCTCCTGGCCGTTTACAAGCCCCGGGCCGGGGAAGTGCCCCTTTGGGACTTCCCGGACGGCACCCTCTATCGCCGGGAATATGCCGCCTACCTAGTATCCCAGGCCCTCAACTGGCGCTTCATCCCCCCAACCGTTATCCGGGAGGGCCCCCACGGCATCGGCATCGTTCAGCTCTTTATTGAGCCCACGGGCACCTATTTAAACCTGCGGGGCGACGCCCGCTACCTGCCCATCCTCGAGCGCATCGCCCTCTTCGACCTGATCACCAACAACGCCGACCGCAAGGCCCACCATTGCCTCCGGGACGCCGAGGGCCGGATCTGGAGCATCGACCACGGCCTGACCTTCAACGTCGTCTTCAAGCTCCGAACCGTCCTCTGGGAGTTCGTCGACCGGCCCGTATCCCCTAGGCTTTTGCGGGAAATCTCAGTCCTCCTGCCCGAACATGCGACGGGTGCCCGACTGACGGAGGAACTGAAAGAACTACTCGACCCGGCTGAGGTCGAGGTCTTTCACCGGCGAATCCGCCAGGTGCTCAAAATGGGCCGCTTTCCCCGCCTCGACCCCTACCGCAATGTTCCCTTCGGCTGGTGGTAGCCGGCCCTAATGGCCGGACAGACCCGGCAGACCGGGTCGTAGTCACGACCGGACGGGGGAATGGGATACCCCAGAGCCCGCAGGCCCCGGATTACGGCGCAGAGGGGCAGACCCACCACCCCAAAATAGCAGTCGGCAAAATCGGCCACCGGCCGGAACTCCAGGTCCTGGATGGCGTAGCCCCCGGCCTTATCGAAGGGCTCGCCCCGCCGGATGTAGGCTTCGATTTCGCCGTCGTCATAATCCCGCATCCGGACCCGGGTTTCCACCGCATCCAGGTAACAGATCCCGGCACCGACTAGTGCCACGGCGGTTATCACCTGGTGAGTCCGGCCCCGCAGCCGCCGCAGCATCCCCCGGGCCTCGGTGACGGTTACCGGCTTACCCAGAATTTCGCCCCCGTCGGCCACCACCGTGTCAGCTCCCAGGATGGGTTGGGCGCGGGGACCCAGGGCCCCCGCCTTGAGACGGGCGTTGGCCACCGCCACCAGCGCCGGCAAGCCCGAAACGACCTCTTCCGTCGGCCTGGGGGGAAGTTCAACCCGGTAAAGGATGCCCAGGTCGGCCAGGAGCTGACGGCGGCGCGGCGAGACGGAGGCTAAGATGATGGGTGCCACCGGGTTTTCAGTCGGACCGTGCGGTTTGCAGGCTGGGGCGGCCGGCGGCCAGAAGCAGGACGAGGGCAATCATTAAAAGCAGCAGGCCGTTAAGGACAAAGCTGAGACGGGGCTGGTTTAAGAGAAAATAGGCGTCGGCCACCAGCCGGGCCCCCGCTAGGGTTGCCGTTAAGGTCCAGAGGCTCAGTCCACCGAGCCTGAGGCTAAACCAGGCCAGGCCAAAGCCCAGCAGGCCGAAAACAAAAAACTGCAGAAGGGCCGCCGGCCATTCCACGGCGGTGGCGGCGCCGGCCAGGCCCGTCGCCAGCGCGGTGCCGGCCATAACCCGAAGGCCGCCTCCCCAGATGGTGCGGAGCAGGCCGACCAGAACCAAAAAGGCCGTGGCCAGAAGCAGGTAATCCCCAAGTCTTAAGGCCAGGGCAGCCAGGGCCGGAACATGCCGGCTGAGCAGCTCCACCGGGATGACCGTAGCCGGTGGGTAGTTGCCCGGTTCCAGGAGCAGGGTCTGGAGCACCTGGGAAAGCCAGTACCAGAGGCCCACCAGGCCGGCGCCGGCCGGGCCCACCCACCAGCCCCGCCCTTCCCCCTTGGGGGCGGCCGACCGGATGAAGATAACCCCCAAGAATACGCCCACGGCCTGGAGGATAAGCGAGCGGACGTCCGCGGAGACCTGCCAGATGATGAAGGCCGGCACATCCAGGGTCGAGGGGTAAGACCAGTAAAGCTCCCTGAGCCTCATCACCCAGTCCGCCGCTCGGGCCAGGCCCAGCAGGCCCACCGCGACAAGTCCCGGCCCCACCTCCAGGCCCGAGGTGAGGCCCCGCCGGACCAAAACCGCAGCCGCCCAGATCCCAAGGCCCAGCCCGACCAGGATGGCCACCCCCTTAAGGAGGGCCGCCGCCGGGTCGGGGCCTGCCAGCCGGCGGACGAATGCTTCGGGAACCTTCAGAAAGCGGCCGAACTGACCCAGCTGGTCGCCCCAGAGGCCGATCCCCACCCGGACAACCGCCTCGGGGGCGATCGGGGTACGGCGCTCGAAGAGAAAGACCGAATCGACCCGGTTCGGACGCTGCTGCTGGGCCTGGGCGACAAGCCTCAAGCCGGCCGGGTTCTCCCCAAAGGCCCGAAGGATGCCCTCGAGCACCGTCTGGGCCGAGTCGGCCGAAAGGGACCCGGCCGGGGCATCCTCCGGCAGGTCGTGGCGAAAGCCCACCGGTTGGCCGTCGGGAGCCAGCTCGACGATGACGGCCTCTTTCTCCAGGGGCCGGGCAAAGCGAACAACCCAGACAAAATTGAGGGGTTCCCGGTCAAAGACGGCCTCGGCCCGGGCGACGCCGAGCTGGCGGATAACGTAGACTGACGGGGCCGTATCGGAGCGGTCGACGAAGCTTACCGCCCGCAGCCAGCCCGAAACGTCGGGACCAAGGGCCGAAGCAAAATCCGCCGCCCGCTCCACCACCTGCTCGGGCCCGACCGGTACCCGGAGGCCCTGGCCCGGGTAGGGCGGCAGGGCTACCCCGAGCAGAACGGCCGCCGCAACCGGAAGGGTCAGCCAGCGGAGGCTGCCGGCCTTTGCCGGAACCGGCGGGGCTTCGGCGGCCGCAGGCGACGTCGGCGCCGGAGCGAGTCGGACTTGGCTGGGTTGGCCTCGTAGCCCGAGCCGGATAACGGTCAACACCAGGGGCAGGCAGACTGCAATGACGGCGCTGGCCTTAAGGTCTGGCCGGCCGCTGAGCCAGAAGAGGATTCCCGCGATGGCAGCGTTGCCGGTGTAATGGATCAAAATTACCGGAATAAGGCCGTAACGGACGAATAGCAGCCCCGAAGCCAGCCCCCCAATGCCCACCTCAATGGCCCGAACGTAAAAGGGCTGCTGGGGGTAGGTCGCGTGGAGGCTGCCCCAAAGGAGGCTTACCCCCACCAGCGCCAGGGGGAAGGCCAGAGGACCCAGCCGGAGCCGCCGCAAAAACAGGGTCCCCAGGGGCAGGGCAAAGAGCCTGAAAACCGACTCCTCGGCCAGGGCCGCCGCCAGGCCCAGGGTGACCGGAAATAGCACCGGGAAGGCCGTGTTCATGATATCCCGGTAAGGGGGCTCGAAGGGGGCCCAGATTCCCAGGTAGCGGACCCCGACCCAGTAATAGGCGGCAAAGTAGCCCAGCCAGGCGGCCGCCCCGCCGTAGCCGATAAGGAGCCACTTGGCCACCTGGCCGGCCATCACCGGGCCGAAGAGCTGGCCAGCCGGGTCTGGGGTGGTGGGGAAGACCCGGCGCACCAGCAGCGGACCGGCGAGGGCAGCCGCAAAGGCGGCCGCCGCTTCCAGGCCGAAAACCCCGGCCCAATTCTGAGCCTGCCCAATGATGAACGCCACGGGCGAGGTGGCCGGGTCATAATTGGCCCAGGCCAAGGGCAAAGCGTTCAGGGCGGCTACCCAGCTGATGATCAAAAAACCCCCGGCCACCGCGGCCGCAAACCCCCACGGCAACGGCTCCCGACCCAGACGGGCAAGCACAAGGCCCAGGGCCGCAAATGCGAGCAAGTAAGCTCCAGTCCAGCCGAGGCTGGCCAAGGTAGACCCCCGCTGGTTTTCGCCAGCCCGGAGCCGCTGCCAGGTTTCGGGAACCTTAATGTAGGGCTGGATGCCGGCCAGTCGGTCCCCCTGCACCATAAAGGTTACCCGCCTGCGGGCCTCGCCCAAGAGGGGTGTGGGTTGCTCCCAGGTTACCTGGTAATCGAACCGGCGGGGCCGGGCCTGCTGGATGACTTCCACGAGCTGCCAATCGCCGGCTCCACCGGCCACAACGCGGCCCAGGACTGCCCGGGTCAGCCGGACTGCGTCCTCGGGGGCGAGGCGCTCCCCGGCCTCGTCTTCGGGGGCCCGGTAACTGAAGCCGACAGGCTGGCCGTCGGTGCCCACCCAGACCTCAAACCCCCGAATATCTCCCGGCCGGTAGAACCTGACCTGCCAGTACCAAAGGACCACCCCCTGTTGTCGGGCCCTTTCCACCGCCGCTCCCCCACCGAGCCGGTGCAGGTAGTCGAGCTCGTCCCGGCGGACGAAAAAGGTGGTGATAACCTCGAAGCCTTCCGGGTCGAAGGCCTGCTCCCGGAGGAAATCCCGGGCCCGGGCGGCCGCCTCGCCCGGGCCGACCCGGAGGTCCACCGGCAGAAGAGGGATGGCGTCCCGGTGGAGGACGTAGGCGAGGGCCAATCCCACCAGTCCGCCCAGGAGGACCAGCCAGAGGATGGGGTCGCGCAGGTCGGAGGCTTTCTCGGTGTTCAATATGCTTGGGCTGACCGGGTCTCAATAAAATATACCCCGCCCGAGCCCAGGTTTCTCCCCCAGCAAGAGGGGCTGCCGGCACCCTTGAAACCGCACCCATCCGTTTTCGGGTAAAATCAAAATAGCGTATCCCTGGGGGACGGTCCCTGAGCGGCAGTGACAGGCCGCCCAGGGGCTTTTTTATCCTGCGGGGCAAGATGGGCTTAAGATGCCGGGGAACATAGAAGACATTATTTTGCAGAATGACCGCCGGGGCATAAGTGCCCTTCGGCCCTTCCTGCCCCCGGACTTTTGTCGCCGGGCGGCCGCCTTTATTGCCGAGGTGTCAGGCCCCGTCCTCATCGCCACCGGCTTTTGTACTTACGGCCGGCCCGAAACCGACGGCCCCCTCGGGGCGGTGGCCCTGGGCGAGGCCCTGGGACGCCTAGGCTATAAGGTCGGCTATCTTACCGACCGGGTGGGCCGCGGCTTGCTGGATACCCTCCACCCCGAAGCCGAGCTTATCGAGGTCCCGATTACCGACCTGAAAACTACCCGCTGCCTGGCCGAGAAGATTCTGGCCAAATGGCAGCCGATTCTCCTCATCAGTATCGAGCGGTGCGGCCTGACCCGGGACGGACGCTACCTGACCATGCGGGGGGTGGACATTACCGCCGAGACCGCCTATCTGGACGTGTTTTTCTGGCTCCACGACCGCACCGTGGGGATCGGGGACGGCGGCAACGAAATCGGGATGGGCAACCTTTATGAGATTATCCGACAGACTCCGGGGTTGCCCCCCATCCCGGCAGCCACAGAGGTCACCCACCTGGTGATCGCCAGCGTCTGCAACTGGGGGGCGTACGGGCTGGTGGCCGGGCTTTCGCTTTTGGCCGGCCAAAATCTCCTGCCGGACCCGGACCTGGAATACCGGCGTCTTGAAGCCCTCGTCCGGTCGGGGGCCGTTGACGGGATCACCGGCCGCCCGGAGCCGACGGTGGACACCTTTCCGTGGGCCGTCTACGGCGACGTTCTTACGGAGCTCCACCGAATGGTTGAGAGCAACCTGACCAGTCGGTGTGCGCCGCCTCGGCTAAGTCCCGGGTGGGGCGGCAGTTATCCCCCGTAACTATCTTCAGACCCTACGACCTTACTTAATCAATGCGAACCCGGGTTGTCTTGTAAGTATTGATTAACTCCTCCGGAACTCTGGGAGGATACAAGGCCCGACTGAAACCGCGCCGTGGCCCCACGCGGCCTAATGATGACTGCTTAGCCTCCTGAAGCCCACTGACGGCCCCAAAACCTGCGGCCTCCGGCAGACCGGCCCTGGACCAGGAAGCCGAAAACCCAGCCGGTCCAGACACCGTACCCCCTGAGCAGACGGGCGACATGATAGGCTACCTGCCAGGTCCACGCCTAACGCGCAGCCCCGGAAGGGGTTTGAGGTGGCAACTGGGCGTCATTTCTAAAGAAGGCCAGGTCAAGAACCTTCACAGGCGGACCGTCCCGCTAGCGGGGAGCCAGCCCGTGAAGTTTTGCGGGAATTTTTAGGTTTTCTGGGTGCCCGGGGCCTCACCGGGCCGAATCTTCACGGTCTGGGCCGGCCCAAGCTGGCCGAAGGGCCCTTAAAGGGCCTTAAAGGGTCGGTAGAGGCCCTTAACGGTGGACTTTCGGGCTGTGAGAGCTCACGGCCACGGCCGTCAGGGCGGGAACGTTCCTGGGGAAGCCTCACGGTGCCCTCAACACCCTTCGTGAAGCCCCGACCGGCACCATCACGGCCGGACGCCCTAAGGCGAAGGGGTGCCAGCCATGATGCCCCCTTGTCAACCCGCTCGTCGTGGCCGACGCCATTGGCGCCATTAAAGTGGGCGGCGTCCCAGCGCCCAGACTAATCGCAAGGGCCAAGGGGCCTGCTGGGACGCCGCCTACGGCTTCGGCCTGGCCCTACGCACCGAGGGTGGGGTCTGTGCCCAACGAACTTCTGGAAGGGGCAAGGGCCCGGGGCCTGGAGGCGGGCCGGAGGGTTTGAAAGGCCTTGCTTTTCGTCCGGCAAGCCAAAAGCCGGAAACCACGCCGGCACCCGCGAGTAGTTCGGTTTCCGCCGGGGCACACCTGGACCCGGCCAGTGGGAGTAGGCCATTGCCCTTTACGGTGGAGAATTTTTAGGACCCTTTGCGGCTTCTTCGGGAGCGGGCGGAGTGACGGCAACGGCTTTTGAAGACGCTGCTTACTTCCGGTCGAGTTTAAAGTTTTCTGTTAAGGTTTCTTAGAACAGTTCGACCGGGTGAAGGCTCGCCCAGATGCGCTTGAAATTCGGCTTGGGCAAGTGGACACCCAATTGGGAAGCTTAGCCGAAGCCCAGGCCAGGCCGGCGAATCGGGTGGGCGCCCCAGACGGCCGGGAGCTGGAATGGCGGTACCGGGGCCCGCTAGGTTTCTGCCGGATCCGGGTGCTATCCGTCGTCGAGCTGCCCGCCCGGTTAGATAACCTGGAGGAGCAGGGCCTGGCCCTTGATCCCGCCGACCGGGACCGGTTACTTGAGATGGACCTGGTGGCCGGGGCCTGGACGTCGCCGGGCGATTTGGCGGTGTGGGTGGCAGCAGATGTCGACGGGTTCTAAGGCAAGGTCTTACCTGCTGCGCTGGGCGGTCATGGTCGGCCTGGGTCTGGCGGTCCTCGGCCAGCTTTATTTTACCACCCGCCGGGAATACCTTGGGAATACTGACCTTCGGAGGGCAGTTCGGCCAGGGGCCGGCAGTAGGGGCAGCAGGGTAAGAGAAGGGCCCTTTCGGGCGGCCGAGACGGAATCCGGCCGTTGTTCAAATGCGAAGAGCAAGGCCTTCCGCGTATTGATGCGCCGGCGACCCGCAACGTACTGGGATGTCCTTACTCTCTGGGTCAGCGGCGTTGTGCTCACAGCCCTCGCCTGCGTCGAACGTTGGGGCCCGCCGGGCCGGGACGCAGCCTTGGCCCTGGTACTGGCGTTGGTCGGCCTGGGCCTACGTCTTTGAAAATAATTTTATAATTGGGGTGGGTCGACCGAGGATATCGGCGAAGCGGCAAGGGTATATAATTTTAAGGTTTATTTCCCGTCGGCTCGTACGGTGTCCCTGGCCGGCCACAACGCGGCCGGTGGCTAAATTATCGGGAATCTGGCCGGAAGCCCGCACTCTTAACATTAGGGAGAGTGATCCGCTATGACGGAGCAGGGGGACATTTTAACCAATCTTTTCATTTTTATTTTGGCGTCGTTTTTAGGGCTTGAGCTTATCCGGCATGTATCTAGGCTTTTGCACACGCCCCTCATGTCCCTTACAAATGCTATTTCGGCCATCTCCATTGTGGGTTCTTTGCTTTTAGCCGGGGGTCACCATGAGGGTTTCGCCGTCATCCTTGGGGCGGTGGCGGTGGCCGCCTCGGCCACCAACATTGTCGGCGGCTACCTTATCACCGAGCGCATTTTAAGGATGTTTCGGGGGCGTTCTGAGCGATGATGGCTGAGCGGTTTACCGAATGGATTTACCTGGTTTCGGCGGTTTTATTCATCTTAGCCCTCAAGTTTATGAGCGAGGTTAGGACGGCCCGTTGGGGCAACTGGGCTGGGGCTTTGGGAATGCTTTTGGCGGTGGCTGGGACGCTGATGCGGCCTGAGGTTGTCGATTACCGCTGGATTATTTTGGCGGTGGTGGTTGGCTTTGTGGTGGGCGCGCCCATGGGTCTGCTTATGCCCATGACGGCGGTTCCGCAGCGGACGGCCTTATCCCACGCCTTTGGGGCCCTGGCGGCCGGGTTGGTGGGGACGGCTGAGTTTTACCTGCGGGGTGCTGAGCTTAGTCCGTTCTTTATGGGGGTTCTTTGCCTTGAGGTACTGCTGGGCTATCTTACGTTTACGGGAAGCTTACTGGCCTTTGCCAAGCTTCAGGAGCTTATTCCGACGCGGCCTATCGTTTACCCTGGGCGCAATTATATAAGTCTTTCGGTGCTGGGTGTTGGGGTGCTTACGGGCTTAATTTTAGTGGCGAACCGGGGTCCGGCCGAGCTTTTCCTGGTGCTGGTTGGGGCGGCTTTGCTTTTTGGGGTTTTGCTGATTTTGCCCATTGGTGGGGCCGACATGCCGACGGTTATTGCCATTTTGAACTCCTATGCTGGGCTTTCGGCCTCATTTATGGGCTTCGTTTTGGACAACAAGCTTTTGATTGTGGCTGGGGCCTTAGATGGTTCATCGGGGTTTATTCTTTCGATGTTGATGTGCAAGGCGATGAACCGTTCTTTTACCAACGTGCTATTTGGGGCCTTTGGGCAGGTGCAGGTGGGGGAGGTTGAGAAGGGCCGGACGGTTCAGGGTTACACCCCTGAGGATGCGGCGGCGGTGCTTTGGGATGCTCGGTCGGTGATCATTGTGACGGGTTATGGGCTGGCGGCGTCCCAGGCCCAGCATGCGGTGAAGGAGCTGGCGGATCTGCTGATGGGTCGGGGTGTGGACGTAAAGTTCGCCATCCATCCGGTGGCTGGGCGGATGCCTGGGCACATGAATGTTTTGTTGGCGGAGGCTGGGGTTCCGTACGACCTGCTTTACGAGATGGACGAGGTAAATCCCCTCTTTCCCGAGGCCGATGTGGCCTTAGTGGTGGGTGCCAATGACATAACGAACCCGGCGGCCAAGACCAAACCGGACTCGCCCATTTACGGGATGCCGATTTTGGAGGTGGACAAGGCCCGGACGGTGGTTTTCATCAAGCGCAGCCTGGCGCCGGGGTTTGCTGGGATTGACAACGAGCTATTTTATCTGCCCAAGACGATGATGGTATTTGGGGACGCCAAGAAGGTGCTTACCCAGATAATCGCTGCCCTGAAAGGTTAAAGGAGGTTTCAAGATGCTGGTGGGCGTTGTACGGGAGACCTTTCCTGGGGAGCGGCGGGTTGCCCTGACCCCGATGGTGGTTACGGAGCTTAGGCGGTCTGGATTTGGGGTGGTGATTGAGGCTGGTGCTGGGCTTGGGGCGGGTTTCCCTGACCGCCTTTATGCCGAGGCTGGGGCTGAGGTAGTTTTGGACCGCGAAGAGGTTTTTGGCCGGGCTGATATTATTGCGCAGGTTCGGGGCTATGGGGCCAACCCCGAGGCTGGTCGTAGAGACCTGGGGTACTTGCGTCCGGGGCAGGTTTTGGTGGGTTTTTTTGAGCCGATAGCCAACCCGGAGGCGGCCGTAGAGTTGGCGTCGAGGGGTGTTACAGTTTTTGCGTTGGAGCTTTTGCCCCGGATAAGTCGTGCCCAGTCGATGGATGCCCTTTCGTCGCAGGCGACGGTGGTGGGTTATAAGGGGGTTTTGCTGGCGGCGGAGGCTTTGCCGAAGATGTTTCCGATGCTGGTGACGGCCGCGGGTACGATAAAGCCGGCGAAGGTTTTGGTGATTGGGGTGGGTGTAGCTGGGCTTCAGGCGATAGCTACTGCCCGGCGGTTGGGTGCGGTAGTATCGGCCTATGATGTGCGGCCTGCGGCGAAGGAGGAGGCCGAAAGCGTTGGGGCCAGGTTCATTGAGCTGGGGCTGGAGACGGTGGAGGTTGAGGCTGGTGGCGGTTATGCCCGTGAGATGGGTGAGGAGTTTTACCGGCGGCAGCGGCAGCTTTTGGGGGATGTACTGGCCGAGCATGACGTGGTGATAACGGCGGCGCTGGTGGTGGGTCGGCGTGCGCCGGTGCTGGTTACGGCAGAGATGGTGCGGCGGATGCGGCCTGGGTCGGTGATAGTGGACCTGGCGGCGGAGCGAGGGGGTAATTGTGAGGTTAGTCGGGCCGGTGAGACGGTCGAGGTAGACGGGGTCAAGGTGATTGGGGCGGTAAACCTGGCGGCGACGGTTCCGTATGATGCCAGCCAGATGTATGGGCGCAACGTTGGCAATTTTTTGCGGCATGTGTTTGGGCGTGGGGGACCTGATTTTAGCGAAGAGATAACCCGTGAGACGTTGCTGGTGCGGGCGGGGGAGGTGGTAAGCGGGCGGGTTCGGCAGCTTCTGGGCCTGCCACCCCTCGTCACCAAGGGGACAGGCTAAAACTTCAGCCCCGCACAACCGACTGCTAAGGTGTGCGTCAGGGCCTAAAGTCCGGCGTTTCCACCGCGGCTTTCCAGTTCTGCTCAGTCGCAGCAACGGTGGGCATAACAGGAAAACCTCATCAAGAAGAACTGGGCCGCGCCAGTAGCCCCGGTTAAGGGATATAATTTAACCGGGACGTATTTCGGTGGCAAGAACGGTTCTCATCGCCCTTCTCGCCTTTGTCGCCTTATTCGGCGGGGCTTTCTGGGGGTTGGCTCAGGCGGCAGAACCCTGGGTTGCGGTCCTCGAACTTAAAGGGGTAATCAACCCGGTTTCAGCCCGCTACATCGACCGGGCCTTAACCGAGGCCGAAGAGGGCGGGGCCGTTTCGGCGGTGATCCTCCTAGATACCCCCGGTGGCCTAGAATCCTCTATGCGGGACATCGTCCAGCGCATCCTTAACGCCCGGATCCCCGTCATCGTCTACGTTTACCCGCCCGGCGGCCGGGCCGCCTCGGCGGGGGCCTTCATAGCCATGGCCGCCCACGTGGCCGCTATGGCTCCGGACACCGCCATCGGGGCCGCCCACCCGGTGGGCATCGGCACCGGCCAGGCTGATAACACCGTCATCGAAAAGGCCACCAACGATGCCGCCGCCTTCATTCGGTCGCTGGCCCAGCGCCGGGGCCGCAACGCCGACTGGGCCGAGCGGGCCGTCCGGGAGAGCATCTCCAGCAACGCCGACGAGGCCCTCCGGGACCGGGTGGTCGACGTGGTCGCCCCGGACCTCGGGTCCCTCCTGCGCCAGGTGGACGGCCGGGAAGTTCAGCTGGCCGTCGGCCGAGCCACCCTCCGAACCGCCGACGCCCGGACCATGAACCTGGAGATGAACCTGGTGGAGCGGTTCTTCCTGGCCATCACCGACCCGAACGTGGCCTACCTGCTCCTCACCCTGGCGATCCTGGCCATTTACTTTGAGCTGGCAAATCCCGGGGCGGTCCTGCCGGGGGTTATCGGGGGGATCTCCCTCCTCCTGGGCCTCCTGGCCCTGGGGATGCTGCCCGTAAACTTGGTAGGCCTGCTGCTCCTGGCCTTCGCCTTTCTGCTGTTCGTGGCCGAGATCTGGGTCACCAGCCACGGGGTTCTCACGGTCGGGGGGCTCATCTCCTTGGTACTTGGCTCTTTACTCCTCTTCAACCCCGGCGGGCCCCTATTTGCCGTCTCCATGCCCGTTATCGTCGGGGTTACCCTGACCATGGGCCTGATGATGGCCTTCACAATCGGGGCCATCATCAGGGGCCAGCGGCGACGGCCTTATACCGGCCTGGAGGCGCTGGTCGGCCAGGCGGCAACCGCTCGCACCGTCCTGGACCCCACCGGGATGGTCTTCGTTAACGGCGAGCTTTGGGAAGCCCGGAGCCTTAACGGGCGGGTTGAGGCCGGGGAAGAGGTTAAAATCGAAGGGCTGAGCGGCGTCACCCTCTTGGTGAGCCGTCTCAAGCCCCCAGAAAAGCCGGCTCCGGCCGAGGAAGTCCCAGAGCCGGTTGAGGTCCGAAAGGAGGAGATAAATGCCTAGTGGCACCTTGGGGCTGATTGTTGGCGCGATTATCCTGCTCTTTATTTTCATCGTCCTAACGTCGGCCATAAAGGTCGTTCAAGAATACGAGCGAGCCGTCGTCTTCCGGCTGGGACGGTTGGCTGGGGTTCGGGGGCCCGGGCTGATTCTGCTCTGGCCCTTCATCGAGTGGGTCCGGGCCAGGGTGGACCTGCGGGTGGTCCCGATGAACGTGCCCCCGCAGGAGGTCATCACCCGGGATAACGTCACCGTGAAGGTCAACGCCGTCGTCTACTTCCGGGTGATCGACCCGGCGGCTGCCGTCCTTAAGGTCCTCGACCACATCCAGGCCACATCTCAGATCGCCCAGACAACCCTCCGGAGCGTGGTCGGGCAGAGCGAGCTGGACGAGCTGCTGGCCCACCGGGAGCGGATAAACGAGCGGCTCCAGCGCATCATCGACGAGCAGACCCTGGCCTGGGGGGTCAAGGTGAGCGTTGTCGAGGTGAAGGACGTGGAGCTTCCGCAGGCGATGCAGCGGGCAATGGCCCGGCAGGCCGAGGCCGAGCGGGAGAAGCGGGCCAAGATCATCCACGCCGAGGGCGAGCTTCAGGCCTCCCAGACCCTGGCCGAGGCGGCCCGGATAATCGCCTCCCAGCCGGCGGCCCTTCAGCTGCGCTACCTGCAGACCCTTACGGAGATCGCCAGCGAGCGGAACTCAACGGTGATTTTCCCGATCCCCATCGACCTAATAAGTCCGTTCATCGCGGCCGCCCAGGCC
>PSKS01000025.1:0-14003 GCA_040289115.1 Chloroflexota bacterium
TACGCGGTGGTCCGCCGGCCACTGCCCTGAAAACCCGGCGAACCTGCCCCGGCGACATCTTCTTTGGGCGCCTCAAAACCCATGACTACCCGATTCCGGATCGGACCGGTCAACCGTTGGCGGGGCTGCGGGTTGCGGGGTCAACGATCCCGTACTCCCGCAGGCCATACTGCCCATCGAGCTTGTGCCTGGTCACCCGGTCGATGTGAGGCCGGGATGGGGACAAGACCTCGCAGGTCGGATTGAACCAAGTTGTCCTCAGCCAGGATCCCATCAACAGATATGTTAAGTTTGTCGAATACAACGTGCTGTCGGCCATGGCCTTCTTCTTGAAGTGAGGCCTACCTGCCCGGCCCTGTCGCCAGCTTTTAAAGACGCACTCAAGGTCATAAAAAGCCAGGGGACGTTCTCCAGTTTCCAGCGGTTCCAGGCCAGGTGTAGCTTCCGGGCCGTGGGGTTTTTCCTATAGCCCTAATGCCCCCATACACCGTGGCAAAGCGGGCGGTACCCAGATGCTTGGCCGGGCAGGTAGGCTGGGCCCGGCTGGGATCCAGCTCAAACCGGAAGGCTATCACCTCCAGTGCCCTTACAGCCGCCCGCAGGCGGAACTAACGCGCTTACCTGCCGCGGTCAGGGCCGCCTCCACCAGTCCGAATCCGGTCAGCCGGTCACGGTGCTCTACGCAGTAGCCGCTTCCCGTTGAGACCAGGGCTGATCTCGGCAACCAGCCCTGGGAATCTCGGTCCTCCTTCAGCTCGCCCTCCGCCTCGCCCGTCGCCAGCAGCCCGTGGGCTAACCAACCCCCGGGCCTCAAGGAGGGCATTGGTGGCAGCGGTGGTCCCGTAGGTTAAAAGGCAAGTTGACCGGGGTGCAGACCCATCTGCAGGCAGACCCTCCGAATCCCCGCCAGCACGCCTTGGGCTGGGTCGGCCGGGGTTGTTGGAACCTTGGCCCGCCAGATTTCCCCGGACTCATCCCGGCAACGTCGACGCCGATGGGGAACCCTGTGGCCTTCATCCTTAAGTTGACACTGCCGACCTGGCTCCGAGGCCAGGACCTGGGATACTATAATGACATGGGGCCAAATGTGCCAAGACGTCTTACCTCATATCACTTTGCCAGAGGGTCAGGAAACAACCCGGGCACGTTGAGTATAATTTATCAGACCTCTGACCTCTTTACAGCTAAGCCATGCCGTTGGGAGCGGGAATAATGGGTGAGCGTCGTCAGGACCCGGCCGTTTTCCAGCCGGTAACGGCCCCGAAGAAGACCGAGTACGCCCGTCAGCAGATCCTCGAGGCGATCCGCAGAGGGGTATTCGCAGTGGGCGACCGCCTCCCCTCCGAGCGGGAGCTCGCCACCCTCCTGGGGGTGGGCCGTTCCAGCGTTCGGGAGGCTTTAAGCATGCTTCAGATAGCCGGCGTTGTAGAAGTCCGGCACGGCTCCGGCGTCTTCGTCCGCAGCCTGCCCGGTCCGGAGCAGGCGGAGATTCCCCTCGATTTCCTTATCGCCGAGCAGGACTTCCTCACCCTGACCCAGGCCCGCTACGTGGTGGAGCGGGGGATTGTCGCCCTGGCCGTTGAAGAGGCCGACCCCACGGGCCTGGACAAAATGCGGTCTGCCCTGGCCGATATGGACCGTTCCCTGAACGAAGCCGACATCGGCCTCTTCCTTAAGGCCAACATCGGCTTCCACGAGGGCCTGGCTCGGGCCGGTCAGAACCCCATCCTTGAGGCGTTTTCCCTCAAGCTGCTCCGGCAGCTGGACCAACCTAAGATAAGGTCGGTCCGGTCCTTCTTTTACCAAGTAGACGTTCACCGTCTGGTCCGGGCCGTAGAAACCCACCGGCAGATTTACGACGGTATCGTGACGGGGGACCGCGACCTGGCCCTGGACGCCATCTACCGCCACTACGCCGACGTGGTGGCTCCTATTATCGGACAGGACCCCGCCTGGAGGTGACGTCAAGATGGCCAAACTTGCCCTTGAAGGCGTCCGCGTCGTCGAGCTCGGGACCCTCCTTGCCGGCCCCTTCTGTGGCCAGCTTCTGGGCGACCTGGGGGCTGAAGTAATCAAGGTGGAGCCGCCGGGCTCGGGTGACCCCATGCGCCAGTGGGGCCGCAACAAGGTGAACGGGCGAAGCCTCTGGTGGCCCATCGTTGCCCGGAATAAAAAATCGGTCACCATCGACCTGCACAAGCCCGAAGGGCAGCAACTGGCCCGTTGCCTCATCGCCAAGGCCGATATTCTGGTGGAGAATTTCCGGCCCGGAACCCTCGAAAAGTGGGGGCTCGGTTACGACGAGCTTACCCGGGACAATCCCGGCCTCATTATGGTCCGAGTCTCCGGCTACGGGCAGAATGGCCCCTACCACCGACGGGCGGGCTTCGGCAGTATCGCCGAGGCGATGGGTGGCCTCCGGTATATCACCGGCTACCCGGACCGCCCCCCGACCCGCATCGGTATCTCCATCGGGGATGCCCTAGCTGGAACCCTCGGGGCCCTGGGCGCCCTGGCCGCCCTCTGGCACCGGGACCTTAAGGGCGGCCGGGGGCAAGTGGTGGACGTCGCCATCTACGAGGCGGTTCTGGCGTACATGGAAAGCCTCATCCCCGAGTACGCCCTGACCGGCTACATCCGGGAGCGGACCGGCTCGGTGCTACCAGGGGTAGCTCCATCCAACATCTACCCGACGGCCGACGGCCAGTGGCTAGTGATGGGAGCCAACGCCGACAACGTCTTTAGGCGCCTCTGCCAGGTGATGGGCCGGCCGGAGCTGGCCGAAGACCCCCGTTTTGCCACCCACAACGCCCGGGGCCAAAACATGGAAGCTTTAGATGCCATAATTGCCGAGTGGACCTCCACCCAGCCGGTCGACCGGCTCGTGGAGCTTCTCAACGAGACCGGCGTCCCGGCCGGCAAGATCTATACGGCCCGGGAGATGCTGGCGGACCCGCACTTTGCGGCCCGGGAGGATATCGTGTGGGTGGATGCCCCGGGTATCGGCAAGATGCCGATGCAGAACGCTTTTCCCAAGCTTTCCGCCACGCCCGGCCGGGTCCGCTGGGCCGGGCCCGAGCTGGGGGAGCATAACCGCGAGGTTTTCTGCGGTCTGCTGGGCCTTAGCGAGGCCGAGCTGTCCGAACTTGCCCAGAAGGGGGTAATTTAAAATGATACATTCCGAAGAACGGGATGTTTGGGTCGTGGACGTGGCGCCCCGGGACGGCTTGCAGAACGACCCGGCCGAACTTACGGTGGATGATAAGGTGGAGCTCGTCCGCCGCCTGCTGGCGGCAGGCGTTTACCGGGTGGAAGTGGGGTCCTTCGTGAGTCCGAAGTGGGTCCCCAAAATGGCGGATACCGATGAGGTGGTAAGGCGGCTCGGGCCTGCCGCCGGTCGCTGCACCTGCCTTATTCCCAACGAGCGGGGCTACGACCGGGCGGTGGCCGTTGGCCTAAAGGATGTCAGGACGGTGGTTGCGGCCTCGGCGACCATGAACCGCAAGAACTTCGGGTGTGAGCCTGAGGATACCCTGGCGGAGATCGGCCGAGTGGCCCGCCGGGCTCAGGCCGACGGGGTCAGACTGGGGGCAGTGGTGGCCACCGCCTTCGGATGTCCCTTTGAAGGCCGGGTTTCCCTAGGCACGGTTTTGGACCTGGTCCGGCGGCTGGCCGACCTGGGGGTCCGGGAGGTGCTGCTGGCCGACACGACCGGGGTCGCCGTGCCCCCCCAGGTGGCCCGACTGTGCGAAGCCAGCCTTTCGGTCGTGGCGGGGATGGGCATCCAGCTCGGCATTCATCTGCACAACACCCGCAATACCGGTTACGCCAATGCCTTTGCCGCCTGGCAGGTGGGGATAAGACTCATGGATGCGTCGCTGGGGGGGATCGGTGGATGTCCCTTTGCGCCCCGGGCAACCGGCAACATCGCCACCGAGGACTTGGTACATATGTTGGAACGCTCGGGGATCAGGACCGGCATCGACCTGGAAGCCCTAATCCGGGCCTCCGACTGGCTGGGGGACCGCCTGGGCCACGGGGTCCCCAGCCTGGTGCCCAAGGCCGGGCCGGTCCCGGCCGAAGTTTACGCCGTGAAAGGAGGGTAAAAGATGACCAGATTTTTCGGTTCACTGTTGAGCCGGCGGGAGCTGCTCGTCGGGGGTCTCAAATGGCTTGGCCTGGGCGCGGCGGTCTCGGCCTACGCCGGCTGCGCGCCGAGCCCAGCTGCGCCGGGCCCTGAGACGGCCCCGGCCCGGCCCTTCGACCTGGGGACCGTCGCGATAACCTGGTACCCCATCTTTCTCTACCACCTGCCGGTCAGTGTCGCCCTGGAAGCCGGCGAGTTCGGACGCCGGGGCCTGCAGATCAAAGAGATCGTGGGCGCCCGCGGCGGCGGGGAGACGATCCGGACGATAACGGCCGGGGACCTGCTCATGGGCGAGGCGGCCACAGGCGCCGCCGTCAAGTCGGTCTGGAAGGCCAAAGACCCCTACGTCATCGTTGGGGGTGGTGTCAAGTCCCCCAGCGACATCTTCTGGATTGTGCCCGAGGGCTCACCCCTTACTTCCGTTCGAGACTTGGTTGGTAAGCGGGTAAGCTACACGTCACCCGGATCCGTGACGGAGCAGGTGTTGATCCTGACCCTCTCCCGGGCGGGCATCAACCCGGGCAGCGTCCAGCTCATCGCCGCCGGGGGTATCGGTGAGGGGTTCGCCTTGTTAAAGCGGGGGGAGGTGGATGCCTGCGCCATGCTCCCCTCGTCCTTCACCGAGCGGGCCGGCTACCGGGTACTTTTTAATGCCTGGGACACGGTTCCCAATTACTTCCAGACCCTGATCCTGGCCCACCGGCGGCTGGTGGAGCAGAACCCGGAGGTTATCCGCTCGTTCCTGGCCGCCAGGCGGTGGGGGGTGGAGCAGATTCAGAGGGACCTGGAGGCAGCAGCTCGGGTTTACGCCAAAACGGCCAACATCAGCCTTGAGCTTGCCCGCGAGGCGATCCGTTTTGCCGGGGCCGAGCGGGGCCGCTACTACAGCGACGGCCGCCTGGACCCCGAGGGCCTTCGGCTGGCCGAGGAAGGGATGCGCATCGCCAAGGAGCTCGGCCCCGACGAACGGGTACCCTGGCGTGAGATTGTCAACCAGAGTTTTTTGGCCGATGACCAGCGAATTCAGCTACCCTGAGGGGCCGGCCCGGGGCATCGTCTTTATTCGGAACTTAAGCAAGGTCTTCCCGGCGCAGGATGGGGCCGGGCCGGTGACGGCGCTGGATGGGGTGAACCTGGAGGTTGCCGAGGGGGAATTTCTGGCCATTGTCGGCCCGTCCGGGTGCGGCAAGTCCACCCTGCTTGAGATCCTGGCCGGCCTCACCGTCCCGACGGCGGGGGAGGTATGGATTGGGGACCGGCCGCTCCGGGGCCCCCATCCCGACGTGGGCATAGTATTCCAGGAGGACTCAACGTTTCCCTGGCTTAATGTGTGGGACAACATCGAGTTCGGGCTGAGGATGCGGGGGGTCCCGGCCGCTGAGCGCCGGCGGCGGGTCCAGGAGATGGTCCGGCTGGTTGGGCTTTTGGGCTTCGAAAACCACCTGCCGGGCCAGCTTTCGGGCGGGATGCGGCAGCGGGTTGCCATCGCCCGGACGCTGGTGCTTGGGCCCCGCATCCTGCTTATGGACGAGCCCTTTGGGGCCCTGGATGCCCAGACCAGGCTGATTATGGGCGATGAGCTTTTGCGGCTCTGGGAGCGGCTTAAGGCCACGGTCATCTTCGTAACCCACGACATTGCCGAGGCTGTCCGGCTGGCGGACCGGGTGGTATTGATGACGGCCCGGCCGGGCCGGATAAAGGAGGTGATGCCGGTGCGGCTGCCGAGGCCCCGGGACTTTGAGAAAGTCAGCGCCCAGCCCGAATTCAACAGCCTGGTGGCACGCCTGTGGCGCAGCCTGAAGGCGGAGGTGGTCCTTTGACCCTGGTCCGCTGGGCCCAAGCCCGCCGGCCTTTGCCGTCCCTGCTGTTGTGGGGAAGCCTGCTGGGATTGCTGGCGGTTATCGAGGCTGCCACCAGGTCCGGTTCGGTTCGGCGGTCGATCCTGGTGCCCCCGACCGAGCTGGGGCAGACGCTGCTGGAAATTCTTACCACGGGCCGGATACCGTCGCCCTACCTGGCCCGGACGGGGGAATCTTTTCTCTTTGTCCACCTGGGAACGACGGGTTTGGCGGTTGGGGCCAGCTTCGGGCTGGGGCTGCTTGTCGGGACGGTCCTGGGGGTGCTGCTTTGGCGGATGCCTTGGCTGGAGCGGGCGCTAAGGCCATATCTTCTGGTCTACTATGCCCTGCCCATTGTGGCCCTTTATCCGGTGCTCATCTTGCTATTTAGCATCGGACCCGTGCCGGTGATCGCCCTCGGATTTCTTTTTAGTGTGGGGGCCATCACCGTCAACACGTATCTGGGCCTTAGGGAGGTGGGACGGTCGGTGTACGTTAAGGTGGGCCGCTCCCTGCGGCTGGGGGCATTTAAGCTGGCCCGACATATTTACCTTCCGGCGGCCGGGCCATATCTTTTTTCGGGCTGGCGGCTCGGGTTTACTTACAGCATCATTGGGGTGGTCGCCTCGGAGTTTATAACCTCGTCCCGAGGCATTGGCTACGCCATAAAGCGGACCTACGACAACTTCGAGACTGCCAACATGTACGCCCTCATCGGCCTGATAATCCTGATAACCGCCGCCGTCATGGTCGTCCTCGACGGGATTGAGGGCCGCATCAACCGAGCGGGCTGGGTTCCGTCGGCCGGTGGGCGGGAACTGGGCCTGGGCCGGCCGACTTTTGGGTGGCTGCTCGTTCCGGCTTTGATTTTTGGGCTCTGGCAGTTGGGGGCGGTCAAGCTGGGGCCCAGCTTTGTGCCCGGGATTTCTGAGACGATGTCCAGGCTGGTTTCGGGCCTTGCGTCTGGGAACCTAACCCGGCACGGGCTGGTTAGCCTCCAGGCCCTTGGGCTGGGTTTTGGCTGGGCCGTGGGGTTGGGACTCATCATCGGGTTTGTGTTGGGAACGGTTCCCCTCCTTCGGCGGGCCTATGGTCGCCTGATTTTGGCCCTCTATTCGGTGCCCAAGGTCACCCTCTACCCGATATTTTTGTTCTTATTCGGGCTGGGGCTGGAATCCAAGGTAGCCTTTGGGGCTTTCCATGGCCTTTTCCCGGTGGCCATCTACACCTGGACCGGTATCCTCACGCTAAAGCCCGTGTATTTCAAAGTTGCCCGCTCGTTAGGGCTGGGGAAATTGCGGCTTTTTTTGTGGGTGGTTTTGCCTGGGGTTGCCCCGGCGATCTTTACGGGTATAAGGCTCGGATTTAACGTGACCTTTTTGGGGGTAATTCTGGGTGAGATGTTTGCCTCCCGGGCCGGCCTGGGCTTTTTGCTGATGGCCTACGGGGGCAGTTTTGACCTTGGCCGGATCTTTGTCGTGATCTTGCTGGTTTTTGGCCTTGCCCTGGGCTCCAACGGCCTGCTCTTTTTTGCCGAGCGGTTGCTGATGCCAGGCCGGAGCCTACCCGGCAAGTAGGGTGCCGGTGGTCACGTTTTTAGGCTGGTCAAGGCCGGCTCAAATACGGGGTAAGCACATTAGGCTTCCCAGCTGGCTGGAAACCTGCGACCATCCGAAAGTTTTATTTGGGGTCCGAAATCCTTGCGAAGCCGTTGACCGGTATTTATACTAACTTTGGTTTTGCCTTGAGAGTTAACACTTTCCTGGAGGAGGTGCAATGGAAAAGCCTGGTCGGTCTTCTTTCCGGCTGAGCCGGCGGGAGTTTCTAAGGACGCTGGCCTTAGCGGGGTCCGGCGTGGCTGCCTACGGTCTGAGCGGTTGCACCCCGGCACCTGCACCGCAGGCGGGCCCGGCCGCACCTGAGGTGGGGGCAGCCCAACTGAGCGAAGCTGCCCTGCGCGTGGCAACCATTGGGGACCCACCTACCCTTGACTACCACTTCACCACGGCATCAATAACACATGTCATTTGTTGGAATATTTACGAGACACTCCTTGCGCTGGACCAAAATTATGCGCCCAAGCCCATGCTTGCAGATTCCTACGAGGTAAGCCCGGATGGTCTCACTTACATCTTCTACTTGCGCAGGGATGTCCGGTTTCACGATGACACCGAAATGACGGCTAAGGATGTTGTGGCTTCATTGAAGCGTTGGGGCGAGCTTTCACCGACGGGCCGTAGCCTCTTTACCAGGGTTAAAAACCTTGACGCCAAGGACAAATATACCGTCGTGTTCCAGCTCGCTGGCCGATTCGGTTCGCTGCCCGCTTACCTGGCCTACTGGGGGCAGGCGGCCGTGATCATGCCCGAGCGGGTCGTAACTAAGGCTGGGAAGGAAAAGGTCAGCGAGTTCATAGGCACCGGCCCATACAAGTTTGTTGAGTGGAAGCCGGATGTACACATCAAGCTCACCAGATTTGAAGGCTACAAGCCTAGGTCTGAGCCACCGGACGGTGTAGCCGGGGCCCGGATTCCCATTATCAAGGATGTGTACTTTTTACCGCAGCCTGATACCAGCGCCCGGGTCACCGGGCTTTTGGCCGGCGACTATGACTTTGCAATGAACCTTTCGGCCGACCAGTACGCCACGCTGCGCAACCGGCCTGATGTCAAGACCCACCTTCTTAAGCCGTATTACTACCCGGTGCTGGTGTTTAACCAGAAGGAGCCGCCCTGCGACAACCTCACCTTCCGGCAGGCTGTGGCGGCCATTTTCGACTGCCGAGCGATTATGGAACCCCTGGGTCCGCAGGAATTCTGGCGGCTAGACCCATCTTTCATGCCCTTCGGCCGCTGGTGGACCGATGCCGGCAAGGAGTTCTACAACCAAAACAATCGGGAAAAGGCCAAGCGCCTTTTGCAGGAGGCCGGCTACAACGGGGAGCCCCTGATTTACATGTCTACCCGCCAGTATGACTTCATCGACAAGCCCAGCCAGGTGGCCAGCCAGCAGATGCGGGCCGCAGGCCTGAACGTCCAGTTGGAGGTCCTAGACTGGGCCACTTTGGTAGCCCGCCGGAGCAAGACATCAGGTTGGCATTTTTTCACCACAGGCTGGACCATGCCCAACGACCCGAGCGCATACCCGTTTCTGAGTTGCGCCGGTCAGTGGCCAGGATTCTACTGCAACCCCAAGACAGACGAGCTATTGGAAAAGTTTCAGGATGAGGTGACGTTCGAAGGCCAGTACCGAGTCTGGCAGCAGATTCAGGCTCAATTTTGGAGCGACTGCCAGATCATTAAATGGGGTGATTATTACGGCCTGTATGCTATGCGCCGCAACGTCGAGGGCTGGAACGGCTTTCAGGACCTCTTTATTCCTAACATCCGGAAGACGGCTTAACGGCCGGGAATCAATTTCGCGACTCCCATGCGCGCTTACATAATACAGCGACTGGTCGCCCTCATACCTGTCTTGCTGGTAGTCGCAACCGTTGTCTTCTTGCTGGTCAGATTGACCCCGGGTGACCCGGCGGCGGTCATTCTGGGCGACCAAGCATCGGCGGAGGCGGTGCGCCAGCTCCGTGCCCGCCTCGGTCTGGACGACCCATTGCCTGTCCAGTATGGGCGGTGGGTAATAAATGCTGTGCGAGGTGACCTGGGTAGTTCCCTCTTCTTTGACCGACCGGTAACGGCCATCATTCTGGAAAGGATTGAGCCCACGCTCTTGCTGACCCTTTATGGCCTGCTTTTCGGGACGGTTTTGGGGGTTCCTTGTGGGGTGGTGGCGGCCGTCAACCATGGGCGGCTGCTCGACCGGATTCTGATGGCCGCATCTTTGCTGGGGATATCTACGCCGAGCTTTGTTATTGGCCTGCTTCTGGCGTACGTGGTCGCGGTGCAGTGGAATCTATTGCCGGCTGGCGGGTATGTGCCGGTGCGGCAGGGGATTTTTGGCCATCTGCAGAGCCTGTTATTGCCCTCCCTTGCGTTGGGGCTGATACAGTTTGCTCTTATCACCCGGATGACCAGAACCGCGGTCCTGGAGGTGATTACCGCCGACCACGTTCGAGTCGCCCACGGAAAGGGTCTACCCTTCCGGCTGGTGCTGTTGCGACACGTCCTTCGGAACAGCCTTATCCCCATCGTGACGATTATCGGCCTGAGCCTAGCGGTTCTCATGGGGGGCACTGTGGTGATAGAGACCCTGTTCGACCTACCGGGAGTGGGGAGGCTTGCGGTCGGAAGTATCCTGCGGCGGGATTATCCCCTCGTCCAGGGGGTAATCCTTTACGTGACCTTCGCCATCGCCCTAGTGAATCTGCTGGTAGACTTGGTCTATTCATGGCTCGACCCGCGGATTCGTTACTGACTGTAAAGCCGCTGACCGCCATTGTCAGGCGGGCTAGGGCCAGTCGGCGGCTGCGGGCCCTGCTCCGCAATCGGTCGATGGTAGCGGGTTTGACGATTCTGGCGGCTTACGGGCTGGTGGCTGTATTGGCCAACGAGATTGCGCCGGCTAGCCCGTTCCAATCCTTTCCGGGAAGCCGTTTGAGCCCGCCGTCGGCCGCCCACTGGTTCGGAACGGATGATTTCGGGCGGGATGTTTTCAGCCGGGTAGTTTACGCCAGCCGGATTTCGATTACTGTTGGGCTTGCCGTCAGCCTGATAACAACCCTATTCGGGGGCTTTCTAGGCCTTCTGGCCGGCTATTACCGGCTTTTCGACCGGATTGTGATGAGAACCCTCGACGGTTTAATGGCCTTTCCAGGGATCCTGTTGGCCATTGCCATATCTGGTATCCTCAAGCCGAGCGTCGAAACGGTGGTGGTTGCCTTAAGCATCGTTTACACCCCATATGCCGTCCGCGTCTTACGGGCCCCGGTCCTTGCAAACCGCGAGGCCGTTTACGTTGAAGCTGCGCGCTGCCTTGGGGCACAAGACTGGCGGATCCTAGCCCTACATATATTGCCCAATTCGGTACAACCTCTCCTCGTTCAGAGCACGTTTATCTTCTCCTTTGCGGTGCTGGCTGAAGCTACCCTTAGCTTTCTGGGGCTGGGTGTCCCACCGCCGACTCCAACCTGGGGCGGTATGCTGAACGATGGCAAGATCGTAATGGTGCAAGCGCCTTGGCTCATCTGGGGGCCTGGGTCAGCACTGGTGCTCATTACCCTGGCCCTGAACATGGTGGGCGATGGGCTCCGGGACCTGCTGGACCCCAGGTCTTTTACGCTCCAGGCTCAGGGTTTTTCCCGAATCGGCCGGCCCTAGGTTTGGGGCTGAATGATCATGACCTCGGTCGGGTCTCCGAACACGGTGTGGCAAACCAGACATAAAGCAATTTATGTCTGGTTTGCAGGTTCGGCCCAAGCTTAGAGGTCCAAAGCCACCGGCTGACCAGTTATCTGCGGGGTTCCCGCAACCGGCGGCGTGCCCGGACAGCCAGTGCCTTTAGGAACCGAAAGGCCTTATGGCCTTTCATGTTTTAGTACATTCGTTCGGTAAAATCGCCAGCAGTTGGCAAACCCTGGCGGGGCCTCGGCTGAGCCTGTAGGTCTCCCGGCAACTTCCATTTCGCTGCTCAGACCGCGATAAGCTATCGACTGTTGTGACCCCCCCTGGCCCAGAAGCCGGTTAATTCGACATAATATTTTGCATTAAATCGTACTCAGGGTCAGGAGTCCTGCCCCCACCAGGGCAGCCGCCCAGACTAGGTCGGTGTTGACCCAGGCGCGGCGGAGGATGCCTATCCCGAGCCACTCGTAAACCACCAGGGCAGTGAGGCCGGCGGCCACAAACATCATCAGGCCGTGGATTAGGGTGAGGCCGGCGGCCGGGGCCGCGTCGGGAACCGGGTGGTGGGAGTGGGCGGTTACCGCCAGGGCAGCCGGGGCCAGCATGAGCCCGGCCCCGTGGGCCGAGGCCATGAGAAAGGACCAGAACGCCAGGTCCCGAAACCCGGCCCGCAAGCCCACCCGGACCGGGTGACGTATTCGTCCAAGGCGATAAAGGCCGAAGGTCAGGAGGGCCAAGCCCGCCCCGACCTTAAGGCTCCAAGGGGGCAGAATCTGCCCGGCCAGGGCGAGCAGGCCGACCGCGACCCCGGTGGCCCCGAGGTGGCCCAGGGCGATGGGCACCATGGCCGCCGCCACCGCTGAACGGCGTTTCTCCTGAAGGCCGATGGCCACGGCGAAGAGCCAGCCCATGGCCGGGTTGAGGCCGTGGTAGGCCCCCAGACCCGCCGCCAAAAGCCACGGCCAGAGGCCGTTCACGGGTAGCAGAAGGAGTCCGAAGAGCTGTCGCCGCCCTGAAGCCTGACCTGGTGGGGTCGGAGCTGGCCGAAGTCGACGAAAAAGTTCGGGTCGAGGCGCAGGTCCCCGGCGGGGTCGGCGTCGATTTTGACGAGCCAGCCCCTAAGACCCGGGTAGAACTGGTCGTCCCAGGAGCTGTAGAGGGAGTTGGTAACGTAAACCCGCCGGCCATCGCGGCTTATCTCCACCATCTGGGGTCCGCCGTTTAAAGGCCCGGCCTTGGGGTGGGGGGCCTGGCGGACGATGCCCCCAACCTGCACCACCCCCGCCGGCTTCGGGTTGAAGGGGTCGGAGACGTCGTAGCGGCGAAGCTCGCCCGCCCCCCAGCAGGAGATGTAAAGAAAGCGGTCGTCCAGGGAGAGGTTGATGTCGGTGACCAGGGGCGGGACGGCCCGGAGGTCTTTGAGAATGGGCGGAAGCTTTTCGGGGTCGGCCGGCGCGGCGGGGATGTCGATGACCTTGCGAATCTGCCAGTCTTCCCCTTCCCGGTGCCAGAGCCAGACGGAGCTGGAAAGGTCTTGGACGTTGACGACTACCCCGACAAACCCGTAAGCCTTGGTGGGGTCGTGGGCGGGCCGGAGCTCCAGGACCATCTGGTAATCGGGGCCCAGGTCCAAGGCCTTGAGGTGGCGCCGGCGGCGCAGGTCCCAGATGTGGAGGCGGTGGCCGAAGCGGCGGTTGACCACATCTTCGAGGCGGAGCCCCTGCTCGTAAAGGGATGGGGTGGCCCATTCGCTGGAGATGGCCACGTCGTAGCCCAGGTGCCACCAGAAGTCATAGGCCAAGTACTGGGGACCACGGTCGACCTCCCAGCGGCCCAGGACGGAGAAATCGTAATGGTCCAGCAGCAGGATACCCCCGGGTCCGTCGGACCCGGCCCCGCCCAGGGCGCTTATATAGATCCCCTCGGGGCCGCAGTGGACGGTGTGCAGCCGGCTGTAGCCGCTTCGACCGGTTACCTCCTCGGGCTCGACCACCTTGACCAAGCGGGGATTGGCGGGGTTCGGCTTCGTGTCGAAGACGTAAATCCGGGAGGACCGGAGGCCCGGGACGACAAGGTAGCGGCGCTCGACAAAGGGGTGGGGGGCGTAGGGGCAGAGGGCGGAACTGCAGGCATTCCACCCGAAGTGGTGGAACTCATCCCCGGTGTAGGGAACGTCGACCCGGGTGAGCACCTGGGAGTAAGTGGGCGACCTCGGGTCTAAATCGACCACGGTCAGGCCGTCAGGCTGGCCATCGGTGCGGAGGGTGGCCACGTAGGCCAGGTTTTCCGGGGGGGCCTGCATAGCCAGCCGGGGCGAGGGGTAAAAGGTTGGGTCGGGCCGGAAAAGCACCATTGCAACTACCTCCCCTTGAAAGACTGGCCTATTATATGGCTTGTAAATCAACAATGTCAAGTTCGGGCCGGGTCGACCGGGGCTTTCCGTAACGGTTCTTCCAAGCCAGGTGGGTGTAAAAAACCGGCAGGTTGGGCCGTGGCCCGGGGCCTCCGACCGCGGTTTACCTTAAGGTTAGGCTGAACTCGGTGCCGACGGCCTCCCCGGTCCCGATGAAGGCGTGGACCTCGAACCGCGCCGTGGTGCCCGACGGCACCGCCGGCAGGCCAATGGTCTGGGAAGTGCGGCCCTGGGGGTCGGTATTGGGCAGAAAGACGGCCAGGTCCGGCGTGTCGGCCGAGAACCTACCGATGACGGCCACCACGGCG
>PSKS01000025.1:14011-31797 GCA_040289115.1 Chloroflexota bacterium
TGGGGCCTCCCAGCCGTATCCGTCAGCTCCGTCTGAAGGGTCAGATTTCCGCCGGCCGGAGGATTCAGGTCGGAAACGGTGAGCCTGAGCACTAGCCGGCCGGCCGTGGCGGGGGAAAGGGCGGTGGCGCCGGGAGGCTCGGGACCCAGGGCGGCCGGCAGCGAAGCCGGCACGGGGCGCAGGGCCTCCCCGGCGACAGCGGCCAGGACTCCGGCCTCTTTGGCGATGTCGGCCCCGTTGGCCACGGTAACCTGGCCCGCCCCAGCCCAGGGGGTATCCACCTTCCACTGTTGCAGGATCGCCCGCTGGGCCCGGACCACCGACACCGTCGGGTAATCGGCCACCGCCTGGGGCAGACCGAAGAGGGCGATGGGGTCGGTTGCCCGGAAGTAAACCTCCCTTATGGCCGGGAAGCGGTCCAGCAGGGCCTGGTGGGCGCTCACGACCTCGGCCCAGCTTCGCCCCCGGTCGGCCGACCAGTCGGCGACGGGCGGAACCTGCTTCTGGACCTGGAGCCAGTCGTCCCGGCCGTACCTGGTGAAGAGGTCCACGACGTTGACAATGGCCACCTGGCCCGAGTTCCACTGGAAGATGAGCTTCTGGAAGGCCTGGGTCACCAGCCCGTCCCAGAGGAACCGGCCGGAGATGGGGTAGCCCACCACCTCGGGGCCGCCCAGCGCCCTGAAGGCCGACCAGAAGGGGATACCTTCGGCGTCGGTTACGGCGAACCCGAGGTTTCCGGCCCCACCCTGACCGTTGGCCTGCTTGTAGAAGTGGCCGACCACCCGCCCGGAGCCGTCCGTGAGGGGGAAGTCCAGGGGCTCCTGGGCCCGCAGGGCCCCCGGGCCTGGGACCAGCAGGCCGGCCACGGCGGTTAGCAAAAGGGCACTGACCAACCAGTAACGCATTGGCCCCTCCGGATACCCGTCTTCGGCCCGAGTATACGCCCGAACTGGCCAAACTGTCCAGCCGCGGGCCTGGCCTGCTGAACGCTGCAATCTAACTGGCCATTAGAAATCTGCAATTTCTCCATAAAGTAGCTATACGGTGGTCTGGGCGTGTGCTAGAGTTAGATCAAACTTAGACAGGGGGCCGCTCATGGCAAGTGATATTCGTCCTGCCGCGGAGGGTGAGGCTACCGATAGCGACCGGTTGATGGCCTTACTGGCCTATATAATCGGTTTCGTCGTCCCCATTATCATCCTGCTTACCGATGCCAGAAATCGGCCGTTTCAGCGCTACCACGCCGTTCAGGCCCTGGCTCTGGACGTTGCCTGGTTTGCCATTTTCGTTTATAAATATCTTGATTACCGTAAGCATTTACGGTAAGAGATCGCGGATGAGGCGGAGGACGCCCTGGCGCCAGGCCACGCGGTGGGTCACCCCGACCTGGTCGGCCAGGGCCTCCTTGTGGGCCTGGTACCAGTCGTAGGCCCGGATGAGGGCCTCGGCGTTGCTGTAGCGGGGCCGCCAGTCCAGAAAGGTCATCGCCCGCTCGATGGAGACAAACGAGTCCTTATCGGCGGTGGCGTAGACCCATTTGTAGAGGGGGGAGAGGTGGAGGGCTTCGAAGAGGGCCAGGGCCGCCTTGACCGGTCCGGCCGGGAGCGGCCAGACGCGGGCGCCGGTCCCGGCGTGGTCGCAGAGGGCCTGGACGTCCTGACGGACCGTGCCGAAGCGCTCGGCCCCGATGTTGAACGTGGTGTTGGCCCGGTCGGCCGGGACGGTCAGGGCCCGCAGGATGGCCGCGGTCAGGTCGGAGACCTCGAGGAGCTGGTAGCGGTTGTGGCCGGCGCCGATGATCGGGATGGGTTTGCCGCGCTCGACCCAGTCGAAAAGGATCTGGAAGACGCCCAGGCGGCCGGGGCCGATGAAGGTCTTGGGGCGGATGATGGTGACTGTGAGCCCGCGCTGCCGGAACTCCTGGCAGACCTGTTCGGCCATGATCTTGCTCTGGCCGTAGGGGCCGACGCCCTCCAGGGGGTCATCTTCTTCGATCGGGTGTTTTCTGGGGACGCCGTAGACGGCGGTGGAGGAGATATAGACGACGCGGGAGACACCGGCGGCCAGGGCGGACTCGAGGACGGTGCGGGTGCCCTCGACGTTGACCGAAAAGATCTCCTGACGGGGCCAGAGGGGGAGGGCGGCGGCGGCGTGGATGACGGCGTCGACTCCGGCCATCAGCCGGTCGACGGTGGGGCGGTGGCGGACGTCGCCCTGATGGAAGGCGACCGGTCCGAGGTAGTCGGATTCGATGTAGCGGGCGATGTCGAGGAGGACGACCTGGTGGCCCTGCGCGACCAGGGCGTTGGCCATATGGAAGCCGAAGAAGCCGGCCCCACCGGTGAGGAGAACACGCATTCTTCGCTTACTTCGCCTCTAACCTTACCACGCGGCCCCGCCCGGCCGCAAGGTTTTGCCCTTCATCAGCGGGCTGACCGCTGGAGCGGTCAAGGCGTAGCCCTGCGGGCCTGTTAAAGCCCCGCGCCCTCACACGCCCAGAGGGACACCGGCGGCCGCCAGGTGTCCTGGAAGCCGCGCGAGGCAACCTGGCGGGGCGTGCCGCCAGCCTGTATCATGGGGTCGGCGACGTCTGCCCTGCGGCATGGCTTACTCAGTCGCGGCGGATGAGCCAGTTGAGGAAGCCGAGGGCTAAGATGGCGGCGGCCGCCACCGTGGCGATGGCGTAGAAGGCGGTGAAACAGGGCGGCTGGGCCCGCACCATGCTCCCGAACGGCTCGGGCACCTGCCCCCACTCAGCCGCCAACCGCAGGTACAGCAGCCCGGCGCTGACCAGCAGCGTCAAAAGCGCCGCCCCCGGGACGTACAGGTCCTCGATGAAGATCGGCGGCCGCCCCGGCGGCCGCTTGGGCGGCAGATCCCGCAACAGGACCCCACAATCCGGGCAGCGCATCACCCCCGGCGCGTACTCGCACCGACACCGCGGACAGTACGGCATCGCCCGTCTACCCTCTCACCCGTCCCCCAACCACCCGGCCAGACCGGCGACCACGGTCCCCCCGACCACCCCCGTCAGGAGCCCCACGCGACCGCGCCCGACTCTCCCCAGCCCGGGGTGAGCGGAAGCCCCGGCCCAGGCCCACGCCCCCTGCTCCGCCAGGGAGCAGGACCAGACAAGTTCCGCGTCCCGGCGACGAGACGGTCTGTCCATCCTGCCGCCGGAGCCCTACCAGACACTCATCAATCCGCCAGCTGGCCAGGTCACCGTCTCAGCCGCTGACCGGCGCCCCGGTCAGCCCCGGCTCGACCAGGCGGGCCGGGTCGAGCAGCACCGCCAGCTGCTCGTCGGTGAGGTCAGTTTTCTAGCGGGCGATCTCGTGGATGGTCCGGCCCGTTTCAAAGGCCTTCTTGGCGATGGCCGCCGCCCGGTCGTAGCCCAGGACCGGCGCCAGGGCGGTGGCCATCTGGTGGTTGGCCATCACCTGGGCGCAGACCTGGATGAGCGCCTCAGGGATGACCGGGTTGACCTTGCCGGGCATGATCGAACTGCCCGGCTGGACGGCCGGCAGGAGCAGTTCGAAGAGCCCGGCCCGCGGCCCCGAGCCCATCAGCCGGATGTCGTTGGCGATCTTCATGAGGCTAACGGCGATGGTGTTCAGGACGTCACTGGCCAGCACCGCCCCGGCCATCGCCGCCTGGGCCTGGAAATGATTGTCGGTCTCGCGCACCGGCAGCCCGGTCAGCTCGGCCAGCCGCCGGGCCGCCCGCTGGCCGAATTCAGGATGGGTGTTGACCCCAGTGCCGACGGCCGTCCCCCCCAGGGCCAGTTCGCTCAACTCCTCTTCGGCGTAGCGCAGCCGCCGCAGGGCCCGCTCGATCTGGCCGGCGTAGCCCAGAAACTCCTGTCCCAGCCGGATGGGGGTGGCGTCCATAAGATGGGTCCGGCCGGTCTTGATGATCGGCCAGAACTCCTCGGCCTTGGCCCGCAGATCCCGGTGCAGGAGCTCCAGCGCCGGACGCAGGTCGTCGCGCAGGGCCATCAGCACCGAGAGGTGGATGGCGGTCGGGATGACATCGTTGGAGGACTGGCCCAGGTTGACGTGGTCGTTGGGATGGCTGCGGCCCACTGTCGGAGTGTTGTCTCTGCCTTAACCTTCGGCCTGGGTCTGGTGCTGGCTTGCCTGTTACCGCTGGCGGCCCTGTTGGCGATGGTCCTGTTTATCCACTATGCCGTCCTGGCTTACCAGGGGAAGTATTTCGACGTGCCGGTTTTGACCGCCTTCTGTCGGCAGCGGGGCTGGCTTTAGGCTGGGGATGGTTCGGCCACGGTGACGCTGTCCACGAACTGGCGGGCGGTACGGCCCGACCAGCCGCCGTTGCTCAGGGCCCAGCGGAGGGCTTCGGTCTCCAGGTCGTGGCCGTCGAGAGCCAGTCTTCGGCCGGCCGCCAGCGCCCGGACGATTTCCAAATAACCGTCCCGGTCGGGGGCCAGGAAGCGGACCCGGAGTCCGAAGCGGTCCACCAGGGAGAGCTTCTCCTGCTGGGTGTCGGCCGGGTGGATTTCGTCCCCCGGGGGCGGCCGGTCGCCGAAAAATTCCCGAACCAGGTGGCGGCGGTTGGATGTGGCGTAGACGGCCAGGTTTCGGGGCCGGGCCTCGAGGGTGCCTTCCAGCAGCGACTTTAAACTTTTATACCCCGTCTCGGCCTCCTCGAAGGAGAGGTCGTCTATCATCAGGATGAACTTCTGGGGCCGACCCCGGACGACGGCCAGCACCTCGGGGTAGTCCCGCAGCTCCTCCCGGCCCAGCTCGATGAGCCGCAGACCCCGGTCCCCGAATTCGTTAACCAGGGCCTTTACCAGGGACGACTTGCCCGTTCCCCGGTCGCCGTAAAGGAGGACGTTCTGGGCCGGGAGGCCGGCCAGGAGCCGCTCGGTGTTGGCGATGACGGCCGCCTTCTGGGGCCCGTACCCGACCAGGTCGGCCAGCCGAACCTGGTCGGGGTACTCCACCGGGACCAGCCGGCCCCGGCCGTCCAGGCGCTGCCAGCGGAAGGCCCGGTACCGGCCGAAGATACTCACCCCGTGGCAGCGGTAGTGCCCGGCCAGCTCCGGCAGCAGGCTGGCCCAGGCGGCCGCGGTGGCCAGGCGGAGCCGCAGGTTTTCGTCGCCGGGCGCGCCCCCGCCGAACCCTTCGGCAAGGGCTTGGCCCACCCCCAGGAGCTGGGCAAGGCGGCCCAGGCCGAAGGCGGCAACCTCGCCCAAGGCCGCAAGCTCGGCCTCGGCCTGGCGGCGCAGGGCCGGGCGGATGTCCTCCCAGGGGCGGCCTTCGGCCTCCAGGCTGAAGGGGTTCTCATCGAAGAGGACCCGGTCGGCGAGGTGATAGGCCCAGGGGTCGATCCCGGGGGGCACCCGGTGGTCGAGTAGAAGGCGGCGAACCAGGCGGCTGAATAGGTCGGTAAGGCCGAGGCGGTCCAGGGGGTTCCGGACAACTCCCCACAGGAGCTCCTGGTAGAGGCCGCCGGCCTCGTCGGCCAGCACCCCCCGGTAAAGGATCAGCCCGGCGATGCGGTCCAGCAGGATGTCGGGTCCGGACATGGAGTTCGGTTGGGCTTACTCCGGGCGGCAGAGCCGCCGCAAAAGCTCGAAGGGATAGATCCCGGTGTCGTGGCCGTCTTTCCAGGCCAGGCCGATGGCATAGTAGCCGACCTGCCAGATCTTTTCAAGCTCGGTCTGTTCTGGAGAAAGCTCCGAAAGCCGGCTTAAAAGTCCGGGCTGGTCCATCTCCCCCTGGCAGACGGCGCACGGGCAGTTCCACCGAAGGTCCTCGAAGGTGCAGTAGCCCCTGGTGCCGTCGGACCATTTAATTTCCAGCTGGCGCCCCTGGTAATCCACTCGGATCTCGGTGGGAATGGGCGGCGCCTGCACCCCTCAGTCCCCCTCCAGCTGGGCCCGAAGCTCTTCCACCGTTCGGGCCGGCAGTTGGCAGACGAAGTTCTGGCAAACGTAGGCCGTCGGGCGCCCGGCGATGGCTTCCCGGCCGGCCAGTAAGGGCACCTCTTCGGCGGCCCCCGGGCCCAGGGCTACAACCTTATTGGGCAAGTAGCGGCCGAAGACCTCCCGGTACATCTCCGCCCAGGTTGGGTCCTCGGCCGGGCCGACCAGGGCCACCTCTTTGACCGGTCCCAGGGAAAAGTCGAGGGCGGAGAGGAGCCTGCCTGCCCCAGCCGGGGCCCTGAGCATAAAGTCGGCCAGGGCCCGCAAATTTGCCTCGGCCACCTCCCGGTAGCGCCCCTCGCCGGTGAGGGCGCCCAGCCGGAGCAAGAGCTCGGTGGCCACCGAGCTGCCCGATGGAAGGGCATTGTCGATGAAGCTGCGGGGCCGGACCGGGAGGTTATCGTGGGCGGCCGTGGCGTCGAAGAAGCCCGGCAGGGAGGGGTCCCAGAAGAGGTTGATCAGCCGGCCGGCAAGCTCCACCGTCCGGCGGAACCATCGCAGTTCCCCCGTTACCTCATAGAGGCTGAGCAGGCCATCGGCATAGAAGGCGTAGTCCTCCAGCAGGCCCTCGACCCGGGCCACGCCTTCCTTGAAGGAATGCCAGAGGGACCCATCCGGACGGCCGAGGCGGGTTTCGATAAAGCGGGCCAGCCTTTCGGCCGCCCGGATCCATTCCGGCCGGTCCAGGGCGGCTCCCACCTCCGCCAGGGCCCGGAGCATCAGCCCGTTCCACGACGTCAGGACCTTATCGTCCCGGGCCGGGGGTACCCGCCGTTCCCGGGCGGCCAAAAGCTTGGCTTTGGCCCGGGCCAGGGTTTCGGCCAACTCTTCGGGACTCCGACCGAGCTGGCCGGCCACCTTCTCCGGGGTTGTTAGGACATGGAGGATGTTTTTACCCTCGAAGTTGGGGCCGTAAATTAGGCCGTAATAGTGCTTTACGGCCTCGGCCTCTTCGGGGGCGAGAAGGTCGTCGACCTCGGCGGCGGTCCAGACGTAATATTTGCCCTCCTCCCCCTCGCTGTCGGCGTCCAGCGACGAATAAAAGGCCCCGTCCGGGTGGTAGAGCTCCCGGAAGGCAAACCCGAGGGTCTCTTCGATAACCTGGCGGAAGAGGGGGTCCCCCGTCAGCTGGTAGGCGCCGAGGTAAACCCGCAGGAGCAGGGCCTGGTCGTAGAGCATCTTTTCGAAGTGGGGCACCAGCCACCGGTCGTCGGTGGAGTACCGGTGGAAGCCGCCCCCGACCTGGTCGTAGATGCCGCCCCGGGCCATCGCTTTAAGGGTGTGCTCGACGGCGATCAGGGCCTCGGGAATCTTAAACCGCCGGTAGGCCCGTAGCAGGAACTCCAGGTTAAGGGGTTGGGGAAACTTGGGGGCGGTCCCAAAGCCGCCGTTCACCGGGTCGTAGCCCTGCAAAAGGGCCCGGGCCGCCCGGCGGAGAAGTTCGGCGTCAAGCTGGTCCCGGGGCGCGACCGCCCTGCTCTGCTGTTCTAAAAACTCCCGAACCCGTGCGGTTCCGGCCAGAATCTCCTGCCGGCGGTTGCGCCAGGCCTCGGCCACTGCCCGGAGAAGGTCCTTAAAGGCCGGCAGGCCGTGGCGGGCCTCCTTGGGGAAATAGGTTCCACCGTAGAAGGGCACCCCATCGGGGGTGAGAAACACCGTCAGGGGCCAGCCGCCGTGGCCGGTCATGGCCTGGACGGCCGTCATGTAAACCTGGTCGATGTCCGGCCGCTCCTCCCGGTCGACCTTTATGTTGACAAAGTTCTCGTTCATGATGCGGGCGGTTTCCGCGTCCTCGAAGGACTCCCGCTCCATGACATGGCACCAATGGCAGGCGGCATATCCGATGGAGAGGAGAATTGGCTTGTCCTCCCGTCTGGCCCGCTCAAAGGCCTCGTCGCCCCACGGGTACCAGTCGACCGGGTTATCGGCGTGCTGCCGCAGGTAAGGGCTTGTTTCGTTGGCCAGCCGGTTAGGCACCTTCCGTCCCCTTTCGTCCCGGGGTAGGCCGGGCCGTTAGGGCCGCAATTTGGCGGCCCAGGCTGTCGCCCACCAGGGCCCCGAAGACCCCGGCCGCGGCGGCCGCCATTACCGACGAGGTTGCTGCCACGTGGCCGAAGGGGGGTTGGACAAAATAGCCGAGGACGGCCCCGCCCGCTGCCCCGCCGGCCAGCGCCCCGAAAAGCCGGCCACCCGTAAGGTAGAGGATGGCGTCCAAGGTGACCGCGGCCGGAACGACCAAGGGAAGCTGGGGGACGGTGCGGCCCAGGGCCGAAAGCTCGGCCCAGATGAGCACCCGCAGAACCGTGAACCAGAGGGCTGCTGCCGTTGCCCCGCCGGTGAAGCTGATAAGGCGACTAGCGGCCACCAGGGTGAGCATCCCAAGGCCCCCAAAAAGGGCGGGGTAGAGGAGGGGCTCAAACCCGTGGTAGGCCGCGGCGTAAATGCGCCGCCCCCCGAACACGGCGGTGAATTCGTACTCGGCCAGGATCACCGTTACGCCGGCCAGGGCCGCCCCGGCGTAGTGGATAAAGAGCAGATCCAGCCAGCGGGGGCGGACGGCAAAGCGAGCACCGGCCCACTCGGCCGTGAAGACTACCAGGCCCAGGAGGACCAGCAGGCCGGCTAGGATGGCCGTGAGGTGGGGTGGACTCCAGATGGTGACATCGACCCCGTAGAGGCGGTGCCAGAGCTCATCGAAGGGGGCCGCCAGGATGATGACGACGGCCCCAAGGCCGAGGAGGCGCCAGCCCAGGGGCAGAACCAGGGGCGTTCCCCCCAGCCAGGCCCGGACCACCGGGTAGCCGACGATGGTCAGGGTGAGCAGAACCCCCGAGTAGATGAGCAGGTGGGGGGGCGAAAAGAAGGTGTCCCGGGTAAGGTCGATATGCCAGGCGATGTCCCAGTAGACCCCGACCAGGCGCAGACCGCCGGCTAGGATCAGGCTGGCGATAATGGGTCCGCCCCGGTGGAACAGGACCTCGGCAAGGGAACGCCGTAGGGAAATTCGGCCGGCCGCCTGCACGTTCTAACCCTCGCAGACTGCATTGGTATAGCCCGACCGGAAGGGCTTAACCTCCCCCGTTTCCGGCTGGTAGGCGTGCCGCCAGATGCACCCGATATCCCGGGTGAGTAGGTGAATGGAGACCGAAGGCTCGGCCGAAACCGTCCGGACGGCGTGGATGTCGTTGTCCGGGGGTACCAGCTCGTAAAAGTCGCCCGGCTTGAGGCGATTGACCTGAGCCACCTCCAGCTTTACCCGGTCTTCGCCCAGCGTTTCGGCAACCCGGTAAACGAGCTCCTCCTGCTCCCCGGCGTAGAGGCCTACCAGGCCCCAGGCCAGGTGGTCGTGGACGGGGGTTGAGGCTCCCGAGGGCACCACCAGGCTGAAAAGGGAAAGGGACCCGTCCCCCGATCTGTAGAGGAGCCAGTTCCCGATGTTCGACCCCATACCCCCGGTGGGACAGGGTTCCCGGTAGGCCTGGGGCAGCCAGTGGGGGTCGACCAGAAGCCGGCCGAAGGGTTCCCGCAGCCGCCGAAGGGCCTCGGTGGGGGAAGGGCTGGTGGCGATAATCGCCTTGACTTCGGCGATAAATTCCCGGAGCCTCGGGCTGTCCACAAAGTACTCGTCGCCGGTGGCCACTATGGCGCCCTCCAAACGGTAAATTTAGGCTCTTTATTAAAGTATATAGCAGGGCCAGTCCCCACTGTTTGCGGGGGCTCTGGCCGGTCCGGTTCTTGCGCCACCCTCAGGGACCTGGGGTTGGGGTGGGCGTCGGGGGCTGGAAGGTGACGCAGGTCTGGTTATTGGCCTGGTTGCCGTCGGTGCTTGGGGCACGCTGGCACAGTTCTGAAAGGCCTGATTGTAACCGCCCGGCCCGAAATAAACGCTGAAGCTGAAGGTCTGACTCTGGCCGGGGGGCAAGGTCAGACCCGGCACCTGACACAGAACCGATGACCCGGAAAAACTGCAGGGTTGGGGCCGCGTTGATACTTCCGCCGCCGGCTAGGAGGGTCGACCAGGGCGGGTTCGGCTGGTCGGTAACCACCAGGTTGCCGCTGTAAGGCGCCGTCCCCACGTTGGTCACCGTGATGTTGAACGAACACGTATATGGCCAGTTGCACTGGCCGCTCTTCTGGACCGAGAGGTCCGGGCCTCCCGGCGAACCCGTTGCGGTGGGAGGGGGCACCTGGGTGCTGGTGGGAACCGGCGCCGGCGTTGGAGTGGCCGTTGGGGTGGGCGTCGGGGTCGCCGGCGCGCCGTCCGTCGTCATGGCCGGACCCTGGGGCGTGGCCGGCACGGCGGCGGTGGGTCCCGCGGCACCGGGACCGCAGGCGGCAAGCAGGCCGGCAAAGGCTACCAAGAGCAGGACGGGGAACCGGGGGAGATAAATGGAGATAAATCCTGAACTAGTACTCCTTTAAGTCTGATTGGGGGCCAAAACTCACGCAAGTCTAACACGACTTGGGAAGTTTGGTCAATGTTCTAGAAAGGCAAGATTCACTCCACGAACCAGGGGAGCAGCCACCCAAAGATCCCGGAGTACAGGGCGACCCAGAGGGCCGTTGCCAGGCGAGTTTGCGGCCGCAACAGGAATCGGCCGAAGAGGATCAGGGCCGTGGCCAGTACCAGCAGGCTGAAGGGCCACAGGGGGCTTCCCAGACCGAACTGGGGTCCAGCAGGCCGCCAGAGGCCGTAGATGAGGCCGTAAACGGCCCCGACCAGGGGCCAGAAAAGGAGGCTTGCGCCCGTCAGGCCCAGCATGAGGGCCGAAAGGGTGGCGTTGGGGAAGAACCGACGCCGGAGGGTTTCCAGGTCAGGGGTAAGGCCCTTCTGGGCCACGGCAATCCAGCCGACGAACAGGCTGTTTGCCAGCATACCCAGGGCCGCCCCGAGGATAACCGCCGAAGTCATAGCTTGCGCAACCGGGGGCTGAAATGGCAGAGGAAGGCGGGGATGCCCTGGACCCGCAGGTTCCGGCTGACGGTTCGGGCCCGGTCGGGGTCGGGCTCCACCGTGAAGATGGCCGGTCCGGCCCCGGCAAGGCTTACCCAGCGGGCCCCGGCCCGGAGGACCCGGGCCTTAAGGCCGTCGATGTCGGGGTAAAGCTGGGGGGCAAACAGGTCGAACACGTTGAAGGGGGCCTCGGCCGCCGACCACCGGCTACCGACAAGCTCCTCGGCGATTTTAAGGACTTCCTCCCCCGCAGACCAGTGGTCCGGGGTGAGGGCGGCGTAGGCCCGGCGGGTCTTGTCGGGAGGACCTTCCCGGTCCAGGGCAACTATTACCGGCCAAGGGGGGAGGTCGGGCAGGGGCTCCAGCCGCTCACCCCGGCCGGCGGCCAGGGCCACCCCGCCCCGGATGAAAAAGGGAACATCGGCCCCCAGGGTCGCCCCCAGTTGGTAAAGGTCGGCCTCGGAGAGGCTTCGCAGGCGAAAGAGCCGCCGGAGAAGCCGTAAGGTGGCGGCGGCGTCGCTGGCACCGCCGCCCAGCCCGGCGGCGAGGGGGATCCGCTTCTCGACCCGGATAAGGGCCCCTGCCCTTAGGCCGGCCCGGCACATAACGGCCTGAGCCGCCCGGAAGACCAGGTCCGACCCGGAGCCCAGCTCCGGCCGGGTGGACCGGACCTGAAGGCGGGGGGCCGGGACGGCCTCGAGGCGGTCGGCCAGGCTCACGGTGGCCAGAATCGTCCGGACCTCGTGGTAGCCGTCCGGCCGCCGGCCGAGGACTTCAAGCCCCAGGTTCACCTTGGCCCGGGCCAGGACGGTCGGCTTCCCAATCACGGTATGCCCGATAAAGCTTAATCCATTCCTCGAGGTTTAGGTCGGCCGGCCGGCGTTGCGGGACGATGCCGGTGGCCTGAAGGAGTCGGGCGGTTTCGGCCGGGGGCCAGCGGAGGCCGTCGGCGAGGGAGTTTCGGAGCTGCTTGCGGGGTTGGGCGAAGCCGGCCTGAAGGAACCTGAAAAATTCGGCCGGTGAGTCCACCTGCGGGGGCGGCCGCCGAACAAGCTTGACGACGGCCGAGTAGACCTTGGGGGGAGGCCAGAAGGCCCGGGGCGGAACCTTCATCACCAGGGTGGGCTCGGCGTAGAAGCGGACGAACCAGGTAAGATAAGCGGCTTCGCCGGGCCGGGCGGTAATGCGCCGGGCCACCTCCAGCTGGAGCATCACCACTCCCAGCTCCGGGGGGCAGGGCCCGGCCAGGACCCGTTCCAGAACGGCGGTGGCGATGTTGTAGGGCAGGTTGCCGGCCAGCTTGTAGGTGGGGCCGACCTCAGCTTCAAAGGGATAAGTCAAAATATCCGCGTGAAGGATTTTAAGGTTCGGGTTTTCCTTAAAGCGGTCGGTAAGCACCCGGACCATTCTGGGGTCGACCTCGACGGCCACGACCCGACTGCCGGCGTTGAGCAGGGCCTCCGTAAGGGTTCCCAGGCCGGGGCCGACCTCCAAGACGGTGTCGGCCGGGCCGAACTCGCCGGCCCGGATTATGGCCCGTCTTACCCGGTCGTCGACCAGGAAGTGCTGACCAAGGGCCTTCCGGGCGGAAAGGCCGTAGCGGGCAAGGACTTTTAGGGTTTCGGCGCGGAGTGACGTGGTGGTTCCGCCATCAATAAAAATCGGTGGCCGTGCACCCACCGTTGAACGCGCCCACCGGCTGACCGTCCGCTGCCGACTCCGGCCAGGCCCCCCGGCGGCACCCGGAAGGGACTGCTTACCGTTGCTTCCTTCCGGACCTGGCGGGGTTCGCAGGCTTCCGTCGCGCCGGACCCGGCCATCAACGCCGACGGGCGGCGGCTCGACCCGGCAGGCTAACGCCCGCGGGTGGGAATTCGACCCCGCTATGGCGGATTGCGGGTGCAGGGCACCGCCAGCTCCCCGTCTAGCACGGCCACCATGTAAATTATAGCCCCTTATTCAGGGCTTTCCAGTTTTGTTGCCGGCCCGGTTTTGAGGAGCCATCGGGCGGAAATTCGGCGAACTGTCGAGGGGCACGGCCGTACGCCCGTACGGGGCGTAACAAAGCCGGGGCAAGGGGCCGGGGCGTCTTGACAGTAGGGAAGCCTTGTGTATATTTTACTAATGGCGGTCGTCGGGGGCCGCCGATTAGGGGCGTAGCTCAGCCAGGTAGAGCAGCGGTCTCCAAAACCGCCGGTCGGGGGTTCAAATCCCTCCGCCCCTGCGGGTCCGGTATCCTGACTATCCTTGACATAAACGCTGTGCGTTTATGTCAAGGATAGTCAATCGTGCCGCGGTGGTGGAATCTGGCAGACACGCCGTCTTGAGGGGGCGGTGCCGAAAAGGCGTGCGGGTTCAAATCCCGCCCGCGGCACCCAAGCGGAAGTGGCGCAGCGGTAGCGCGTCTCCTTGCCAAGGAGAAGGTCGCGGGTTCGAATCCCGTCTTCCGCTCCGGCTGGCGGCGTAGCCAAGTGGTTAAGGCAGCGGTCTGCAAAACCGCGATTCGGCGGTTCGAATCCGCCCGCCGCCTCTTCTTTTTACTCCATTGTCAGTAAGCCTGCCAATCTCCAAACTTCCCCAGTTGTGGATAATAAAAGTGGAAGGGGGTTATCCCCTTCGTAACCCCTGTTGACCTAAACCTTGAGGGGTGAAACGGTGCCCGCCGAGAGTCGCCTGAGCCGGAGGTCAGGCCAGGCCGTCCGTCAGGCCGCGCCCACCGAGCTGGCCTGCAACTGCCCCGGCTTGACGCCCGACCTAGTTCCCCGATTAATCAAACCCTTCCGGGTCGTTGCCTTCGACTGGGATGGGACCGCCGTAGTCAGTCGAACGGCCGACGCGTCGTCCATCCGGGACGTCATCGAGCGGCTGCTGCGGGCCGGGGTCTTTGTGGTCGTCATCACGGGCACAAATTTCCAAAACATCGACCGGCAACTCACCTCCCGCCTGTGCGGCCCGGCCAAGATGAACCTTTTCGTTGCGGCCAACCGGGGCTCCGAAGTGTTCGGATTCGACGTCTACGGCCGGCCGGTGGTCTGCTGGCGGCGGGTGGCAACCCCCGAAGAAGACCGGCTCCTTACGGAGGTGGCTGACGCCCTGCGGGACGAGCTTCGGGCGAGGACCGGCCTCGAAATCCGGGTTATTTACGACCGGCTTAACCGCCGCAAGGTCGACCTGATCCCCCTCCCCGAGTGGGCCGATCCGCCAAAATCGGCCATCGGCGAGCTGCTCCGGGTGGTGGAATCGAGGTTGAAAAGTGGGGGGCTGGCGGGGGGGCTGGCCGAGGCGATGGGGCTTGCTCACAAGGTCGCACTGACCAAAGGCCTCGCCGATCCCCGGATTACCAGCGACGTAAAGCACATCGAGGTCGGCCTTACGGATAAGTCCGACAGCATCCGGTGGGTGGTCAACGAGCTGGCTCGCCCACGGGGAATTGCCCCCGAAGAGATTCTCCTGGGCGGGGATGAGTTCGGCCCGGTGGGGGGCTTGGAGGGCAGCGATTTCCGCATGCTTATTCCGGAGCTGGCAAACGCCCCCACTGTCTCGGTGGGGGCCGAGCCTAACGGTGTCCCGCCGCCGGTGGTCCACCTCGGGGGCGGTCCGGCCTGCTTTCAGGCTCTGCTCCGGGCCATTGCCGACTGCTGGGAGGGGCTTGACCCGGCCCGACTCCGGCTCCCGGCGGTGCCCTTCAAGGACCCGGACTGGTGCCTGATCCAGGCGGGATATGAGCCCACCCGGGAGCGGGCCTTTGAAGCCCTCTTCGCGGTGGCCAACGGCTACGCCGGCGTCAGGGCTTCCCTCCCCGAGGGGACCCCCCACAGCGCCCCCGGCACCTACCTGGCGGGGGTCTTCGACGACGGCCCGGTTCCGGGCGCCCCGCCGGAGCTGGCGGTTGGCCCGAACTGGACTAACCTCAGGGTCTGCGTCGAAGGGCAGGCGCTAAGCCCCGACACCGCCGAAAACATCGAGCATCGGCGGGGCCTTGACCTGCGTCAGGCCCTCTTCTGGCGGGAGTGGACCTGCCGGGATGGGGCCGGCCGCACCACCCGGACTTCCCTAGTGCGGCTGGCCTCCCTGGGGGATCGCCACGCCCTGCTCCAGTCGGTGGTGCTCGTGCCTGAGGATTACTCGGGAAAGGTGGTTCTCGAAAGCCGGTTCGCCCCCCCGCGCCGAGCCGACGGCCAGCCTCACCCGGCTCGGTTGGAGGTTTGGCCCGAGGGAATCCTGGTCGAGTGGCAGGTTCGCGGGGGTATCAAAGTAGCCTTCGGAATCGGCCACCAAACGTCGCCGGACGTCCAGCCAGAGGTCAAGGGAGGGGATGGGGAGGTGTTGGTTCGATGGGCCTTCTCGGCCGAGGCAGGTAAACCGATCCGCTTGGACCGATTTGCGGTCATCTTCTGCTCCCACGATACACCGGACCCGGCCGCGCAGGCCATGGCCCGTCTCCGGGAGCTTGCCGCCCAAGGTGCCCAAAGCCTGGTACGGGGGCACCTTTGCGGGTGGGACCGGGTTTGGCAGACCGTCGACGTAACCGTCCAGGGGGATGAGTTCGCCCAGCGGGCCCTTCGGTTTGCGGCCTACCACCTGAGCGGCGCCGCAAACCCGGAGACCGACCTGGCCTCGGTGGGGGCCCGGGCCCTGACGGGTCCCGGCTACAAGGGGCACGTCTTCTGGGACACCGAAATTTACATGCTGCCCTTCTTCGTCTTTACCCAACCGGCGGTCGCCCGGGCTCTCCTGATGTACCGATACAGAACCCTGCCGGCGGCCCGGCTGAACGCCCGACGTCAGGGCTACCGGGGAGCCCTCTATGCCTGGGAGTCGGCAGACACTGGTGAGGAGGCCACCCCGGCCTTCGCCCTGGCGGCGGATGGGCGGGTTATCCCCATCCTAACCGGGCAACTGGAGCACCACATCAGCGCCGACATCGCCTATGCCGTCTGGCACTACTGGCAGGCCACCGGCGACGACGAGTTCTTCCGACAGGCCGGGGCGGAGATCCTGGTGGAGACGGCCCGCTTCTGGGCCAGCCGCTGCCGGCTGGGCCGGGACGGTCTGTACCACATTCACCGGGTAATCGGGCCCGATGAGTACCACGAAGGGGTGGATGACAACGCCTACACCAATATGATGGCCCAGTGGAATCTGGAGCGGGCAGCCGAGGCCGTTTACATCCTTCAACAGCGCTGGCCGGAGGACTGGCGGCGGCTTTACGAAGGGCTGGGCCTTGACTTGGGCGAGCCACAGGAGTGGGCCCAAGTGGCCGCCCGAATGTACACCGGTTTCGACCCGAAGACCGGACTTTTTGAGCAATTCCGGGGCTACTTTGGCCTCGAGGATATCGACCTTTCGGCCTACCGGGACCGGAAGGTGCCCATCGACGTCCTCCTGGGAGCAGACCGGGTCCGGCGTTCGAAAATAATCAAGCAGCCGGATGTGGTTCTGCTCATCTACCTGCTCTGGGACCGGTTCCCACCCCAGGTTCGCCGGGCTAATTTTGATTATTATGAGCCGCGAACGGCCCACGGAAGCTCCCTCAGTCTGGCCATCCACGCCGCCGTTGCCGCCCGCTTAGGGTATGCCGACAAGGCCCGGAAATATTTCCGGCTGGCGGCCGAGGTCGACCTGGCCGACCGGATGGGAAATGTGGCGGCGGGAGTCCACGCCGGGGCTCTGGGGGGACTTTGGCAGGCGGCCGTTTTCGGCTTTCTGGGCCTACGGCCCACCTCAGGCGGCCTCGCCTTTTCACCCAACCTCCCCGAAGAGTGGGGTCGGCTGGGGCTCAACCTGCGCTGGCTGGGGCGGGAACTTGCGGTTACGGCCTGGGCCCGGCCGCGCCGGCTGGAACTGCGGCTGGAGGGACAAGAGCCCATCAGCCTCACACTGAAGCCCTGGGAGGAGCTCCTGCTCACCCCCAGCGGACGCTACCTGTTGGGTAAAACCGACGGCATAAGCTGGGTGGTTCCGCCGACCCGGCACTGATACGGGGCCGTCCTTGCCCGGCCCCGGCGGCTGTGGTAGTAATTATCAACAGGCCGGAAGAGGCGGGCTAAGCGGGGATGACCGTCGAGTTTGGGTCCAGTGCTTCGGCAGCCCGGGAGTACCTTCGGCGGGGCTGGTTTGCTGTGCCCTACCGACCGGGGGATCCACCCAACTGGGCTGGGTGGGCCGACCCGACTTTGATCCAGGGCGATTTAGACCGGCTTTTCACCGAGCATATGGGGGTGGCCATCCTCCTGGGCTCCCCTTCCGGGGGGCTGGTGCGGGTGGGCCTCGGGTGCCCGGAGGCCGTGGCCCTCGCCCCGGCCTTCCTTCCCCGAACCGCCGTGGCCGACGGCCCCCGGAACCGAATTTCACCTAGCGGCTATTGGTACATTACTAATCCGCCGGCCGGAACCGCCCGCTTCTCCGACCCCCGCGGCCCCCAGCCCCTGGTGGAGCTGTGGGGTGAGGGGAGCGCCGCGCCGGTCCCACCGACCCCATCCGAAGAGGGGCTGATCCCCGAATGGAAGCGATTCGGCCGGCCGGCCGAAGTGGCCACCCCGGAACTGGTGGCCGCCGTGGGTCGACTGGCGGCCGCCGCCCTCCTGGTCAGGTCGTGGCCCGGTGAGGACGCCGAAGTTTGGGCCCGGCTGCCCCTGGCCGTGGCGGCCGTTCTTTCCCAGGCGGGGTGGGAGCCCGCGGACATCCGCCAGTTTTTAATGGTGGTCTGTCAGGCGGCGGGGGACCGTCGGCGAGTTTTGGACCTGGAAGACGAGGCCATCCGGGGCCTTGGGCCCGAGGCTGAATTTATGGCCTGGCCGGTTCTGACCGATTTGCTGGGAACGGACGGGGCTGACCGCCTCAGGGATTGGCTGGGCATCCGGGTTCCCGCCGCCA
>PSKS01000106.1:0-4281 GCA_040289115.1 Chloroflexota bacterium
CTCGTCCTTAGTCTTTGTGGATCGGGCCCTCCCCCATCCCCACGCCGACGTCAGGGTGCCTCTTGGAGTGAAGCTGCGCCTCCATGCCAGCGCCGCCGGCAAGGTGCTCCTGGCCTTCCGCCCGGAGCGGGAAGCCGTGGCGATCCTGACCGGTCAGGGGGAGCTTGAGCCCCTCACCGGGAACACCCTGACAGGGATAGGGCCGTTGCTGCGGGAGCTCCGGCAGGTTCGGGAGAACGGGTACGCCTACAACCTGGGAGAGGCCTTCCCCCAGGACTACTGCCTGGCGGTGCCGGTCTGGGGGGAAGGCAAAGAGGTGATTGCGGCCGTCAGCGTTTCCATGTCCCGGCGTCGCTTCTGGCGCTGCCGGGCGGAGGCCTTGACGGCCGCCCGGGAAGTAAGCCAGAGGATATCGGCAGCCCTTCTAGGTGCCGACGGCTGACGGAGTCCAGATCATGACGCCTGAATTTTTGAAAAACGCAAAACTTTTGCTAAAAGGCCGTTATTATGAAGACTTCACGGTTGGGCAGGTTTTTTATCACCACTGGGGCCGGACGATAAACGAGGGGGACAACAGCCTCTTTACCACCCTGACCCTCAGTTTTAACCCCCTTTACTTCAACGCCGAGTACGCCCGAGCCCACGGGCATCCTACGGTGGTCGTCAACCCGATGCTGGTTTTCCTGGTTGTTTTCGGGCTGACGGTCGAAGACCTTTCGGAGGGTGGTGGTCTCTTCCTGGGGGTGGACGGTCTGAAGTTCCACCGGCCCATCTACCCTGGGGACACCCTGACCGCCCGGAGCACCGTGGTTGAAAAGCGGCTTTCCAGCAGCCGCCCTGACAGCGGGATCGTCACCTGGCATACCGTCGGCTTCAACCAGTGGGGGGAGGTGGTGGTGGAATTTCGGCGCAGCAATCTTATCAACCGGCGGGAGGCCTAAAGATGAGCTACCTGACGGAAGAAAGGCGGATGATTCAGCAGACGGCCCGGGAGTTCGCCATGAAGGAGGTTTTGCCCCAGGCCAACGAGCTCGACCGAAAGCGGGCAGACATTCCGATGGAGCTCCGGAAGAAGATGGCCAACCTGGGCTATTTCGGCATCCGGATCCCGACCGAATATGGTGGTCTGGGGCTTGGGGTGTTCGAGTACTGTCTGGTGACGGAGGAGTTGGCCCGGGCCTGGATGAGTGTGGCCAGCATTATCGCCCGGGGAAACAGCATGGGGGTGAGCGAGCTTCCGGAGGAGTATCGGCGGAAGTACCTACCCCTGCAGGCCCAGGGTGAGTTCCTGGGGGCGGCGGCCCTCTCGGAGCCTGAGGCCGGCTCCGACCTGGCCAACGTCTCTTGCCGGGCCGTCCGGACCGCCAACGGCTGGGCGATAAGCGGGCCCAAAATGTGGTGCACCTTCGCCGACGGGGCCGATTTTCTGGTGGTCCTGGCCAGGACGTCGGAACCGCCCCCGGGCGGTGCCCGCCACCTGGGTATAAGCCGGTTCTTTGTCCCCAAGGAGCGGGGCAATCTGCCTCCGGGGGTGACGGGCAGGCCCATTGATACCCTGGGCTATTACGGCTGGCGCACCTGGGAACTTTATTTCGACAATTGTCCCGTCCCCGAGTGGGGATTGTTGGGGGAGGAAGGCCGGGCTTTTTACGGAACGATGCGGGGTATGGAGGTCGCCAGGGCCCATACCGCCGCCCGGGCCATCGGCCTGGCCCGGGGCGCCCTGGAAGACTCCATCGCCTACGCCCAGCAACGGCGGCAGTTCGGCCGGCCCATCGCCCAGTTCCAGGCCATCAGGTTCATGCTGGCCGAGATGGCCGCCGAAATCGAGGCCGCCCGCCAGCTCCTTTACCATGTGGCCTCGGAGATCGACACCGGCCGGCGTTGCGATAAGGAGGCGGCTATGGTTAAGTGGTTCGCCACCGAGATGGCCGAGCGGGTTACCAGCATGGGGATCCAGATCCACGGGGGATACGGGTATACGTACGACCTCCCCGTTCAGCGCTACTGGCGGGACGCAAGGCTTACCAAGATCTTCGAGGGCACGTCCCAGATCCAGCTTCACATTATTGCCAACCATCTCCTGGGGGAGTAGGCCAAGCCGTGAAGGAGGAATTTATCAGGCTGACCGGCCAAAACAACTATTTTGAAGATTTTAACGTCGGGGACGTCTACGCTCACGCCCGGGGCAAGACCGTCACGGAGATGGACAATGTTCTGATAACCAATCTGGTGATGAACACGGCCCAGGGCCACTTCAACGAGCACCGGATGCAGTCGGGCCCCCTGGGCCGCCGGATCGTCTTTGGGGGCGTCACCGCCTCCCTGGTGGTCGGGCTGTCCATGGAGGACACCGGTGAAAACGCCCTAGCCGAGCTGGGCCTGGACCGAGTCCGCTTTCTAAAGCCGGTCTTCCACGGGGACACCCTCTACGCCTATACCCAGGTTCTGGAGAAGGCAGACGGTGACCGGCCGGATGCCGGTATCGTCCGGTTCAAACACTGGGGTCTCAACCAGAAGGGGGAGGTGGCCTTTGAGGCGGAACGAACGGTGCTTATCAAACGCCGGAGCCACTGGGTAGCACCGTGACGGTAGGGTGTCTGGTCGACCTTACCGTCCTCGACCTCACCCAGGGGCTGGCCGGACCCTACTGTACCATGCTCCTGGCCGACCTAGGGGCCCGAGTGATCAAGGTGGAGCCGCCTGGCGGCGACGGAACCCGTCGCACGGGGCCCTTTGCCCCCGACGACCGGCTCCGGGCCTTCGGCGGCTATTTCCAGAGCGTGAACCGGGGTAAGGAGAGTGTGGTCCTCGACCTCCAGAGGCCCCAGGGGCGGGAGGCTTTTCTCCGGCTGGTCCCCCGGGTCCAGGTGCTGGTGGAGAACTTCCGGGTCGGGGTGATGGAGCGGCTGGGGTTAGGCTACGAGACCCTGCGGGCCATCAATCCCCGCCTGGTTTACGCCGCCATCCGCGGCTTCGGCGACCCCAGAACCGGTGAAAGTCCCTACGTCCGGTGGCCCGCCTACGACGTGGTGGCCCAGGCGATGGGGGGTATCATGAGCATAACCGGCCCCGACCCGAATACACCTGTCAAAGTCGGACCGGGGGTAGGGGACATCCTTCCCGCCATGTTTTTGGCCCTTGGAATCGTCGGCGCCAGCCGGTACGCCGAAAGAACCGGCCGGGGCCAATTTCTCGACGTGGCTATGTACGACGCGGTGCTGGCCGTCTGCGAACGCATCGTTTACCAGTACTCCTACACCGGTCAGGTTCCGGGACCCGAGGGCAACGGCCACCCCCTGCTTTGCCCCTTCGACCTTTTCCCGACCCGGGATGGCTGGGTGGCCATCGCCGCCCCCTGGGACCACCTGTGGCGGAAGTTGTGCGCGGCCATGGGCCGACCCGAGCTGGGGGAAGACCCCCGCTTTGTCACCAACGAGGAGCGGGTGCGCCGGGCGCCGGAGGTGAGGCGGCTTATCGCCGACTGGACCTCGGTCCGGACGAAGGCCGAGGTGGTGGCCGCCCTTGGCGGGGTTGTCCCCTGTGGGCCCCTCAACGACGCCCGGGAGATCCTCCAGGACCCCACGTGGCGGCCCGGGGCATGGTGATCCCGGTGGAACACCCGGGCTGCGCTGAGCCGAAGGCCATAGCGGGCCCACCCATCAAGCTTACGGAAACGCCGGCGGCAGTGCGGGGCCGGGCCCCCCTGCTGGGGGAACACACCCGCCGGGTCCTGGCCGAGGCCGGCTACGGGCCCGCGGAGGTCGAAGGGCTGATCCAGACGGGCGTGGCCTTTGCCCCAACCGAAGCTGAGAGCAAGGAGGCGAACGGTGAGGCTGAGAAGGTCTGAACTTTCCACGCCGGGAAGTAACGAGCGAATGATCCAGAAGGCGGCGTCAAGTAGCGCCGACCTGGTGTTTTTAGACCTGGAGGATGCGGTTGCCCCGCCCGAGAAGATTTCAGCCCGGCGCAAGGTGGTCGATGCGATCCGGGAGCTGGACTGGGGCTTGAAGACTGTTGGGGTCCGGGTTAACGCCCTGGGCACGGAGTGGGGCTACGACGACCTGGTGGAGGTGGTAACCGGGGCCGGGGAGCGGCTGGATGTCCTCATCTTGCCAAAGGTCAAGGCGGCCGAGGATGTCCGGTGGGTGGACTGGTTGCTGGACCAGCTGGAGCGGAAGTCCGGTCGCAAAAGGCCGGTGGGCCTGGAAGTCCTCATCGAAGAGGTAGAGGCAATTATCAACGTCGAGGCCATCGCCTTCTCGAGCCGCCGGCTGGGGG
>PSKS01000026.1:0-31649 GCA_040289115.1 Chloroflexota bacterium
CAGGCTTCCTCCTCTGCGAGACATGCCTGGCGGCGGTGGAAGCCTGGCCCTCGACGTGTCCGGCCTGCGCGGGCCCCTCCGATGGGGGCGCAACCCATCCGGCCTGCCGGACCCGCTCGCCTTTGGCCGGGCAGACGGTGGCTGGGGTCTACGGTGGTCCCCTGGCCGCGGCCGTCCGGGCCTTTAAATACCGCAACCGGCGAGGTCTGGCCCGGCCCCTGGCCGAACTGCTGGCCGCCGGTCCCCTCAAGCCGGTCCCGGCCCCGGAACTGGTCGTCCCTGTTCCCCTGCACCCCGACCGGGCGCGAAGTCGGGGCTACAACCAGGCGGCTCTCCTGGGGAAGGAGCTGGCCCACCTTTTCGGGGTCCATTACGAGCCCCAGGGCCTGATTCGGACCCGGCCTACGGTTCCCCAGGTCGGCCTTTCGGCGGCCGCCCGGCGGGAGAATGTGCGGGGGGCTTTCCGGTGTCCCCGGCCCGAACTGGTCAGCGGGCGCCGTATCTGGCTGGTAGACGACGTCATAACGACGGGGGCCACCGTGACCGAGGCGGCCCGCACCCTGCGCCGGGCGGGCGCTTGCCAGGTGTGGGCGGTGGCCGTTGCCCACGATTAGAGTACGTCCGTACTGCCTGAGTGCCCGGCTAAGGCTTAAAATGCAGACTGAAATCCGAGCGGAGCGGGGTCTTGTCGGCCGTAAGAATACTGGGTCCGGCGGCGGTGCTGGTTTTCGCCCTAGCCGTCGGTTTTCTGCCCCGGGCCGGGGGCCAGCCCCTTCCCTTTGACGGTCCTTGGGTCTTCGTGGCTAACACCCAGGACGACAGTATATCCGTCATTTACCTTCCCAGCCGGTTCAACTATGCAACACTGTCCCTGACCTGCCCTTCGGGCTCTAGCTCCCGGTGCGAGCCCTTCGGCCTGGCCCTAAGCCCCCGGGGCGACCGCCTTTACGTGAGCAATTCGGCCGCCGACTCCGTTACCGTAATCGACCCCGCTAACCTGACCGTCGTCGCCACCTGGTCCTTAGGGGCGGATGGGACTGTCCGTACCCCGCGGGAGCTGGCAGTTTCCCCAGACGGAAGTCTGCTCTACGTCTCGAACCAGGCGGCTGGGACCGTAAGCATCCTGGCCACGGACACCGGCCGGGTGGTGGCTGAACCTTGGGTCGGAAACGGTCCGCGCGGGCTCGGGTTCCTGCCAGACGGGCGGGTTGTGGTTGCCAACCGGGATAGTGATACCGTGGTGCTGCTGGACCCGAACACCCACCAGGTGACGGCCAGCGCAACCTTACAGGCTGGCTCGCAGCCGGTGGCTGTCCAGGTTGTGGGTGGGCCGATAAACCGGATCTACGTTCTGGAGCAGGCCGCCAACCAGCTCGAAAGCTTCGCCTTTGACCTGACCCGTTCTACGGACCCGATTCCGGTGGGGATCGGCCCGGCGGCCATTGTCTATGACCCCAGGGTTTGGCGGCTCTACGTGGCCTGCGGCTCGGACAACTCCATCTGGCAGGTTGACCTGCCCGAGCGCTCCGTTAAGTTCACCGTTTTTGGCCCGACCCAGCCGAATCGGTTCAACTCGATGGCGATTTACTTCGGACGAAGCTCGGAGGAGGCAATATTAGTAGTGACGGGGGCTAATAACCAGACCTACCGAAACAATCTGGTGGGGTTTGTTCAGATTTCTGACCGGAACAATCCCACCAGCGCCGAAACCGGGAATGGACCCTGGGGCGTGGTCATTTTTACCAGAACGGCCCCAACTCCCTCGCCTTCGGCCAGTCCAACCCCCGGTTCGACGCCCTCACCGTCCGCCGCACCCTGCTCGGACCCGACTCGGCGCTGCCTTCACTTGCCAATTCTCGCCCGCACCCCTTAGGCCCGGTTACTTGTCAGGTCGACCCGCTCCACGTACCAGGAACCTTCCGCCCGCCGGACGGTCAGCCGGCCTTGGAAGGGGCGACGGGCCACCGGGTCCTGGCCGTTGCCGTCGGCCAGCATCCCCCGAACCTCAAATTCCACCCAGTCTTCGGTCCGGCCGAGTTCCCGGATATCCACCCAGATGAGGCCGAACCCCGGAACCCCGTAGCCCGGGGTCAGGTCGATGGACCGGCTACCCGGCCGAGAGAGGCGGAGGACGGCGTCGGGATTTCCCTCGGCCAGGGCGTAGATGTAGGCCCGGGCTACCCCCTCCGGGGTCAGCAGGGAGGCAGGGCGGGACGGATTGACGGGAGCTGTAAAAGCCACCCGGTTGGGGGGCGGATTGAACACGCTGAATGCGGCCGATTCATCAGTAGGCTGGGGGCGCAGAGCCAGAAAGCCCAGAGCCAACAGGGCAATCAGGGCGACGGCCAAGGGGCCGTGTTGGCTAAGGGCCCTAAGAACCGAGCTCAAGCCGCTCACGCAGCCTTTGCGCCTTCCCCCTTCGGCCAGGGCCAGAGCTGCTGGCCTTCGGGACCTATCGGATCATAGCATAACCCGTCAACTCCACATAGCCCCGGCCCGAAACGTCCCTTGCGCCCCGTCGGCCGAAAACGGCAACCTTCCCTTCCCAGTAAGCAATTCCGAACACCCGGCTTATGAACTCCTGGTTGGGCATTACCGGTGTAAGGGTAAGTTCCAGGTCCTGACCCAGCAGCTGCACCAACCAGCCTGAGGGGTAAACCGCCCCAGTGAGTGGGCTTCGCCATGTTCCCAGGGCTGTAACCCTAAAGTCCTGGGATCCAAGGGACCGAACAACCCCGTACTCATCCACGTAGGTACCGTGCACCACGGCCGGGGGCCCCGGTGAAAACCTGACCAGGTAGAGCATCATCTCGGTATTGTCGTCCAGCTGGATGGAAAACCAGTCCCAGCCACCCCCGAGCAGGGTGGTGAACGCCCCCCACTGCCGGTCATGCCAGGCCAGAACCGTCACGGGAAGCTCCTGGCCCCCCAGCCGCAGCCGCCCCACCCCCGTAAGCCGGGTCCGGGAGTAGTAATAACTGTCCCCCGCCGGGCCGTAAGAGACGAGGCCGGTGTCCCCATGGAGCACCGCCTGCTTGGCATCGGTCAGCTCCAGGTCGAAGCCGGCCGCCTCATTTCCGGCTGCCAGCCGGTAGCGACGGCCCTGGCCCCGAATCTGCCAGTCTTCAAGCTGCAGGTCGACGGTCCCCGGTTGGGGCTCCCGGGCCGGCAGGCCGAACCGCTCGTCGCTGACAAAGAGCCTCAGCTCCGGGGCCGACACCGCGAAGTGGGCGAAGTGGCCGGCGATGCCGGCCCGGTTGACAACCTGAAAAAAGGTGAGCTCAAAGCCGAATTCCCGGCCGTCGGGGGCCATCAGGTGGCCGGTGAAATACCACCATTCCACCGGATCCCGGTGGGGGGCCTCGTCGGCTGGGAGGCTTACCCTGGGCTCGGGCTCCGGCTGCCGAGCCGATTCGGGCACCGGCGCCGGCGGGCGCACTTCCCAAGTCTGGCCGTCGCCCCGGCTGAAGATAAGACCCTGACCGAAGGCCTGGGCCAGCCCATCCCCGGTCAGGAAGCGGCGGCTCACCGGCCGCCCCAGGGCGGCCTCACCCCCAGCCACCTGAAAGGCCGTCCAGAACGGGTAGCCGTCCCAGTCGGCCACAAAGTAGCCCAGGTCATCTGGGCCGGTCTCGAAAAACCGGCCGTTGGGAATGGCTTTATCGGCCGAGACGAGACTTCCCCAGGCCAGCCAAGCTAGGGCCGCCAGGAGCGGGGTTAGTCGTGCCGGCCGCATCAACTCAGGACCCGGCCCCCGCAGACATTAATGGTCTGGCCGGTGATGTAGCTGGCCCGGTCCGAGGCCAGAAAGACCACCAGGTTGGCCACGTCCTCGACGGTGCCGGTCCGACGCAGGGGGATCTGCTCGATGAGGCGCCGTCGGGCCTCTTCCAGGCTTACGCCCCAGAGCCGGGCCTCATAGGCCCCCCAGTCGGACATCCGCTCCGTCTCGATGAGGCCAGGGCAGACGGCGTTCACGTTGATGCCGGCCGAGGCCAGCTCCATGGCCAGAACCTGGGTGAACCCCTGCAGACCAAACTTGGAGGTCGAGTAAGCCCCCATTCGAGGATTCCCCCGCCGGCCGGCAATGGAGGAGATGTTGATGATCTTGCCACCCCAACCCTGCCGGACCATGACCGGCGCGACATACTTACAGCAGAGGAAAGTGCCGGTCAGGTTCACCCGGAGGACCTCCTCCCAGGCGTCCTCTTCCAGGTCGACGACGGGAACCCGGTCTCGGCCCCGGGGGGCGGCGGCGTTGTTTACTAGAATATCGATTCGGCCGAACTCGGCCAGGGTCTGCTCCACCATCTGGGCTACCTGGTTGCGGTCAGTGACGTCGACCCAGAGGGGTAGGGCCCGCCGGCCCAGGGCCCGGACCTCCTCGGCCACGCTTTCAACCCCCCGCCAGCCCATGGCCTTTTCGTATTCGGGGTAGGTTTCGGGGGGACGGTAGCGGGCCGTAACCACCACGTCGGCCCCGGCATCGGCCAGAGCCAGGGCGATGGCCCGCCCGATGCCGTTATATCGGCCGGCGCCGGTAACGATCGCGACTTTACCTTCGAGGTCTATCGTATAGGGCATGGGTGTGCGGCCTCCTGGGCGGAAGTTTTCAAAAGCGTATACCAGCCGGGCCCCGGCCCTGTCAAACCGCGTCTTGCCGACCCACTACTCGGCCGAAGGCACCCTCAGGGCCGCCTGCCGGACCTCCTTTTCCAGCAGGCCCCAGATGTGGTCCACATAACGGCCGAACTCGGCCGTTCGCTTCAGCCGGAGGGGCCGGGGGCGGGGGATTTCGATGCGGATGTCCTCGACGATGCGACCGGGCCGGGAAGCCATCACCAGCACCCGGTCGGCCAGGTAGCAGGCTTCGTCGATCTGATGGGTAACAAATACCACCGTCTTCGCGGTATCGGCCCAGACCCGGAGAAGCTCCAGCTGCATCAGCTCCCGGGTCTGGGCATCCAGGGCGGCGAAAGGCTCATCCATCAGCAGGATTTCCGGGTCCACGGCCAGGGCCCGGGCCAGGTTGACCCGCTGGCGCATGCCGCCCGAGATTTCGTGGGGATAGTAGTGGGCAAAGTCCCCGAGGCCGACCCGGCCCAGCAGCTTCAGGCAGAGTTCGTCGGCTTGCCGACGGGATACCCCCCGGACCTCAAGGCCGAACCGGACGTTTTGCAGCACCGTTCGCCAGGGGAATAGGGAATCCTGCTGGAAAACCATGGCCCGGTCGGGGCCAGGCCCCGTCACCGCCCGCCCCCTCACCCGGACCGCCCCCGATGAGGGTGGGGTCAGGCCGGCGATGATGCGGAGCAGGGTGGTCTTCCCGCAACCGCTCGGCCCCACCAGGGCCACGAATTCACCCCGGTCCACCGTAAAGCTTACTTCGGCCAGGACTTCGGTAACCTTTCCGTCCTTTACGAAGCGCTTGGCGACCCTTTCGACCGAAAGAATCGGGTCACTCACGGGGCTCGATTCGCCAAGGGGCGAGTTTGCGCTCTAGGCTGCCGAGGAGGCTTACCATGAGGGCCCCGAAGCCCGCCAGGATTATCACCGCCATGAAAAGGGCGGCCGTGTCGAACACCTGGGAGGAGGAAAGAATCAGCAGACCGAGGCCGCTGCGGGCTCCGAAGAACTCGGCGACGACCACCCCGACCAGGGCCCGGCCGACGGCCAGCCTCAGCCCGGCAACGATGAAGGGCAGAGCGGCCGGGACCAGCACCATGCGGAAGGTTTGAAAGCTGCTGGCCTGGAAGGACCGGGTCACCTCCAGCCAGTGACGGTCGCAGGCCCTGATGCCGGCCTCAGTATTGATTATGATGGGGAATACGGCCAGCAGGGCGGCCACCGCAATCTTCGACTCCCAGCCGATGCCAAACCATATGATGAAGATGGGGGCCACGGCCACGGTCGGGGTGGCATACAGGGCCGATACCCAGACGGTGAGAAAGTCGTGAACCGCGTCGCTGACGGCCATCAGGGTACCGACGGTTATCCCCACCGCCGCCGCGATGGCAAAGCCGAGGGCAAACTCCGAAAGGCTCGTATAAATATGCCCCCCGAGGGTTCCGGAGGCTGCCAGCGTAAGGGTTTTCTCGGCCACCCGGGACAGGGGCACGATAATGAGGGGGTTGGTGAAGACCGTCCGGGTGCTGGCCTCCCAGAGGGCGGCCACCAGCGCCACCGAAAGGATTACGCGCCATCCCCGGCCCCGCGGCAGCAAGGCCCAGATCCCCGGCCGGACCGGCTTCGAAGGACGGGTTTCAACGGTGGTATCAGCCACCGCAGCCCCTTTCTCCCCTAGCGTCGGACACCCCGACGCTGAAGGGCCTGGCCCAGGTAAGAAGTGTCCAAATAGCGCTTGGGATCGGCTTCCGAGGCCTGGATGGTGCCGTCCTCCACCATGAACCCCAAAACCTTCTGGAGACTGCTCTCGGTGAGGGCCATGTCCCGATAAAACAGGGGTGGGTCCACGGCCACGGTCCCCTCGTAGGTCTGGCGGGCCTCGTCGGGCGAGACGTTAAGGCGCTTGGCCAGAATTTCGACGGCCCGGTTCTTGTTGGCCGGATTAAGTAGCCAGTCGGTGGCCTCGGTGAGGGCGACCAGCACCCGGACCAGAGCCTCCGAATTGGCCGAGGCCCACGACCGGTTGGCTCCCAGGGTCAGGAACGCGAAATCGGGGAGAACCTCGGTGGAGGCACCCAGCCGGTTAAAGCCCTTCTGAATAAGGGGCAGGTCGAGGGGTGGGGTGAGCATGGTAGCGTCGATGGACCCGGCCTGGAGGGCCGTCACCCGCTCGGGCGTTCCCCCGGCTACCACCATCTGGTAGTCCCCTTCGGCAAGACCCCGGGCCCGGAGCAGGACCCGCAGGAGGGGCGTCTCCCCGGCCCGGAGGGCCGAGACCCCGATGACCTTGCCCTTAAGTTCGGCGTAGCTTTTAATCTGGGGCTTGGCTACCAGCACGTAGTAGGCCCGATTAAACCCGGCCACGATCACCACGCCGCCACCGCCCCGGGCAGCCCCGGCGATGACCGCCTCGGCCGTGGCGGTGGCCACCGGCACCGACCCGCTGGAAAGGAGCTGGACGCTGCTGGCCGAGGCCCGGGTGACAACCCGGTCGAATTCAACCCCGAACCTGCCGAAGAATCCCTCTTCCTCGGCGATGTAGACCGGCCAGTGGTTGAGGTTGTCGGTGACCACCCCAAAGGTGACCTTGACCTGGCTGGCGGTGGGGGCGGGAGGACCTCCGCCGGCTGGGGTCCCGGTCTGGGGGGCGCACGCCTCAATCAAAAGCCCAAGGGTCCCCACCAGGCCGGTCTTGACGAAAGCCCGCCGGGAAACGGTCGGAGTCAGCATCGAGGGCCTCCTTTCCGCGCCTCCGGTTTTCTTGGCATTCGCCCCTGTCCCCAGAGTTCTGGCGGAGTATAGTGGACGGTCCGATGGTCTGTCAAAATCGGCCGCTATCTCCCGAGAACCTCGCGGTAAACCCGCAGCACCTCCCCCACCATCCGGTCCAGGGTAAACTCGGCTTCAACCCGCCTCCGCCCGGCCACCCCCAAGGCCCGCCGGCGCTCCGGGTCAGCCAGGAGCCCTGCCAGGGCTGCCGCCAGGGCTCCAGGATTCCGGGGAGGAACGATCAGGCCGGTCTCCCCATGCCGGTTCACGTAGGAGGTTCCCGTGCCCAGCTCGGTGGTAACGACCGGCAGACCGGCGGCCATGGCTTCCAGGAGGGAGATTCCGAAGGCTTCTGACCGCTCCGTGGCCGGGAGGACGTAGACGTCGGCCGCCCGGTAAACGGCCGGAAGCTCCTCGTCCGGGAGCACCCCCAGGAAAGCCACCCGGGATCCCAGCCCATAGTCGGCAACGAGCCGGCGAAGGCGCGGCCCTTCCGGCCCATCCCCCACCAGGGCCAGTCGAGCCTCCGGGACCAGCCGCAAAGCCTCCACCAGGTAGTCCAGGCCCTTGTAGTATCTAAAGCGGCCCACGAAGAGCACCAGGGGCTTCCCCAGCTTGGCCCGCCAGGCCGCCACCCGTTCGGGGTCAAAGGCGTCGAACCGGCCCAAATCGATCCCCAGGGGAACGACCCGGCACTTGCCGGCCACCGGTCGCAGGAAGGTCGAGGACTCCAGGTATTGGGGGCTGGTAACTAGGATGAGGTCGGCCCGCTGTAAAAGCCGGCCCAACAGGGGCCGGTAAAGTCGGAGGAGGGTCCGCTGGCGGACGATGTCGCTGTGGTACGTTATAACGAGCCGGCCCCGGGGGCGCAAAAGGTATGCTAGCTCCCCCAGGGGGTATGGGAAATGAAGGTGATAGATATCGGCCTCGCTCCGCCAAAGCTCCAGGCAAAGGCGGAAGCTTATCGGGGTGGAGGCCAGTTGACCTAGCCGCCCCGCCTTAGTGACCGGCACGCCGAATAACGTCTCCCGCCGGGTGCACCGGTCCGGGGAAGTGACCAGGACCGAGGCGTCCACCCCAAGGGCACGCAGCCGGGTGGTGAGGTCCCGGATGTGGCCCTCGATGCCCCCCGGGACCGGGTGGAAATCCTTATAAACCTGGAGCACCCGAAACACCGCCCTACCCGCAGTTTAACCGGCCGCCCCAGGGCCGGTCCAGGCTATACTTGAACCCGAAAGGAGGCGTCACATGCTGCTGGATTTAATCAAAACCCTCTACGCCTACAGCGCCTGGGCCAACAACCGGGTCCTCGAAACTGCCGCCAAGCTGGACCCCGACCGGTATTTTGCCAAGGTGGGCGGCAGCTTCGATTCGGTCCACGACACCCTGACCCACATCGTCGGAGCCCAGTGGCTCTGGCTGCGGCGGTGGCTTGGGGAATCGCCCCAGGCTATGTTAGGCCCGGCCGAGTTTGAGGGCATCGCTGACCTGCGCCGCCGCTGGGAGGAGGTGGAGGCGGAAACCCAAACCTACCTTGCCGGCCTCGATGAGACGGTCCTGGGGCGAGTCCTCCGCTACCGGGATACCCGGGGCCTCGAGCACGCCTTTCCCCTCTGGCAGACATTAATCCACCAGGTGAACCACGCCACCCAGCACCGGAGCGAGGCGGCGCTGATGCTCACCTGGCTGGGCCACTCCCCGGGCGAACTGGACCTCGTCCGCTACCTGGAGCAGCAGCCTTAACCTCCCGAGGACCCTAAAGCAATGCCCAGGCTACTCGTCTGGGAGGAGGGTCGGTTTAGGTGGGTGCGGCTGCCCGGGGAGCACTCCGCCCGATGGGTTGCCTGGCGGCCGGATGGGGTCGAAGCCTTGCTCGTGGGCAACGGCGGGGCGGCCTTCCGGTGGCGGGCCGGCGTTTCTGAGCCGGTCCCGGCCCCCACGTCGGAGAACCTGCGGGGCGCGGCCTGGCACCCGGCGGGACGCTGGGCCCTGGTGGTAGGCAATGCCGGAACTATTTTGCGTTTCGAGGCCGGGGCCTGGGAGCGGGTCTTGTTTTTCTCGGCGGTGGCCCTCCGGCGGGTGGCCTGGTCCCCCGACGGCCGCTACGCCCTGATAGTAGGCAACGATGGCCTCGCCCTCCGCTACGAGCAGGGCCAGATAAGGGCGGTCGGGTTCGCCTATCATCATCTCCGGTCCGTGGCCTTCCACCCTTCGGGCGAATTCGCCCTGGTCGCGGGTAACCGGGCCCTCTATCGCTATGAAGAGGGCGCCCCGGACCTGACTCCCCTATACCGGGAGGCTGAGGGGGACCTTATCGCCGTGGCGTTTCGGCCGGACGGGGCCGAGGCCATCGTTGCCGGCTTCAGGCCGGGCGGGGTGGAGGGGCGGGAAGGGGTGCTTTACCGGTGGACGCCGGGCGGCCTTTCCGAGGCGGCCGCGCCGGTGGCAGGCCAGGTGTGGGTCGGGGTGGCGTGGACGCCCGACGGGCGAGCGGCCTGGGTGGTAGGGAATCCGGGGCCGCGGCCCCTGCCGAGCCTGGTGGCCCGCTGGGAGGACGGCCGCCTCCGGGAAGTCTTCCGGCATCCCCGTTTCCGGTTCACCGGGGTCTTCCCAGACCCCGCCCACCGGACCATCATCTTCCCCGGCTCAAACGCATCCTTTTTCTGGACCGCTTAGCCAACACCAGCGGAAAAGGGAGTCCGCCAGGAAGCGTCCCCGGGATCAGCTTCGGGCCCGACCCGACGGGACCACCGGCGCCAGAGCGGCAATACCTACCCCCGACACGATGTCGATACCGAAAAGAAACCATCGTCGCCATAAATGACCGCCGGGGCTCCGGTGGCAGCTGGGCCACCGCGGCCATCATATCCGCCATCCGCCTGACCCGGACCCCTTCGGGCAGCCGGGCCAGCGCGGCGGCCATTGCCTCCATAAGGCGGTGGCGTTCCGCTTCCGGCCTCGTGGCCAGGAGCCGGACAAAAACCCGGGTTACCGCCGCCCGGTGGTCGGCCTGGGCGTCCGTCAGGGCCTCATTCATCTGTGAGGGCAGCCCTTGGGCTCACGGCGGATCGGGGCGCAGGCTTTGCCGATGCCTATCTTTCCAGGTGGGCGGCGACACAGGGCAACGGGATGTTACTTTTGACCGTGATTTCCGCAAGCTTTCGGCCCAAGACTCGAACCGTGACCACCGACGGCCAGGGCTCAGCTGCCTTCTCCCGGCGGGAACATTAGGCCGGCGGCAGGGGGCCAGGTTTTCCAGCCCTCGGAGCCTAACCCGCGGGACTACCCCCAGCCCCGAAAAGGGACTCCGAGCCTATTGACAGGGGCGGGGCGGCGGGGGATAATGGACTGGGGATGGCGGTTAACGAGTATTTCACCTTCTTTGAACCCCCCGAACTTCGGGAGTCGGTTCTGGTCGCGGCCTTCGCCGGCTGGCCGGATGCTGCCGAGGTGGCCACCACTGCCGCCCGATTCTTGGTCCGGCATTGGGCGGCCCGCCGGTTCGCCAGCATCGACCCGGAGCCCTTTTACGTCTTCACCCTGGTGCGGCCCATGGTCCGCCAGGTGGGACCCTACCAGCGAGAAGTCCACTGGCCAAGCAATGAGTTCTACGCCGCCCGAAACCCTATCCCGGGCCAGGACGCGGTCATCCTGGTCGGGGTTGAGCCCAACCTCCATTGGCGGGCCTTCGCCGAGGCGGTCCTCCACGTCGTCCGCACCTGTAACGTCCGCTTCGTCCTCACCCTTGGGGGACTGCTAGCTGACGTACCACACACCGGGCCCGTCCGTTTGACCGGAACGGCTAATAGTTCCCAGGTGCTGGAACGCCTCGAATCGGTGGGGGTTCGCCCCTCCCGCTACGAGGGGCCGACGGGCATCCACTCCGTCCTCCACGAGGCCCTCACCCGCAACCGGATTCCGGCCGCCAGCATCTGGGGCAATGTCCCCCACTACCTGGCAACGGCCGCAAACCCCAAGGTCGTCGTCGGCATCCTTTCGGCGGTACGCCACTTTTTTGGGATCGACCTTGACCTGTGGGAGCTAGAGATTGCGGCCCAGCGGTTTATCCGGCAGGTGAATGAGGTCATCGCCCAGAACCCCGAGATGGCCGCCTACGTCCGGGCCCTCGAAGAGAAGGAGGGAGTTACACCGCCCCAACCCGAAACTGCCGAACCTGAAGAGGCGCCGGGCGAGTTCCCCAGCAAGGAGGCCCTGCTTAAGGACCTGGAGGAGTTCCTAAGGGGCCTCCAGCAACGCCGCCGGGAGGACGAGTCCACCGAGCCCTAGCTACGCCTCCTGAACCTGTGCCCGCCGGCGGGTGAGCACCGCCCGAATAAGGGGTAGCAGGAAGAGCAGGATGGCTACCCCCATCAGCGGTCCCGAAATCGGTCGGCTAAAAAGGATGGCCGGGGAACCGTGGCCCATTATCAGCGTCTGCCGGAAGGCCGATTCGGTGGGGTCCCCCAAAACCAGGGCGACAATCAGGGGTGCCGCCGGATACTTCAGCTTGCGCAGGATGTAGCCCACCAGGCCGAAAATCAGGACTACCCACACGTCAAAGAGGGAGTTGTTTATTGCATACGCCCCCAGGATGCTTATCATCACGATGAAGGGCGTCAGCAGGGCGTAAGGGACCCGCATGATGGCCGCCAGGAGGGGCGTGGCCAGGATGCATAAAGCGAATCCGATCAGGTGACCCACGTACAGGCTGCCCACCAGGCCCCAGACGAAATCGGGCCGCTCCTGGAAGAGCTTGGGCCCGGGGATCAGGCCCCACATAAAGAGGCCGGCCATGATCACGGCGGCCGTAGGCGAACCCGGAACCCCCAGGGTCACCATCGGCAGCAGCGAGCCGATGCCGGCGGCGTCGGCGGCCGCCTGGGGGGCCATCACCCCCTCAATGGCCCCCTTACCGAACCGCTCGGGATTGCGGGAATACTGACGGGCCAAGCCGTAACCCATAAAGGAGGCCGGGGTCGCCCCGGTGCCCGGCATCACCCCGACCCAGAAGCCCATGAGGGTAGCCGCAATAAGGAGCCAGAGCCGCCTGCCAACCTCCCGGACGGCCGCCACCAGGTCGTACCAGCCGAGGCGAGCCTTTATCTCTTCGACCTTTTCCCGGGCCTGCTCCTCGGCCGAAACCAGCAGTTCGGCAATGCCGAACAGGCCGATGGTCACCGGGACGAAGTTAAACCCGGTCAGGAGGGTGATGGTCCCGAAGGTGAGGCGCGGCTGGCCGGTCACCAGGTCGAGGCCCACCGCCCCGAGCAGAAAACCGGCCGTAATCATGATGAGGGTCTTCAGGGGTGAGGACCCTTCCCCGATTCCCACGAAGGTGGCAAAGGCCATCAGCATGATGGCGAAGATCTCGGGCGGCCCGAACCCGAGGGCAAATTCCGCCAGGGGAACCGCAAAGAAAGTAAAGAGCACGTTGGAAACGAACGCCGCAAAGAGGGATGAGACGAACGCGGTGGTTAAGGCCAACCCGGCCCGGCCGGCCCTGGCCAGGGGGTGGCCGTCGAAGACCAGGACCGCCGACCAGGGCTCCCCCGGAATGTTGAACAAAATCGAAGTGATTACCCCGCCGTAGAGGGCCCCCCAATAAAGGCCAGCCAGCATCATGATGGCGGCATTCGGGTGGATGAAGAGGGTTAGGGGCAAAAGGATCGCCACGCCGCTGGTCCCCCCAAGGCCGGGCAAGACCCCGATCACCAACCCGAGGACGACCCCAATAAAAAGAAAGGTTAGGTTGTATGGTTGGAAAACTTGACTAAAACCCAGGGTCAGGCCACTTATCGGGTCCATTGCCGGCTCCTTGGCTCAGAATGGCAGCAGATAGCCGTAGAGAAGGCTCTTGGGTAGCAAGACCTTGAAGCCCTGCTCGAAAGCGTAAAAGGCAATCACCGCCACCGCGATGGCTAGGAGGAAAACCAAATACCAGCGCATCCGGCCATACCAGGTGGCAAAGAGCCCCATGTAGAGGGCCATCACCACGTAGAACCCCAGGTACGGCAGCAGAAGTACCGCAACCATCATCGGGACGGCTACCTTGATTACCTCAACCAACTCGGACTTCCCGGCAAAGGGAGAACCTGCGGGGCCGTCCTTTGCGGCCTGGGCGCAGACCAGAAGCCCGGACGAGCCCATCACCAGGGCCGAAATGAGGGGGAAAAGGCCCGGCTGCGGCCCGGCGTTCCCCCAGCCGGCCCCCAACAGGAGCGACTCCCGGATAAGCACCAGCGCCACCCCCACGAAAGCCGCCCCCACCAGAAGCTCCAGATGTCGGCTAGTCAACAGTCGCATATCAGATCCACCCGGCTTGGGTCATGATCTCCCGGTGAAGCTTCTCGAAGTCGTCCAGGAACTTCCGGAAGTCGTCACCCGTCAGGAACTTGGGTTCCAGGGCATTCTGCTTGACGAAATCCTGCCAGTCCTGGGTTTCGTATACCTGCTTCATCAGGTTGATGTGCCAGGCCTGGTGCTCCCGGCCGAGTTCAGGGGCCCCGACGATGGCCCGCATGTTGACATAGCTGATGGGCAGGCCCAGCTCCTTGGCGGTGGGCAGGTCTTTATAGGCTGGGGTGCGCTCGTCCAGGAAGGCCGCCAGGGGCCGGGTCCGCTCCGGGTAGAACTGCACGCACTCGCTCGGGTTGTTAACGGTCGCCTCCACCTGCTTGCCGGCCAGGGCGGTGCACACCTCGCCGCCCCCCCGGAAGGGCACGTAATTAAAGGGTTTGGTGTTGGCCCGAAGCTCGATGATCTTAAAGAGGATTTCGTCCTCCTGCTTGGAACCGGTACCGCCCACGGTGATGGACCGCTGGCGGGCCTCCCGTAGAAAATCGTCCAGGCTTTTAATGTTCGAATCCGACCAGACCCACAGGAAGAAGGGGTCAAGGGCCAACAGGGCGATGGGGGTAAAACTGCGGGTCGTAAAGGGCAGCTTCTGGAGCATTGGGGTGGTGATGAAGCTATTAAGGGTAATCATGATGACGTGGGGGTCGGCCCGCTTTGAGGCCACGTACTGCATGGCCTCAGCCCCGGCTCCACCCGCCTTATTGACGGGGACGAAAGGCTGGGGCGAAAGCTTGTGCTTTTCGATGATGCCGATGATGAAGCGGGCGTAGATATCCGAGCCGCCCCCTGGGCTGGTGGAAATGACGAATTCCACGGGGCGGGTGGGTGGTTGGGGTGTTACCTGACCCGTCTGGGCCGCCTGCGGTTGGGGGGCCGGGGCGGGGGAGCCTGTGGGAGCGCAGGCCCCAAGGCTCGCCGAGGCAAAGGCGGCTAGGCTGCAACCGAGAAACTGCCGCCGAGAGACTATCACCATGCCTTTTCCTCCTTTCTCCAGCGTATTTAGTTGTCCGTCTATCAGACGGTCAGACCAGCTCCCCCGAAATTAAAAACCGGCCACGGTCAATGCAACTTGCCGTCCTTCTGCGCCGCGCAAATCCTGGAACGACAACGCGCCGGAATCGCCACCCCTTGGTTATCACCACTACCGTCTAATTATACGTGGGCGAAGGGCCCAAGTCAAGGCCGGCCGGACAACCGACCCTGTGAATCCACGGCCAGGCAGCCTGACCGCCTGACCAGCGTCTGGCCATGAAAGCCCGAAACTCCGGGGGCTCACCGGGCCTATCGACTAACGCCGAGTTCGAGAAATTTGCCATCCGACCGGCCAAAGGCCCTTTAAAGGTCTTATTCACGACCCTCAAAAGACCCGAGCAGGGCCCGACCTACCCACCCTTAAGGCCCAGCCGTTTAATTGCTTCTTGCAATAATCACAATGTTGTGATATAAATCCCGGGTAGGAGGGCCGTCATGAAAACCAAGGGCCGCAAGTCCGGCTGTCCCGTCGGCCCCATCGTTTTCGGTCTGGCTCTTTTGCTTATGCTCAGGCCGCTTTGTCCTTTCGGAGTACCGGGGTCGGGTCGTGGTAGTTTATTTTATGGCCGGCTGGTGTCTTACCTGCATCTTCGAGGCCCGGGCGTTGGCCAGGCTTTACCAGGAATACCGGGACCGGGGCCTGGAAGTCCTGGCCGTGGACGTCGACCCGTCCGAAACGGAGGCCGATGTGAAGGCCTTTCGGGCGCGGGGCGTGCCCGACGCCGCCTACGCCTGGGCCCTGGACCCCGGCGGGCTGCTGAGCCGGACCTTTAAGGTGTGGGCACTGGATACCACGGTGGTGGTTGGACCCGACGGCCGCATCGTTTACCGGGACGAGGTGGGAACCCCCTACGAGACCCTTAAGGAGGTTGTCGACCGATTATGGAAATGGGGCCAGCAGTGGACTTTTGGGAGCGGGCGACCCAGTTCCTGGTCGGCCACTGGCTGGAAATTGTGATTCTAGGAGGGCTGGCCGTCCTGCTGCAGGTTACCGACCTGGGCAACCAAGTGTTGGCCGGGACGGTCGGGGCGGCCCCGGAGCCAGTGGTGACCTTCGCCAGGATGTGCGGGCAGCTGCTGCGGGCCGCCACGCCGGGTCAGCCGCCCGGCCCGTAAACGACTACCCCTTAAGTAAGTCCTGACCTTCGGCTTCGGTCCTAACCGGTCAGGTGCCTGCCCTGTCCAACCTTAACGGCCCCGCCACCGGCACAGACGGGTTGAACGCCCCCGGGTCGGCCGGTTATACTCGGTAAGATGCTGGCCTATACCGGCGAACGAAACGGACCCGTCGATATCCACGTCCACATCCTGCCGGCCGTAGACGACGGCGCTCCCGACCTGGATGCGGCCGTGCGCATGGCCGAAACGGCCGCTCACGACGGCATTGTCGGCCTGGTGGCCACCCCGCACGGCACCGAGTGGCGTCGGGTGGGAAACCGGGAGCAGTTTCTGCTCCGGCTCAGGGAAGTTCGAGATGCGGTCCAGGCGGCCGGAATCCCCGTAGACATTTATCCGGGCCAGGAGGCCTGGCTGGGACCGAATCTCCTCGACCAGCTTGCCGACGGCTACGCTTTTACCCTAAACAACACCCGGTATATCCTGGTGGAAGTGCCCTTCAGCCACTGTCCGGCCGAGACCGAGGAGCTCGCCTTTCAGCTTTTAGCCCACGGCTACGTGCCTATAATGGCCCACCCCGAGCGCAACGCCGACCTAGCCCGGGACCTGGACCGGGTCTGCCGCCTTATCGGGCTGGGGATGCGCTTTCAGATTACGGCGGCCAGCCTGTTAGGCCATTTCGGACCTGGCCCAAAGGCCGCGGCCGAAAAATATATTCGGCACCGGCTTGCCCATTTCCTGGCCTCCGATGCCCACCACCCCACGGGACCCCGGGCCCCGCAGCTGAGCCAGGCCCGTGGGGTAGTGGAAAGCCTGGCCGGGCCGGACTATGCCGAGCTCCTTACCGTTGTCAACCCCCGGGCCGCCTTGGCCGACGGCGAACTCGTCGTTCCGGACCCCGAGCGGCCCCACCAGAAGACCTTCTGGGAGGCCATCGGATGGCGACGTTAAAGGGCCTCATCCTGAGTGGGGGCAAAGGCACCCGCTTGCGCCCCCTCACCTACACCGGGGCCAAACAGCTGGTGCCCGTGGCCAACAAGCCCGTTCTCTTCTACGCCATCGAAGACCTCGTTGAGGCCGGGGTGACCGAGATCGGCATCGTCGTTGGGGACACCCGGGAGCAGGTCATGGCTGCCGTGGGCGACGGCAGCCGCTTCGGCGCCCGGGTGACCTACATTCACCAGGAGCAGCCCCTGGGCCTGGCCCACGCCGTCCTGGTTTCAGAGGCGTTCCTGGGCGATTCCCCCTTTGTGATGTTCCTCGGCGATAACTTCCTGCTGGATGGCATAACCCAGTACGTGGAAGAGTTCCGCAGGGGCCAGGCCGATGCCCTGGTGCTCCTGCACCGGGTGCCGAACCCCACCGAGTTCGGGGTTGCCGAGCTGGTGGACGGGCGGCTGATCCGCCTGGTGGAGCGGCCCAAAGAGCCCCCAAGCGACCTGGTCATCATCGGCATCTACATGTTCAACCACCATATTTTCGAAGCTGCCCACAATATCAGGCCCTCGTGGCGGGGCGAGCTGGAGATAACCGACGCCATTCAGTATCTCATCGACCGGGGCTACCGGGTCGACCACCGGGTCATAAACGGGTACTGGATTGACACCGGAAAGAAGGACGACCTTCTGGACGCCAACCGGGTCGTCTTGGAGACCCTCGAACCCCGGGTCGAAGGCTTTGTGGACGGGCAATCCCGCCTCTACGGCAAAGTAATTATTGAAAAGGATGCGCAAATAATAAACAGCGTCATCCGGGGGCCGGCCATCATCGGCGAACGGACCAAGGTCGTCAACGCCTATATCGGGCCTTTTACCTCCATTTACCACGACTGTCTGGTGGAAAGGGCCGAAATCGAGCACAGCATCATCCTGGAGTTCAGCCGGATTCAGGACCTCGAGCATCGGATCGCTGATAGCCTCATCGGCCGCTACGTGGAGATTGCCCGGTCGCCGATGAAGCCCAGGGCTTACAACCTGATGCTGGGCGACCACAGCCGGGTGGGGGCGGTCTGATGCGCCGGCCGAGGATCCTGGTTACCGGCGGCGCCGGCTTTATCGGGTCCAATTTCGTCCGGTTCCTCCGGAGCTGGCGACCGGAATACCGGGTTGTGGTCCTGGACAAGCTCACCTATGCCGGCCGGCGGGAGAACCTGGCCGATATCCCCGAGGGCGAGCGCTTCCGGTTTGTTCAGGGCGACATCGCCGACCAGGCCCTGGTGGATGCCCTATTTGCAGAGGAGCGGTTCGACTTTGTGGTCAACTTCGCCGCCGAAACCCACGTGGACCGCTCCATCCTGGAAGCAGGGGCGTTCATCCGGACGGATATCTGGGGAACCTGGGTCCTCCTGGAGGTGGTCCGCCGGCGGGGCACCGGCCGCTTTCTGCAGGTTTCCACCGACGAGGTCTACGGCCAGGTCCTTGAAGGCTCGGCCGCCGAGTCCGACCCCCTGGCCCCCCGGAGTCCGTATGCCGCCAGCAAGGCCGGGGCCGACCTCATGGCCCTGGCCTACCACGAAACCTTCGGCCTGCCCATCCTCATAACCCGGGGCTCCAACACCTTCGGCCCCTACCAGCACCCCGAGAAATTCATCCCCCTCTTCATCACCAACGCCATCGACGACCAGCCCCTGCCCCTCTACGGGGACGGCCGGCAGGTCCGGGACTGGATTTACGTGGCCGACCACTGCGCCGCCATCGACCTGGTGCTCCACCAGGGAGAGGTCGGGCGGGTATACAACGTGGGTGCCGGCAACGAGCGGGAGAACATCCAGGTGGCCCGACTCATCCTGCGCCTTTTGAGCAAGCCCGAAAGCCTCATTCGGCCGGTGGCCGACCGGCCGGCCCACGACCGCCGCTACTCCCTAGATACCAGCCGCCTGCGGGCCCTGGGCTGGGCCCCCCGTCATCCCTTCGAGGAGGCCCTGGCCGAAACGGTTCGCTGGTACCAGGACAATGAGGCCTGGTGGCGGCCCATCAAGCAGGGGGAATTCGCCGAGTTTTACCGGCGCAACTACGGCCACCGCCTCGGGGGCTAAGCTGCATTTGGGCGCCCGGCGGGGCCTCCGTGGGAAGGCCGGGTCAGACCTCGGCCTTGGTCAGGGTGGCCAGGAACTCGGCGTTGCTACGGGTCCGGGCGAGCCGCTCCAGGACCTTCTCGGTCGCCTCCGTGGGGGAGCTGGCATTCTGGCTTATTAGGGAGACCATCCGCCGAAGCAGCCAGACTTGGCGCAGGGTCTGCTCATCCAGCAGCAGCTCCTCCCGCCGGGTGCCACTGCGCAGGATATCGATGGCCGGGAAGATGCGGCGCTCGGCCAGCCGCCGGTCCAGGTGGAGCTCAAAGTTGCCCGTACCCTTAAACTCCTCGTAGATCACCTCGTCCATCCGGCTGCCCGTATCGATGAGGCAGGTGGCCAAGATGGTGAGGCTTCCCCCCTCCTCGGTATTGCGGGCGGCCCCGAAGAACCGCTTGGGCGGGTAGAGGGCCACCGGGTCGATGCCACCGGTCAGGGTCCGGCCGGAGGGCGGCAGGGCCAGGTTGTAGGCCCGGGTCAGCCGGGTGATGCTGTCTAGCAGGATGATAACATGCCGGCCCAGCTCTACCTGCCGCTTGGCGTACTCCAAGGCCAGTTCGGCAACCCGGGTGTGGTCCTCCACCGGCTCATCAAAGGTGGAGCTAACCACGTCGGCCCGGTGAACCGAGCGCCGGACGTCGGTTACCTCCTCCGGCCGCTCCCCAATAAGACAGAACATTATGTGGATATCGTCGTAGTTGGCGGCGATGGCGTTGGCGATGTGCTTTAAGACGGTGGTTTTGCCCGCCTTAGGGGGCGAGACGATAAGCCCTCGCTGGCCCCGCCCCAGGGGTGCCACCAGGTCAATGAGCCGGGTCGTCAGATTGTTGGGGACGGTTTCCAGCCGAATGAGCTGGTTGGGAAAGATGGGGGTAAGCTCTTCGAAGAGGGGCCGGTGGCGGGCCTGTTCCGGGTCGACCCCGTTGACGGCCTCCACCCGCAGCAGGCTGTAATACTTCTCCGTGTCCTTCGGGGGCCGGACCTGGCCAGTGACCAGGTCACCGGTGCGCAGGCCGAACCGCCGGATCTGGGTCTGAGAAACGTAGATGTCGTTGGGGCTCGGCCGGAAGTTCTGGCGCCGGAGAAAACCGTAGCCTTCGTCGGTGACCTCCAGGACGCCGCTGGTGAAAATATTTCCCTGCTGCTCGGCGTGGGCCTGCATCAGCCGGTAAATGATGTCCTGCTTCCGCAGGGTGCTAAGGCCCGTTAAACCGAGCTCCCGGGCCATCTCAAGCAACTCTTCCCGAGTTTTGGTCTCAAGTTCCGTAATGTTCATAGTCGCTCCCAGGGACAAGGTGTTTTGGGGTTTGGATTTCGGTCCACGACTCCGGGGGATAAACAAAGGCTACCTGGGCCGCCACCCCCAACCGGCCCAATTATAATCGTTGGGTTTTCACCACGTCAACATTAACGTCCCGTCTGTCAGCGGCCGACTGGCAGCTCCAGCTCGAGGCCCGCTGCCTTCCAGTCCTCCAGGAACCGGCTCAGGCCGATATCGGTGAGCGGGTGGTGCAACATCTGGAGGAGCACCTTGAAGGGCACGGTGGCGATATCGGCCCCAGCCTTGGCCGCCGCCACGACGTGGAGGGGATGGCGGATGCTGGCCGCCAGGACCTTGGTGGGGATATGGTATTTTCTAAAGACCTCAACCGTATCCCGAACCACGGCCATCCCGTCCTGGCCCACGTCATCGAGGCGGCCCACAAAGGGACTGACGAAGGCGGCGCCAGCCCGGGCCGCCAGCAAGCACTGGTTTACCGAAAAACAGAGGGTACAGTTGACCTTAATACCTTCTTTGGAGACGGTACTTATGGCCTCGAGGCCCGCGGCGGTCACCGGAATCTTGACGACCACGTTCGGCGCCCAACTGGCCAGCTCCCGGGCCTGCCGGACCATCCCTTCCGGGTCCACGGCGGTAACCTCGACGCTCACGGGTCCGGGAACAAGGCGACAAATCTCCAGGACCAGCGCCCGAAAGGACCCCGCCCCCTCCTTGGCGGCCAGCGACGGGTTGGTCGTCACCCCGCTGACCACCCCCAACTTGACGCCCTGCCGGACCTCCTCTATATTCGCAGTGTCAAGGAAAAGCTCCATACTTCCCTCCCGGGGAGTTTCCGGTTGCCCACCCAATTATACCGGAGCCGAGGCCAACCTTCGGGGGACCGTCCGGTAAGATTATGCCATAAGGCGGTGGAAAGCGCAATGAAGGTCAAGGCCAAGTTCGACCTTACAGACCGCATCGCCCTGGTCACCGGTGCCAGCCGGGGGCTCGGCCGGGGGATGGCCCTTGCCCTGGCCTCCGCCGGTGCCCATGTGGCCCTTGCTGCCCGGTCGGCCGAAGGCCTGGCCCGGGTTGCCGCCGAGATTCGTGAGCTGGGGCAGGAAAGCCTGCCCATTCAGGCCGACCTGGTCGACGCCCGGGAAGGTGTCCGCGCGGTGGATGAGACGGTCAGGCACTTTGGCCGGGTCGACATCCTGGTAAACAACGTGGGCACTAACATCCGCAAGCCGGCCCTGGAGGTCACCGAAGCCGACTGGGACTACCTGGTGACTTTAAACCTCAAAACGGCCTTCTTCACGGCCCAGGCCGCCGGGCGGCAGATGATCCGCCAGTTCCAAACGGACCCCTCCCGTCGGGGGAAGGTGATAAACGTCGGGTCCCTGGCCACCAGCCTGGCCCTCCCCAACGCCTCCGTTTACGCCATTACCAAAGGGGGCATCGGGCAGCTGACCCGGGCCTTAGCCCTGGAGTGGGCCAAGCTGGGGGTGAACGTCAACGCCATTGCCCCCGGCTACTTTTACACCGACCTCACCGAGCCGCTCCTCACCCACCCCGAGCACTCGGCCCGGATCCTGGGCCGAATTCCCATGGGCCGCACCGGCCAAATCGAAGATTTGGCCGGGCTCGTGGTCTTCTTGGCCTCCCCGGCCTCGGACTACATCACCGGCCAGGTCATCTACGTCGACGGGGGCTGGACGGCCTGGTGAGGGGACCTAGTCCTGGCGGCCCAGCTCCGCCCTGAGCTCGGCGATCTCCCGCTCCACTTCCCGCAGCTCGGCCTCCAGCTCCCGCCGGTACTCCTCCAGCATCTCCAGGTACTCTTCCCGCCTGGGAAAGCCCGGGCCGAAGTAAAAGAACCCGAAGTGGGGCCAGCCGAAGCCAAACCGGAAAAACCGCCGGCGCATCGTTTTCCCCCCAGTTCAGCCGGTCAGTTTAGTTATAATATAAAACGGCCGCGGGAGTAGCTCAGCTGGCAGAGCGCCTCCCTTCCAAGGAGGATGTCGCGGGTTCGAATCCCGTCTCCCGCTCTATTTTTGCTCGGCCAAAGCCGGCCCGGTAAGACCATAGCGGACGGGGGTTGAAGTTGTGAAGGTTATTCTCCGTTATCCCAGGCGACAGGAGCTGGAGTTCCATGGCCCCCGGCGGGTTCGGGATATCCTCAAGGAGCTTAATATAAACCCCGAAGCCGTCCTGGTCATTCGGGGCGATTCCCTGGTTACGGGCGATACGGTCGTCGACGAAAACGACGTCATCGAGATCCGCCCGGTGATGTCGGGAGGCCAGACCGATGCGTTGCATTAAGTGCCGCAAGCCCGCCGCCGTGGAGGTGCGTCGGCACCACTCGGCCTTCTGCCCGGAACACTTCATTGAGTTCTTCGATAACCAGGTGCGGCGGGCCATCCACGAAGAGAAGATGTTCACCCACGACGACCGCATCCTGGTAGCGGTCTCGGGGGGCAAGGACAGCCTTGCCCTCTGGGACGTCCTGCTCCGCTTCGGCTACCAGGCAACCGGCCTGCATATCAATTTGGGGATTCCGGGCTATTCGGACCTCTCCCAGGAAAAGACCGAGGCCTTCGCCCGGGAACGCGGCGCCGAACTTCTCATCGTCGACCTGGAGGCCGACTACGGGGTGACCGTCGAAGACTTCAAACGGGGTTCCGAGCGGACCCCCTGTTCGGCCTGCGGCCTTTCGAAAAGATATATTTTCAACAAGGTTGCCCTCGAGCAGGGCTTCGATGTGGTAGCCACCGGCCACAACCTGGACGACGAGGCCGCAACCCTCCTGGGCAACCTTATCCACTGGCAGGAAGGCTATCTTGTTCGCCAGGGGCCGGTGCTTCCGGCCGGCTATCCGAACCTGGTCAAGAAGGTAAAGCCCCTCTTCCGTCTGGCCGAGCGGGAGGTCGCTGCCTACGCCGTTTTGCGGGGCATCGATTACGTCCTGGACGAGTGCCCCAATGCGGTTGGGGCCCGCTCCCTGCTATATAAGGAGGCGCTTAACCTCATCGAGCAGCACTCCCCTGGGGCCAAGCAGAGCCTTTACCTGGGCTTCCTGCAGAAGGGCCGCCGGCTCATTGCGGCCGCCGACGAGCGGCCCCAGCTGGTCGAGTGTGAGCGCTGCGGGATGCCCACCACCTCGGAGGTGTGCTCCTTCTGCCGGCTGATGGAGCGGGTCAAGATTCGGCTCCGACGCGCCCGGCCCGAACCGGTGGCCCAGCCGGCGTCCGACTAGGTCCCTTCCTCCCAGCTGGCCAGGTAGCGCTCCTGCTCTTCGGTGAGACTGTCAATGGCGATACCCATGGCCGCCAGCTTCAGCCGAGCCACCTCCTCGTCCACCTCCCTGGGCACCCGGTAGACCTGGGGAGTCAGCGTGCGGCCCTCCCTGACCAGATATTCCACGGCGAGGGCCTGGTTGGCAAAGCTCATGTCCATCACCGCCGCCGGGTGGCCCTCGGCCGCGGCCAGGTTTATCAGCCGGCCGTCGGCCAGGAGGTAGAGCCGACGGCCGTCGGCCAAGGTGAATTCTTCCACGAAGTCCCGCAGGGTTCGGCGCCCCACCGCCAGCCGCTCCAGGGCTGGGATGTTTATCTCCACATTGAAGTGGCCGGCGTTGGCCAGGATCGCCCCGTCCTTCATTACCCGGATGTGGTGCTCGTCGATGACGTTGATGTCGCCGGTGGCGGTGATAAAAACGTCCCCGATCCGGGCCGCCTCGGCCAGGGACATCACGTCGTGGCCGTCCATGAGGGCCTCGAGGGCCCGAACCGGGTTCACCTCGGTCACAATCGTCCGGGCCCCCATCCCCCGGGCCCGCAGGGCGATGCCCCGGCCGCACCAGCCGTAGCCGCAGACCACCACCCGCCGCCCCGCCCAGAGGATGTTGGTCGCCCGGGTGATGCCGTCGATGGTGCTCTGGCCGGTGCCGTAGCGGTTGTCAAAAAGATACTTGGTATCGGCCTCGTTTACGGCAATGATGGGGTAACACAGGGCGCCGGCCCGGGCCATGCTCCGCAGCCGGATCACCCCCGTAGTGGTCTCCTCAGTGCCGCCGATTATATCCCCCAAAACCTCCCGACGCCCCTTGTGGGCGGTGCTCACCAGGTCGGCCCCGTCGTCGATGGTTATCTGGGGCCGGTGGTCCAGGGCCCGGTGGATGTGGCGGTAATAGGTCTCCGTATCCTCCCCTTTGATGGCGTAAACGGGAATGCCGTAATCCATCACCAGGGCGGCGGCCACGTCATCCTGGGTACTCAGCGGGTTAGACGCGCACAGGACCAGGTCGGCGCCACCCGCCTTTAGGGTGATGGCCAGGTTCGCCGTCTCGGACGTAATGTGCAGGCAACCGGCAACCCGCACCCCTGCTAAAGGTTTCTCTTTCTCAAACCGCTCCCGAATGAGCTTGAGGACCGGCATCTCCGTCGCGGCCCACTCGATGCGGGTCCGGCCCTTCGGGGCCAGGGTCGGGTCCTTGATGTCCCCACGGTATCCGGCGGTTGTCATCTTGCCTCCTGTCCCGGGATGATTCGGCCGAAGAGCCGCCAGAACGGCCCGATGTGCCGCCGTTCGGCGATGCCCTCGATCAGGTTCGTCACCACCTCATAACCCAGCTTCCGGTAGGCCCGGACGGCCGGAGTGTTGGAGCGGTTGACGTTAAGGACGACGTCGTCGACCATTTCCAGCAGGTCCGCTGTTACCCGGCCGGTGACGGCCGTGGCATGGCCCAACCCTCGGAAATCAGGGTCGGTAAAGACATTGCCCACCGCCGCGACCCGACGGGTCCGGTCGATAAAGTGGGTTCCGGCCACCGAGACCAGCCGGCCGTCCTGCCAGATACCGTAGTATACACCATCGGACACCTGGCGGGCCGTTACCAGGCTGCCGGCGCCCCGCCGGTAAAGCCGATTTACTTCGGCCGTATCCTCGGCCTGGAGACGCACCGCCCGGGACCAGTCCACCGGCCGGAACCGGGCCCGGTCCACCCACATCCGCCACATGGGTTGGCCCCCCTGGAGCCGAAAGACCCGGTCCACCGCCGGAAAGTCCCGCTCAAGAACCGTCAGATAAACCGTCCCCGGGATGGGGGCTTCCGCCAGCAGCCGGAAAAGGAGCTCGTCGGGACCGTAAACGATGAGGGCCGGCGGCTCATAGGCCCGGTTCACCACGGCCCAGGCAGCCCGCCCGCCCTCAAAGAGGGCAAACCATTCCGACCGCTCCCGCATGGGGGGAAGGAGGTAGCCGAAGCCGTAGGCGACTTCAAGGCGGGCCGCCTGCAGGAGGGGCACCACCTCCTCGTCGCCTTTGAGCCGGACAACCGCCCCTACCTGCGCCACACCGTTAGTCCACGACGAACCGGGTAAACTCCCGGAGCTCTTCGGTTCGGAGGCGGATCTCCTCGGGGGTGACCTTTTCGAGGCGGCTGAGGCTGAAATCCTCCACCGTGAAGCTGGCCACCACCGTCCCCATCACTACGGCCCGGCGCATGGTATCCAGATTTACCCGGTTGGCTCTGGCCAAGTACCCTAAGAAGCCCCCAGCAAAGCTGTCCCCCGCCCCCGTCGGGTCCCTGACCTCATCGAGGGGATAGGCCGGGACGGCGAAATAATCAAAGTCCGTAAACATCACCGCCCCATATTCCCCTTTTTTAATGATAACCCCCTTCGGGCCGAGGCGTAAGATCCTCCTGGCGGCAGCGAGCAGGCTTGGGGTTTCCGCCAGCATCCGGGCCTCGGCCTCGTTCATAAGGAGGATATCCACCTGCCCGATGGTCCGGACCAGGCTTTCGGGCTTGTTCTGAATCCAGTAATCCATCGTATCCATCACCCGCAGCCGGGCCTTCGGGACCTGCTGAAGGACCTCCAGCTGTATATCCGGGTCCCCGTTGGCCAGGAAGACGAACTTGCTTTCGGCGTAGCCGTCGGGCAGAACCGGCCTGAAGTCGGCGAAGGTGTTCAGCTGGGTTTCCAAGGTCTCGACCATGTTAAGGTCATAGTCATACCGGCCGGACCACCGGAAGGTTCTGCCCTCCCGAACCACCACCCCCCGCAGGTCAATCCGGGGCCGGCGGAGACGCTGCCAGAACTCGGGCGGAAAGTCGGTGCCCACCACGGAAACCATATTCACTGGCGCAAAGAGGCTGGCGGCCACCGCAAAATAGCTGAGCGACCCACCCAGCACCCCCTCAGCACGCCCGAAGGGGGTTTCAACGGTGTCGATCCCGATGGTGCCAACCGCAAGGATGGACATGGGCTTCCGACCTCACTTAGCTTAGATATTTCCCGACGAGAAGGCTCAGGTCCTGCTTGACCTTCTCGGGAATATATTCTGAACCGGTGATGATCGCATCCTTCAGGGCCACGGCACAGGGGCAGTCCCGCCCGGCCGGTATCATGGTGACGGCCTTTTTAATGATTTCCTTAGCGACCTGAACGTTCTTCAAAAGGTTCGTCACCACCAACTCCACCGAAACGGTCTGCTCCGTCGCGTGCCAGACGTCGTAGTCGGTCACCAGGGCCAGGGTGGCGTAGCAGATTTCGGCCTCCCGGGCCAGCTTCGCCTCGGGTAGGGCCGTCATTCCGATGATATCCGCCCCCCACGAGCGGTAAAGGCGGCTCTCGGCCTTGGTGGAAAACTGCGGCCCCTCGATGACCACATAAGTACCCCCGAAATGGGTCGTCGCCCCGGTTCCCTGGGCGGCCTCATAGAGGATCCGGCTCAGCACCGGGCAGAACGGGTCGGCGAAGCCGACGTGAACGACGATGCCGCCCCCAAAGAACGTGCTTACCCTCCCCCGGGTCCGGTCGATGAGTTGGTCCGGTATGACCAGGTGGAGGGGGGCGATCTCCTCCCTCAAGCTGCCTACGGCGCTCACGGATATAATTCGCTCCACCCCCAGCGACTTCAGGGCGAAGATATTGGCCCGGGCGGGGAGCTCGCTCGGGCTTATCCGATGACCCCGCCCGTGCCGGGGCAGAAAGGCCACCCGGACCCCGCTCAGGGTGCCGATGATGATGCTGTCGCTCGGCTCCCCAAACGGGGTGTTTATTTTTACCTCCTCGACGTCCGAAAGGCCCTCGATCTGGTAGAGCCCGCTGCCTCCGATAACGGCAATTTGAGCGTTGGCCATAGGCTGTTCACCTCCGCTCCTGACTCCTCGGCGGCTCAACCGCTCTGCGGCGCGGACTTTGCCGCCAGGGCGAGACTTTCCGAGTATGGCGGCCTTAGAACGCCCGCCTCGGTGACGATGGCCGTAACCAGCTCGGCTGGGGTGACGTCGAAGGCGGGGTTGGCTACCACCACCCCCTCGGGCGCAACCCGACACTCCCCAACGTAGAGAACTTCGGCCGGACTTCGGTGCTCGATGGGGATCAGGTCGCCGGAGGGGGTATTCAAGTCCACGGTGCTTAATGGGGCGGCCACGTAAAAGGGCACCCCATGGTGGCGGGCCAGCACCGCCAGGCCGTAAGTACCCACCTTGTTGGCCACATCCCCGTTGGCGGCGATGCGGTCCGCCCCAACCACCACACAGTCCACCTCCCCCCGGCTAAAAAAATAGCCCGCCATCGAGTCAGTAATCAGGACAAAGGGCACCCCAGCCTTCTTAAGCTCCCAGGCCGTAAGCCGAGCCCCCTGGAGCCGCGGCCGGGTTTCGTCCACCAGCACCCGGCGGACCTTGCCCTGGGCCCAGGCCTCGTAAATAATCCCGAGGGCGGTGCCGATGCCGGCGGTGGCCAGGGCGCCCGTGTTGCAGTGGGTCAAGACCGTGGCCCCGGCCGACACCAGGTCGGCCCCAAAGCGGCTAAGCCGCAGCGAAGCCTCCCGGTCCTCCGCCAGCAACCGCTGGGCCTCCGCCAGCAGGGCCTGGGCTGCCGCCGAAGGCCCGAGGCCTTCCGCCAGCGCCAGCATTCGGTCCAGGGCCCAGAAGAGGTTGACGGCCGTCGGCCGGGTTCGGCGTAGCCGCTGAGCCGCCTGCCAAAGGCTCGTCCTGAACGCCGCCGGATCGGGCGGGGCCTTGAGGGCGGCCAGGACGAGGCCGAAAGCGGCCGCCAGGCCGATGAGGGGGGCACCCCGCACCTGCATCCGCTCGATGGCTTGGGCAACGGCCTCAGGCTCGGCCAGTTCCAGGTAAACCTCCTCCTCCGGGAGCCGGGTCTGGTCCAGGATCACCAGCCGGTCCCCAGCCCAACGCAGCGGTGTGACCGGAACCATCATTTGCTCCGTGCGCCAAGGGGCGGTGGACTCCGCCGATGGTAGTATCCGGAACGGAACGGCCCGCTGTCAACGGTCACCCGACCGGCCCACCGGGGGCGGGACCTCAGACCATGAGGATGACCGCGGCATCCGAAGTATAATGAACTGGGAAATTATGCCGCAACTGACGAACCTTCGGGTCGCCCAGATCTTTGAGCAGGTCGCCCACCTGCTGGAGGCTAAGGGCGAAAGCCCCTATAAGGTCCAGGCTTACCGGCGGGTTGCCCGTAACATTGGCCGGCTCGAGGCAGACCTTTCTGAACTTGCCGCCCAGGGCCGGCTTGCCGAGATTCCCGGGGTCGGGACCGAAATCGAAAAGAAAATCTGGGAGATTCTTCAGACCGGCAAGCTCGGCTACCTGGAACGGCTCAAGGCTGAGCTTCCCGGAGTGCTGACCCTGATGGAGGTCCCGGGTATCGGGCCCAAGACAGCCTACCGCCTGAGCCGTGAGCTTGGCATCCGAACCATCGATGACCTGGAGGCCGCCCTGGAGAAGGGGGACGAGTTCTGGGCTAGGGTCCCCCGCTTTACCCCCCACCTCCTGGAAAAGATCCGGCGGGGGGTAGAGGCCTACCGGCGGCGCAGCCCCCGATTGCCCCTGGGCCAGGCGGTCGTCCTTTTCGAGGAGTTGCGCCGCAGCCTCGGCCGGGCGGGGGCAACCCGGGTGGCGGCCGCGGGCAGCCTCCGACGGTATGAGGAAACGGTGGGGGACATCGACCTGGTGGTGGTTTGCACCGAACCAGAAGAGCTGGCCCGGCGGCTGGCCGGCGACCCCAACGTTCAGTCGGCCGAAACGGCCGGGCCCGGGTGGGTGCGGGCCCGTCTTATCTCCGGTATTAATGTGGATATCTACACCGCCGACGACCAGAACTTTGGGGCGGTGCTGGTTTGGGCCACGGGGAACCTAGAGCACCTTCGGCAGCTGGAAGGCCGCCTGGCCGGGGCCGGCTACAGGCTTACCGGCCAGGGTCTGCTGGGACCGGGGGGCCGTTTGGTGAAGGCCCCCGACGAGCAGCTTGTCTACGAGCTTGCCGGCTGGCCGTACATCCCCCCGGAACTTCGGAACGGGGCCGACGAATTTGCCGCCGACGTGGCCGAGCGGCTCAAAACCTTGATTACCCTGGAGGACATCCGGGGCGACCTTCAGTGCCACACCGACTGGAGCGACGGGGATGCGCCCCTTGAAGACATGGTCCGGGCAGCGGCCGCACGGGGCTTTGAATACCTGGCCGTTACCGACCACTCGGCCGGGCGGGCCAACGCCCGGGGTCTCGGCCCCGACCGGCTGGCGGCTCAGCGGGCCGTCGTCGAGGCCCTTAACCAGCGGCTTCGGGCCGAGGGCGCGGGGATCCGGGTGCTGGCCGGTATCGAGGTGGATATTCGGGCCGACGGCGGCCTGGACCTCCCCCCGGAGGCCCTGGCGCCCCTCGACGTGGTCGTTGGCTCCCTCCATACGGCCCTGAGCCAACCCCCGGAGCGGATGACGGAGCGGCTTCTTCGGGCCATAAGTAGCGGTTTTATCCATATTCTGGGTCACCCAACGGCCCGGCTCATCGGCAGTCGGGAGCCGGTCGAGTTTGACCGGGAAGCCGTCTTCCGGGCGGCGGCGGAAGCCGGGGTCGCCCTGGAGGTCAACGCCAACCCGGACCGTCTCGACCTGAACCCGGCGGATATAAGGCTGGCCCGCCGGCTGGGCGCCCGGTTTGTCATAAGTACCGACGCCCACCACCCGTCAAACTTTGAGTTTATAAAGTTCGGGGTGATGATGGCCCGCAAGGCCTGGCTCCGACGGGACGAGGTTTTGAACACCGGCGGCATAGACCAGCTTTTAAACCGGCTAAAGGCCCGAAGATGAGGCGGAACGACCCGGGCGCCCGACCTCAGACAACCCCGGAACATCCGGCCGTTGTGCACCTGCGCCGCCGGATCACCGAGGGGGTCCACTGGTTTATCGCCCTACTGGAGGCCATCGGCCAGTGGGACCAGGTGACTGAGGACTACCGGGGCCGCCGCTTTGAGTACCTCATCGAAAACGAGGCGTTCGACTGGCTGGTCTTGGCCGAACGGCTGCTGGACCCGGTTGTGGACCTCTGCCCGAGCCGGGAGGTTGAGGAGCTCCTCTTCGAGGGTAGACCGCCCATCGAAATCAGCGATGCCGAATTCCGGCGGCTCATCGGGCCCACCAAATACCGGGCCTACTTGAACTACCTTTACGGGGTCTCCGTGGAGGAAGCCCTTCAGTTGGCCGTCCTAGAGAAGCTGGAAAAAGAGCGGCGCAGCCTGGCCTACTGTGCTAACCGGCCGGTGGACGACGATGAGGTCTTTACCCACATTTACGGCCGGACGGCCTCCGAACTTTGGGCCATGTTCTGGCAGGAGCAGGGCCTGGAACCGCCCCAGCAGACCGGCATCACCGGACTTAAACGGTTCACCTACTGGCTTTTTAAATATCGACTCCGGCACAGCGACCGGGAACGGCTGGCGGCCGACACCCGCCTTGGGCTCGAAACCCTCGAACGGCACCGGAACCGCCGGTCATGGGTGCTCAGTTTGAACGGGCCAGCCGCGGGTCCCGTGGTTGAGGCCGAGGCGGTCATAAGCCAGTAGGCCTGCCTAGGACTCCTTGCCCGCCGGCACCGAGGAGCGCAACACCCGGAAGATGAAGGCCGCGTTCACCAGGGCTGTCCCCAATGCCAGGGCGCCAAGCCACTTGGTAAGCTCGCCCCGGCCCAACACGATGATGGCCACCGGGGCGGCCACGCTCAGAAGTAGGAAACCCAAGCCCAGCGTCGGGCGGGAGTAAACCTTTCGGGCCACCCTGCCCAGGATAGCTGCCCCCAGCAGCTCGAAGAGGCCGAAGTCGGGTAGCGGGTCCATTTGGCGTCTAAGGCATTATAATAGCGAAGATATGGCTAAGTTCAAACTGAGCTATCTTGCCCGATGCCCCGGTCTGGCCAACAACTGAGCCTCATCCTGACCGCGGCCGTGGTTGGGCTATTTCTGCTGGGCTCCCTTGTTATCACCCTGACGGGGGACCTGGGCCCGACCGGGAGGCAGAATCCGGCCCGAACCCCAACCGCGTCCCCATCGCCGACCGTCCCCACACTGGCCCCCAGCCCGGTGGGGGCCATGGGCACCCCGGCCCCGCCA
>PSKS01000107.1:0-4269 GCA_040289115.1 Chloroflexota bacterium
CCGCCCTGAGCTGCACGGGTTCGACACCGTGGCATACTACTCCTGGCTCCGGTCTGCCGTAATCCGGGGCACCCTGGATGTCACCGAGACATTCGCCCACTACGGATACCTGGGCGAGCGGGGGTTCGCCCCGACCGGCTACCGGTTGAACGAGTGGCCGGTAGGACCGGCCATCCTGTGGCTGCCCTTTTTCTTGACCGGGCATTTAATGGCCCTGGTGGCGAACGTCCTGGGCCTGGCCATACCGGCCGATGGCTTCAGTCCGCCTTACCTGGCCCTGACGGCCCTGGGTTCGAGCCTTTACGGCCTGGGGGGCCTGATTTTGCTTAGGCGGCTGATGCTGACGGTTGCCGGCCCGGATTCGGCCTTCTGGGCCGTCCTCGGCATTTGGCTTGCCTCCCCCCTGGTCTTTTACATGTCCGCCCATCCCTTCATGGCCCACGCCCCCGATTTCTTCCTCAACACCCTCTTTTTATGGTTATGGGTCCGGGCCAGGGGCTCCGCCTGGCGGCCGAGGCTCGGCCTTGGGCTGGTCGGCGGGCTGGCCGCGTCTGTCCGCTACCAGAACGCCACCCTCCTGCTCTGGCCCGCGCTCGAAGACCTGACCCGGGTCCGGCAAGGCCTTCGCCACAGCCTAGTGCCCCTGGGAGTCCTCGCGATTGGGACCGTATTCGGCTTCCTGCCCCAGCTGGTGGTGTGGCGGGTCGTCTTCGGGGACTGGCTGGTTCCCAACCCGTACGGTGTGACCGGGGCCGGCAGCTTTGACCTCCGCTCACCCCACCTCCTTGGCGTTCTTTTTTCCACCGACCGGGGCTTACTCCCCTGGATGCCCCTCTCGGCCCTCGGCCTGTGGGGGCTGGCCGGACCCCTCCTCCGGCACCCGGCCCTGGCCCGCATTGTGGGGGCGCAGTTCCTGGCCCAGGTCTACATCGTGGGTTCCTGGAGTAGCTGGTCCGGCGGGGCAGCCTTTGGACCTCGCCTCCTGGTGGGCCTCCTTCCCGGCCTGGGATTGGGCCTGGCCGCCCTATACGAAGGCTGGATTCGTCGCGGCCGGACGGCCGCCGTGGCCTGCTGCACGCTCGCCTTTGTTGCCTGGAACCTCATCCTGCTGGCCCGATACGGCCTTGGGGACGTTCCCCACGCCGGACCGATATCGCCGGAGCATTTTTGGTTGGGGCAACTTGCCTTCCTGGTGCAGCTCCCCGGCCGCCTGGGAATCCTGGTGGATGGCCTCCTGCGCCGGGGGCCCTGAGCCCCCTTAAAATCCAGGTGGGATATGGGTGTGCGCTTTGAAATCGTCGCCGCCGGCCCGGGACCGGCCCGGGTCGGCCGCCTCCTTACCCCCCACGGCGAGGCCGAGACCCCGGCCCTCGTTATCGTGGCCACCCAGGCCAGCGTCAAGGGCCTCACCCCCGAGGAGGTCCAGGCGACCGGCACCCAGATCGTCCTGGCCAATACTTACCACCTCTACCTGCGCCCCGGGGCCGACCTGGTAGCCCGAATGGGTGGGCTGCACCGGTTCATGGGCTGGGCAGGGCCCCTGATGACCGACAGCGGCGGGTTTCAGGTTTTCAGCCTGGGGTTCGCCCTGGAACACGGAGTAGGAAAAATCGCCAAGACCTTTCCTGGAATAGATGTCGAAGCTCCCGCCAAGGGGGTGAAACCGGGGCTGGTTGCCATCGACGACGATGGGGTCACTTTCACATCCCACCTGGATGGCTCCCGCCACCGCTTCACCCCGGAGAAGTCCATAAAGGTTCAGGAGAAGCTGGGGGCTGATATAATCTTTGCCTTCGACGAGTGCACCTCGCCCCTCCACGACTTCGAGTACACCCGCCGGGCCCTGGAGCGAACCCACCGGTGGGCGCTACGGTGTCTGGCGGCCAGAACCCGGTCCGACCAGGCCCTCTTCGGCATCGTCCAGGGCGGGGCCTACCGGGAGCTCCGGGAGGCCAGCGCCCGGTTTATCGGGAGCCTGCCCTTTGACGGCTACGGCATCGGCGGGTCCCTGGGGCGGTCGAAGGCAGAGATGTGGCAGGTGGTCGGCTGGGTGGTCCCCCTCCTCCCTGAGGGCAAGCCCCGCCACCTGCTGGGGATCGGGGAGCCCGAGGACCTACTGGAGGGAATCGCGTGGGGGATCGACCTCTTCGACTGTGTCGCCCCGACCCGCCTGGGTCGGCACGGGGCCGCCTACACTCGGCGGGGCCGACTAAACCTGCGGGCCGCCGGCCTTCGGGAGGACCCGGAGCCCATCGAAGCCGGCTGCGACTGCTACACCTGCCGCCGGTTCAGCCGGGCATATCTGCGGCACCTCTTCAACGCCGGGGAGATGCTGGGCCCCCGACTGGTCACCATCCACAACATCCGGTTTTTACAAAGATTGGTGGAGGGCGCCCGGGCCGCCCTTCGGGCGGGCGCCCTCCACGACTACATCGCCGACTTTCTGGCTAGCTACCGGGCCGGAGCAGGGGCACCTCCCGGCTGACGGTCCGGTCCCGGGTCGGCCCTTTGGCGGCCAGGATGAGCCGGGTGTAGACCCGCTCATAATCGTCGGCCATCCGCTCGACGCTGAACCGCTCGGCCACGTACCGCCGGCAGGCGGCCCGGTCGACCCGGTCGATAAGGCCGACGGCGGCGGTGAGCTCTTCCAGCGTCTCCCCCGTATAGCCCGTGACCCCATCCCGCATCAGCTCGGGGACCGAGCCCCGGCGCCGGGCGATGACCGGGCAGCCGCAGGCCAGGGCCTCGATGGGCGCAAGACCAAAAGGCTCGGGCCAGTCGATAGGGAAGAGAAAGGCGTAGGCCCGGCCCAAAAGCTCCACCTTCTCCGCCTGGTTGACCTCGCCGATGAACTCAATCAACGGGTGGTTAAGCTCCGGCCGGATATACTTTTCGAAGTACTCCACATCCGGCGGGTGGTTGGTGTTCAACTTGGCGGCAATTACCAGCCGACGGCCCGACCGCTTGGCGATCTCAATGGCCCAATGGAGGCCCTTTTCGGGGGAGATCCGGCCGATGTAGATTAAGAAGTCCTCGGGGTTAGGCCCGTAAGGATACTCCCGCAGGTCCAGGCCGTGGTAGACGGTGGCCACCCAGTTGATATTGGGTAGCGGCCTCCGCTGGGAATTGGAGATCGAAACGAAGGCCTGGTCGGCATAGAGCTCGTAAACGGCGGGCAGGTCCCGAATGTCCAGCCTCCCGTGGAGGGTGTGCACCACCGGCGTCCGCACCATCCGGACAAAGGGGAAGGCATAATAGTCCACATGCGAATGTATTATGTCAAATTCCTCCGCCCGTTCGAAGACCATCCCAAGTTCCCGGATCACCCAGGCGAAGGGGTCTTCAACGTCGGGGTCGTGCCAGAGGGCCCGGGGCGAAGCGGGAACTAGGCGGGCAGCGGTGACCGAGTCGCCGCTGGCAAATAAGGTAACTTCGTGCCCGCGGCGGACCAGCTCTTCCGTAAGCCAGTGGACGACCCTTTCGGTTCCGCCGTAGGCGGTGGGTGGAACGGATTCCCAAAGGGGAGCAACTTGAGCGATCCGCACGGTCACACACCTCCCACCAGAAAGTTGAAGCCGAGTGGCTGGCTGCCGGGTGACCGTACGGTCACCCCATGTATAGTATAATCTATCAACCGGGAATACTAAAGAAATAGGGCTCTGGAAGCGGGGCGATGGAAGAAGCAGGTTACTTCATCCGGTTGGCCGAACCGGCTGACGTTGACATTTTAAAAAAGTCTGTCCGGGCCACCATGGCCAGTCCCGAGGGCAAGGGCAGCAAGAAGAAGTTCGAGGATGCCGTTGCCCGCAATGAGCTGCTCATCCTCGAGCGCCGCGACCCGCGCCTTCCTGAGCCCAAAATCGAGGCCTTCATTGAATGGTACACCCGGGTTGACGGCTCGGTCACCATCCGGGATGCCGGCTGCCTGGGGGATGAGTTCAAGCCCGGGGCCATCAAGCGGCTGGTCCGGGAGCTCATCCGGCTGGTCCGGCCCACCAGCGTTACGGTGAAGTTTCGGGCCGACCTGGCCCAGTGGCGGGAAGTTTTTGAAGACCTGGCCGGGTTCGAATTCACCGGCCAGGAGTACAGCCGGCCCCACTGGCGGCTTATCTACGTCTGGACCCCCGAGGCCGAGCGGCGGGCGGCCCGCCGGGCCCAGCCCCGCCCGGCGGCCGGACGGGAGCGCCGACGGCCCCGCTGAGGGCCGTGGGCTTTTTCTCCGCCCTCCTCGACCTGCTGTTACCCCCCGGATGTTGCGGTTGCGGCCGG
>PSKS01000027.1:0-31197 GCA_040289115.1 Chloroflexota bacterium
GCTGCGGAGCCTGGTCCCCGGGAAAGCTTCCAGGTCCGTCAAGCTCCAAACCCCAGGGCCCCTCGATGGACCTGGTGCAGGCCCTTCGGCCTCGCCCAAGCGACCGCAGCCAGCACCACGAGCCTTTGGCCGGTGAAACCGGTTTCACCAGCCCGGGTCACCCCGCCAAGCCCTTCGGGCCGGGTCCCGGACGGGTTTGGAGGACCGACCGTGCCGCTTACAGAACCTGGGGCAACACATCATCAAATTAGACCGGCCTACCAGGTAAGCATTCCCAGACCGGCCACAACGGCGTGGGCCAAGACGGGCACCCGCCGGACAGCCTGCTCCAGACTAGGGGCGACAAATCGGAGCTCGCCGTCGGCGTATTCGACGCCAAGGTCGCGGGCGATCTGCCGAAGCTTTTCGTAGCGGGCCCTGGCCTCTTCTTCGAAACGGGAGAAGACCGTGACCATTCGGCTGGTATAGCCGCCGTCCGAAACGATGACTTCCTGCTCGAGCCCCAGACGAAAGTAGACCCGCACCAAGTGACCGTCCGGCAGCATAAAGGGTGTCTCCAGCCTAACAACCCCATCCTCGACGATGCACTGGGTGCTTTGGGCAAGCATCTCCATGAAAAGGTATTTTCCGATGGCTGGGTCAAGCCCGCGCATAAACAAAGTTCTTCCCCCCACTGGCAACCTGGCATCGGCGGACGGACCGAAGCCTACTTGTGATTGTGCTGTCGGGTAGGCTTGAACCGATGTTAGCCGAAAAAAGCAACCGAATTCAAGCTTGCACTGGAGCTAGCCGGCAGGTCGTTACCGGGTGTTGGGATCTTAGTCGCGAATATTGGCCCGCCTCCGCCCAAGTCGGGGCATGGCAGCTTTTGACCAACGTTAGAGGTGGATTTCTCGGCAGTTATGGCCTTCGGTTGCTGCTCGGGGGGGCCTTTAAGGGCCGGTGTAAACGACCCTATAGATGCGGCCTCCGTGGTCGTCGGAGATGTAAAGGGCCCCGTCCGGGCCCACCTTAACGTCCGCCGGCCGACCCCATGTTTCGGCGTCCCCACACCGCTTGCCCGACGCCCGCCAGCCGCTAATGAAGGTTTCGTGGCCTACGGGGACGCCCCTGGCCAAGCTGATGCGCTCAACCTTGCACTCCCGGGTATTTTCAAGGCTGGTCGCCCATGAGCCATGGTAGGCGATATAGACGCTTTCTTTGTATTCGGTCGGGAAATGGGCACTGCTTCCCAGGGTCGCCCCGAGGGGGGCACTGTGGGCCAAGTCCGTAAAGAGGGCTGGCACCGCCTCGGCGCAACTGAAACCGGCCGGGGCCGAAAGGGTCGGGTCCGGAACTTCCCCCCGCCGGTTGGACCCAAGGTTAGGACCCAGCCCCGGCGTAAAGCAATAAGGCCAGCCATGACTTCGGCCAGGCTGGACCTCCACCAGGACCTCCTCGGGCGGAACCTCATCCCCCAGGTGGTCGACCCCATTGTGGGTCGCCCAGAGCCGGCCATCCGCCATCCAGAAGAAATCCACGCTGTTGCGCAGCCCAAAGGCCCAGACGGCCCGCCGCCTAGGGTCCGGGTCCCGGGCAAAGGGGTTGTCCTTGGGAATGGACCCGTCGGCCTCAAAGCGCAAAATCGCCCCGTAGCGGGGGTCCTCGGGCTCGCAGATGTTGCAATTGGCCCCAACGCTTACGTAGAGCTTGCCGTCGGGGCCAAAATGGAGGGTCCGGGTTACGTGGTAATCGGGCCTGGGGATGTTGTCCGTAACCAGTTCCCGCTCCAAAGGCTTGCCTTCGGGGTCGAACTTGAACCGCTCGACCCGGTCGCCTTCGGCCACATAAAGCCAGCCCTCATGCCATTCCAGGCCGTGGGGAAGGAAGAGGCCATCCAGGGCCACCTCAATAGTATCGGCCAGGCCGTCACCGTTGCGGTCCGGCAGGCGCAAGATGCGGCCGCCGACGGTCAGGCTTACGTAAAGGCTTCTGTCGGGCCCAAAGGCCATAAAGCGGGGGCCGGTGGAGCTGAAGCCCAGGGTGGGCTGGCCGGCGAAGAGGTTGTCGGCGAAGATTCGGATGGCAAAGCCTGGGGGAACCTTAAGCCGGCGGGTGGCCTCATCTGGGGGCGGCAAGACGGGCCTTGCGGACCAGCTGGGGATACTCCGGCCCTGGCCCTCCAGCAGTTGGGCGGTCCTAGGGCCGAGGAAGGTGACGACCAGCACAACTACCCCAAGCCCAAGTAGCAGACGGCGACTTTGGCGGTTAGACATCACCCCGGGCGGTGGGTTTAGCTTCCTCGGCGGATTTTAACGGGGTTTGACCGGGAGTTTGGTTAACCGAGGGTTAAACCGGGTTAAAAGTTTGTTGGGACGGGCCTTGACAGGATCGGGCCGGTGGGTAAAAATTATTCGGACCCGGCGGTCTATTGGGAGGAGGAAGGTGCGGCGCCACCTCCAGTTCGGGGTGCTTCAGGTGGACAGGTAACGCCCGGGTGCTGTCGACGCCCGGGCCTTCCCATGGCTGACCCCGACATTCCCGCTCAAGAATTCCTGGGAGGAGGTGACTAATGCTCATTAAGCCCGAACCCAGTCTGGAAGACCTCAGGTACATTGTTGCTAAAGCTGGGTTGGACGCCGACCGGTTGCTTAAAGCTTACCGTCAGATGTGCCTTATTCGCTCCTTCGAAGAGCTCATCGCCGACCGCTATTACATTGGCAAGACGCCCCAGTTCAACATGGCCGCCGGACCCATCCGGGGCGAGATGCACCTGGCCGTGGGTCAAGAGGCCGTGGCCGTGGGGGTCTGTTCACTGCTGGAAGGTGGGGATGTGGTGGTAAGCACCCACCGCCCCCACCATCACGCCCTAGCCAAAGGGGTTGACCCCAAAAAGCTGGCCGCCGAGATCTTCGGCAAGGCCACTGGCCTCTGCCGGGGCAAGGGCGGGCATATGCACCTTTTCGACGCAACGAACCGCTTCGCCTGCAGCGGCATTGTGGGGGCTTCTTTCCCCCAGGCGGCCGGGGCGGCATTTGCCTTCCAGAAGTTGGGCCAGCGGAACGTGGGGGTGGCCTTTGGGGGCGAGGGGGCGGCAAACCACGGCACTTTCGCCGAAACCCTGAACATGGCCGGCCTTTTCAACCTGCCCCTCATTATCGTCATAGAGGACAACTTCTTCGCCGACTCAACCCCGAAGTGGGCGGCCGTCTCGACGGTTCACCACTTCCAGCGGGGGCTAAGCTTCAACGTCCCATCGTACCTGGTGGATGGAATGGACTTTATCGACGTCTATCGGGCGGCTAAGGAGGCGGTCGGCCGGGCCAGAAACGGGATGGGGCCGGCCCTCATCGAGGCGGTCTGCTACCGCTACCGGGGCCACTTTGAGGGTGACGCCGAAGAGTACCGCACCAGGGAGGAACTGGAGCGCTGGCGGGCCCTGGACCCGATTCTCCGCCTTGGGGAGCGGCTTAAGCGCCTCGGCTGGGCCGACGACGCCACCCTTAACCGCCTCCGGGATGAGGCCCACCGGGAAGCGGAAGAGGCGATTCGGTTTGCGGAGACCAGCCCACTGCCCGAGCCGCAAGAAGCTTTGACGGGGGTGTTCCGATGAGGAAGCTAAGGGGGATTGCTTTCGCCATTGCCGAGGCCATCGACCAGGAGATGGCCCGAAACGACCGGATCATCGTCCTCGGGGAGGATGTAACCTATTGGGGGGCCGTCTTCGGCTTCACCATGGGCCTTTTTAACAAATACGGCCGGGACCGTGTCGTCGACACGCCCATCACCGAGCAGACCTTTATGGGCATGGCCGTCGGGGCCGCCTCGGTGGGGATGCACCCGGTGGTCTCTTTGATGTTCGTGGACTTCTGCGGGGCCGGCTTCGACCAGATGTTTAACCACATGGCCAAAAACCACTACATGTCCGGCGGGCAGTTCCCAATGCCGGTGACGGTCATTACCGCCATCGGCGGCGGCTATGGGGATGCTGCCCAGCACTCCCAGGTGCTTTACGGGCTCTTTGCCCACCTGCCGGGCTTTAAAGTGGTGGTGCCTACCACGGCCTACGACGCCAAGGGCCTGACTATCACCGCCCTACGGGACCAGAACCCGGTCATCATCTTCGGCCACAAGTTGCTTACCGGTCTGCCCTTCCTGCCCTTCGAGGGGGAGGAAGAGGACGTACCCGAAGAGCCGTACACCGTCGAGTTCGGCAAGGCGGCCGTCCGCCGGGAGGGCCGGGACCTCACCATCATCGCCGCGGGCCTGATGGTGCCCAGAAGCCTTAAGGCGGCCGAGCTGCTGGCCCGGGAGGGGATTTCGGCCGAGGTTATTGACCTGCGGACGCTGGTCCCCCTCGATGAGGCCACCCTGGTGGAGTCGGCCCGCAAGACCGGCCGGGTCCTCATCGTGGACGAGGACTATCTAAGCTACGGGATGACCGGGGAGGTTGCCTTCCGGGTGCAGGCCGGGGCCCTGGGGTCCCTCAAGGCCCCCATTCAGCGGCTGGCCGTGCCCGATGTACCCATTCCCTTCTCCGAGCCGCTGGAAAGTACCGTTATCCCCAGCGTCCAGCGGATTTACGAGGCCGCCCGCAGCCTAGTCGGGGCCGGGGCCGCGGCCTGAAAACCTGGCCCTTCGCTGGGGTGGAAGGTGGGCCCGGGCCCACCTTCCACCCCCCCTTTGCTTTAAGGTTGTGCTAAAATTCAACGTGGGCTTGCCCGCGTAGCTCAGTGGGTAGAGCACACCCTTGGTAAGGGTGAGGTCACCGGTTCGAGTCCGGTCGCGGGCTCCGGCCGTCGGCGGCATTTTTTCCGGGAGGTTGTTTTGTCAACGGTTGTCTGTTCTCGCTGCGGTCTGGAAGCCCCGGGCCTGGGGGAAAGCCCCCTGCCGGGCCAGCTTGGGGAGCTGGTTAAAAACAACGTCTGCTTCGACTGTTGGCAGGAGTGGCTGGCGGTTCAAGTTCGGGTTATCAACCACTACGGCCTCAACGTCATCGACCCCGAGCACCGCAAGTACCTTTACGGGATTATGAAAGAGTTCCTCGGCCTCGAGGAGAAGACCCAAACCCCGTAGCCTCGCTGAGCTGAGCCAAGTGGTCCCGGCCGAGCGAAGCGGCTTATTTTTTTCTTGAGGAGGTGCAGCTTGGCCAGAACTCACTACTTTCCCGAAAACATTGTCCACTACCAGTGGGACCGCAACCTCGCCCCGGTCCTGGAAATTGAACCCGGCGACACCGTCATCTATTCTTTCCGGGACGTAACCGATAACCAGATCACCCCAAACTCCACCGCTGAAGACCTCACCCGCCTTGACTGGAACCGGGTTTATCCCCTGGCCGGGCCCGTGTTCGTGAAGGGCGCCCGACCCGGGGATACCCTCGAGGTGGAAATCTTGGACCTTCACCCCCTGGGCTGGGGCTGGACCGGGGTCATCCCCGGCTTTGGACTCCTGGAAGGGGAGTTTAATCGGCCCTATCTGCACATTTGGGACCTCTCGGCCGGAACCTACGCCTGGTTCAAGCCGGGAATCCGGGTGCCCCTCGACCCCTTCTGCGGAACGATGGGGGTGGCCCCAGCCGAGCCCGGACCCCACCCGGTGATGCCGCCCGGTAAGTTCGGGGGCAACATGGACATCCGCCACCTGACGGTGGGCTCCAGGCTCTTTCTACCGGTCCAGGTGGAGGGGGCCCTCTTCTCGGCGGGCGACTGCCACGCCGCCCAGGGCGACGGCGAAATCTGCGTCACCGCCATCGAGTGCCCCATGTACGGGGCCCTCCGGTTTCATCTCCACCGGGACCGGTCCATCCCCGAGCCCCAGTTCCAGACCCCGGGCCCACTGACCTCGAAATATGACGCCAAGGGCTACTACGCCACCACCGGCATCAGCCCGGAGCTGATGGAGGCCGCCCGCAAGGCCGTGCGTCACATGGTCGACCACCTGAGCCGGACCTACAGCCTGACGCCTGAAGAGGCCTACGTGCTGGCCAGCGTCGTGGTCGACCTGAAGATCAGCGAGGTGGTGGACAAACCCAACTGGATCGTGACGGCCTACCTGCCCCTCGCCATCTTCGTGTAGGGCCCTAGTGCTTAAAGTGGCGGCGGCCCGTAAAGACCATAGCAATCCGGTGGCGGTTGGCCACCCGGATCACCTCTTCGTCCCGGATTGAGCCGCCCGGCTGGATGATGGCCGTCACCCCGCCAACGGCCGCATGCTCCACCCCGTCGGGGAAGGGGAAGAAGGCATCCGAGGCCAGCACCGCCCCGTGGGCCCGGTCGCCCGCCTGGCGGAGGGCGATGTCCACGCTGGCAACCCGGTTCGGCTGGCCGGCCCCCAGGCCGACGAGCATTCGGTTGCGGGTAATTACGATGGCGTTGGACTTGACGTGGCGGACGATCCGCCAGGCAAAGAGCATTTCGGTCAGCTCTTCGAGGGTGGGCTGGCGCTCGGTGACCACCTTAAGGGGCAGGTCTTCGGGGTCGCCCCGGTCGACGGTCTGGACCAGGTAGCCCCCGCTTATTCGCCGGAGCTCCAGCTCCGACCGCAGGGAGCTTACGGCCGGCTCGAAGGGGGCGACCATAATCCGCAGGTCCCGCTTGCGCTTTAAGACCTCCAGGGCCTCTTCGTCGTAGCCGGGGGCGATGATCGCCTCGTAAAAGAAGGGCCGGATGGCCTGGGCCGTCTCGGCATCGAGGACCCGGTTGGCCCCGATAATGCCCCCGTAGGCCGAAACCGGGTCGCCGGCGTGGGCCCGCCGGTACGCCTCGACCAGGGTTTCGGCGCTGGCCACCCCGCACGGGTTGGTGTGCTTGATAATCGCCACCGTCGGCAGGGTAAACTCGGCCACGAGGCTTAAGGCCGAATCCAGGTCCAGGTAATTGTTAAACGAAAGCTCCTTGCCCCAAAGCTGGCGAGCCGCGGCGATATTGGGCACCGGCTCCGGACCGACGCTACGTAGCCGATAAAGCGCCCCGAGCTGGTGGGGGTTTTCGCCGTAGCGGAGGATGGTCGCCCGCTCCAGGGCTACCACCAGCTGGTCGGGGAAGGGCTCATCCCCCAGCAGGTATTCGGCCACCAGGGCATCGAAGGCGGCCGTAACTTCGAAGGCTTTGGCCGCCAGCCGCCGGCGGAAGGCCAGGTCGGAGCTTCCGCCCCGCAAGAACTCTAAGACGGCCGGGTAATCCGCCGGGTCGCACACAGGCAGAACGAAGGGGTAGTTTTTGGCGGCAGCCCGAAGGAGGGCTGGGCCGCCGATGTCGATGGCCTCGAGGACTTCGGCTTCGGCTGCCCTCTCTCGGGCCACCTGCTGGAAGGGGTAGAGGTTGACGGCCACCAGGTCGATGGGCTCGATTCCCAGCCGCTCCATCTCGGCCAGCTGTTCGGGCAGGTCCCGCCGGACCAGGATGCCGGCGTGGATGGCGCTGTGGAGGGTCTTGACCCGGCCGCCCAGGATGGTAGGCAGGCCCGTCAGCTCCTCGATGGTGCGGACCTTAAGGCCGGCCTCCTTAAGCACGGCCCGGGTCCCGTCGGAGGCGATGAGCTCGAACCCCAGCTCCTGAAGGCCCCGGGCAAACTCCACGATTCCGGTTTTGTCGCTTACGCTCAGTAATGCACGCCTCACGGTTTCCAACCCCGGCTCTTAATTCGTACTCGCCGGCCCACCACCTCCAGCCGGCCCTCGGCGAAAAGTTGAATCGCCCGCGGTAAGATTTTATGCTCCTGCTCCAGAATCCGGGCGCTCAACGTCTCGGGGGTATCGTCTTCGAGGACGGGCACCGCCGCCTGGAGGATAATGGGGCCGGCGTCGACCTCTTCGGTCACGAAGTGAACGGTGCAGCCGCTGACTTTGACGCCGTATTCTAGTGCCTCCCGCTGGGCGTGTAAAGTGCCGCGGAAGGCGGGCAGTAACGAAGGGTGAATGTTGATTATCCGGTAAGGGAAGGCCCGAACAAACTCGGAAACCAGGATCCGGTCGAACCCGGCCAGGACCACCAGGTCGACTCGGTAAGACTTTAAGATTTCGGCAATGGCGAGCTGATGGAGAAGCCGGTTCGGATAATCCCGCTGGAGGAGCACCGCTGTGGGCACCCCAAAGGCGGCCGCCCGCTGGAGAGCCGGCGCCTCGGCCCGGTTACTGACGACCACGGACACGACGGCATCTAGTTCGTCCCGTTTGATGGCCTCCAGGATGGCCTGAAGGTTGGTGCCCCGGCCGGAGACCAGAACCCCCAGGCGGGCCGGCAGCTGGGCTGGCCGGGGGTTAATCGAGGAGCAGTCTGACCCGCTCATCCCCCTCAGCCCGGACAATCTCCCCCACCGGGAACGCCTCCGGCAGCTCCCTGAGGACGGCCGTCGACCGGTCGGCATCGGTGATGAAAACCAGCCCCACCCCCATATTGAAAACCCGGAACATCTCGGCCTGGGGAACCCGGCCCGTGGCGGCAATCAGCCGGAAAATGGGCGGGATTTCCCACGCCGGCCGGATGACCGCCGTAGCTGTCGGCGGGATTATGCGGGCCACGTTCCCCGGGAGGCCGCCCCCGGTAATGTGGGCGACCCCCTTGACCAGCCGGCGGACCCGCCGGATTTCGTTTAGATAACAGCGGTGGGGCCTTAAAAGGGCCTCCCCAAGGGTCTGGCCCAGCTCCGAATAGTAGCGGTTGAGGGTGCCGGTGGCCCCGGCCAGGTCCAGGCCGAACACCCGGCGGGCCAGGGAGTAGCCGTTTGTGTGGAGGCCGTCGGAAGGCAGACCCAGAATCACGTCTCCCGGCCCAATGTCGGCCCCGGTGATGAGGGCTTCCCGGTCGACGATACCGACGAGACACCCCACCAGGTCGAATTCCCCCTCGAGGTAGATGCCAGGCATCTCGGCTGTCTCGCCCCCGAGTAGGGTAATGCCCCACTCCCGGCAGGCAGCGGCCACCCCGACGATTACGGCCTCGGCCACCTCGGGGTCGAGGTGGCCCGTCCCGTAGTAGTCGAGCATAAAGAGGGGCTCGGCCCCGCAGGTGGCAACGTCGTTTACGCAGTGGTGGACCAGGTCCCGCCCCAGGCCGTCATACCTGCCCAGCAGGGCGGCAACCTTCGTCTTAGTCCCGACACCGTCCACGGTGGCGGCCAAAACTTTTCCCGGCAGGCTGGGAATAGGATAGAGGCCGGCAAAGCGGCCGAAGGAACTGGCCGGCAGGCCCTGAAACATGGTACGGATGCGCTCGGCCAGGCGACCCTTCAGCCGGTCGGCGGCGGAGATGTCGACCCCGGCAGACCGGTAGGTCAGACCCTCGGTTTCGGGCCCGCGCTCGGACATGGGGTTGAAAGGTTCGAAGGTCATGGGCAAGGGTTCGGGCTCTCAGCGGGCGGCCGGTGCCTCGAGGACGTACTTGCTGACGGTGTCCGGGATGGGCACCGGGTAGTCCCCGGTAAAACAGGCCAGGCAGAACTGGGAACCCGGGAGGCCCACAGCCCGCAGCAGCCCCTCAACCGAAAGGTAACCTAGGCTATCGGCACCTGTCCAGGCGGCTACCTCGGCCACATCCTTGTGGGCAGCAATGAGTTCCTCCCGGGTGGCCATATCCACCCCGTAGTAGCAGGGCCAGCGGATGGGCGGGGCGCAAATACGGAGGTGGACCTCCCGCGCCCCGGCCTCCCGCAGGAGGCGCACGACCCGCGGGGTTGTGGTGCCCCGGACGATGGAGTCGTCGACGACCACCACCCGCTTGCCTTGCAGGACTTCAGGCAGCGGGTTGAACTTGAGCTGAACCCCGAGGGAGCGCATGCGCTGGTCGGGCTGGATGAAGGTCCGGCCGACGTAGCGGTTTTTGATGAGGACTTCCCGGAAGGGGATACCGCTGGCCTGGGCGTAGCCGATGGCCGCCGGTATGGCCGAGTCCGGCACCCCCGTCACCAGGTCGGCCTCCACTGGGTGCTCCCGGGCCAGCTCGGCCCCCATCGCCTCCCGCATCAGGTAGATGAGCCGGCCGGAAAAGCGGCTGTCGGGCCGGGCCAGATAGATGAGCTCGAAGATGCAGAAAGCCTGCCGGAGGAAGACCCGTCCCAGGTAAGACTTAAGGCCGTTGCGGTCGATTTCGACGATCTCGCCGGGCTCCACCTCCCGGACCAGCTCCGCCCCCACGTGGTCGAGGGCGCAGGTCTCGGAGGCGACGACCCACGAGCCGTTATAGCGGCCCAGGGCCAAGGGCCGAATGCCCAGGGGGTCCCGAACGGCGTATAGGGCATCGTGGGTGAGGAGGGCCAGGGAATAGGCCCCCTCCAGCCGGGCCATTGCCGCCCGGATCTTGTCTACCCAGGTGGAGCCCGGGCTCAGGGCGATGAGCTGGCCGATAACCTCCGAGTCGGTGGTCGTTCCGAAGACGGCGCCCCGACCGACCAGCTCAGCCTGAAGCTCCGCCGCATTGACGATGTTGCCGTTGTGGGCGATGGCCAGCTGGCCGACGGGACTTCCCACCAGGATCGGCTGGGCGTTGTAGATGGTGCTGGAGCCGGTGGTTGAGTAGCGGGTGTGGCCGATGGCGGCATACCCCGGAAGCCGGGCCAGCCTAAACTCGTCAAAAACCTGGGCGACCAGCCCCATCCCCGTGTGCAGGTAGATGCGGTGGCCGTCGGTGGTAGCGATGCCGGCGCTCTCCTGACCCCGGTGCTGGAGGGCGAAGAGGCCGAAGTAGGTTACGCGGGCAACGTCTTCCTGGGGTGCGAAAATGCCAAAGACACCACAGGCGTCGCGGGCCTGGTCCGGGCCTTTGGTCATCGCACCTTTAGTTTAACACACCGCCCGTTGCCAAGGCAAAAGCCGCCAAGCCACAATACGGCAGAAAGCATGGCCCACTTCGCTGAGTTGACGGGGCGACAGCCCGCCGCCTAAAATGACGGCGGACCCTTGTGAACACGCGAACTAGCCATCCGGTGAGGGGAGTATAAGTCTATGGTGGAATTGACGTCCACGGACGGGGAGGTGGTCGTAACCCGCATCTTCACCCAGACCCTTCAGGTTCAGGCCTCAACCGCACCGGCTTTCGTTGACATTACGGAGCAGGTTGAGCAAGTGGTTGCCCGGGCCGGGATCCAGCACGGGCTGGCGATTGTGTTCTCCCGGCACACCACCGCCGGGATAAGAATCAATGAGAATGAGCCGGAGCTTCTGGACGACTTGGCCCGGTTTCTCGGCAGGCTTGCCCCGGCTGGGGCCTACTACCGGCATAACGATTTCGACGTCCGGACCCACAACGTCGAGGCCGAGGAGTGCCCCAACGGCCACGCCCACTGTCAGCACTTCCTGGTGGAGGCGAGCGAGGCGGTGCCCGTCCTGGGGGGAAAGCTTCAGCTCGGCCGCTGGCAGCGGATTTTCCTCGTGGAGCTGGACCGGCCCCGGCCCCGGGAGGTTATCATTCAGGTATTTGGGGCCTAAAAGGGGCGGCCCCGCCCGCAATGTTTCAGCCCAGGCTCAAGGTCAGGCTCCTCGGGGCGGCTGACATCCGCCGGGCGGTGCCCATGCGCAGGGCAATCGAGGCGACCCGGGAGGCCTTTGCGGCCCTATCGGCCGGCAACGCCCGGGTGCCCCCGCGCATCCCCGTGGAACTTCCACCGGATGCGATAACCCTCTTTATGCCCGCCTACCTGGCCGGACACCCGGCCGGCCTCGGAGTCAAGGTGGTATCGGTCTTTCCGGGAAACCGGGAGCGAGGGCTTCCCCTCATCCACGCGCTGGTCGTCTTGGCCGAAGGGGCCACCGGCCGGCCCCTGGGAGTTTTGGAAGGGGCATTCCTTACGGCCTGGCGGACCGGGGCTGCCACCGGCCTGGCCACCGACCTGCTGGCCCGCCGGGATGCCCGGGTTCTGGCCCTCATTGGGGCCGGGGCCCAGGCCGAGGCCCAGGTGCTGGGGGTGTGTGAGGTGCGGCCCATCGAGCAGGTCAGAATTTTCAGCCGGACCCGGGAGCGGGCCGAGGCGCTGGCCGAACACCTGCGCACCATTGGGATGCCCGTCCCCCCAGCCGTTCGGGTGGTGGACTCGGCGGCCGAGGCGGTCCGGGGAGCGGACGTGGTGGTGACCGCCACCACCTCCCTGGTCCCGGTCTTCGCCGACGAAGACCTCTCGCCGGGAGCCCACGTCAACGCCATCGGGGCTTTCACCCCCGAAACCCGGGAGCTGGAGACGGCGACCGTCAGGCGGGCGAAGGTGGTTGTGGACTCCCGGGTTGCGGCCCTGGCCGAGGCGGGGGATATCTTAATTCCCCTCCGGGAGGGAGCCATCGCTGAGGGGCACATCCACGCCGAAATCGGGGAGATCATTCTCGGCCGGAGGCCCGGCCGGACCGATCCCCAGGAAGTGACGGTTTTCAAGTCGGTCGGGAACGCCGTCCAGGATGTGGCCGTTGGGGGCCTGGCCCTGCTGGAGGCGGAGCGGCTCGGCCTTGGCTTTGAAATCGAGCTTTGAGGCTGCCACCTTCCCGCCGCGGTTGGGCTATAATCATCGGGCGAGTGAAGCGTAAAGGCTGGCCAGATGCCGCGCAAGCTTGAGCGGATGCTCGTGGCCGTTAACGGTAGCCCCCTGGACGCCGAGGTGGTGGCCCTTTCCATCCACCTGGCCCGCCGGGACAAAGCGAAAGTTTTTGTGATTTATGTTATTGAAGTAAAGCGAACCCTACCGCTGGAGGCGACCATCGAGGAGGAGGTCGTCAAGGGGGAAGCCATTTTAGACAACGCCGAGTCGGTGGCAGAATCCCTCGGCTACCAGGTGGAGACCGAGCTCCTGCAGGCCCGGGAGGCCGGGCCGACCATCGTTGACGAGGCGGAAAGCCGCAACGTGGACATGATCGTTTTAGGACTACCGTATAAAAAGCGGTTCGGTGAGTTCGACATCGGCCGCACGGTGCCGTACGTCCTGAAAAACGCCCGGTGCCAGGTGGTGCTCTGGCGGGAGCCCCTGGACCGGCAGGCACGCTAGGGGCACGGAGGGGGAAGGTTCGGTGAAGGTGGTAATTATGGGTTGCGGTCGGGTTGGGGCGATGCTGGCCTGGATGCTTGACCGGGAAGGCCACGAGGTCACGATTATGGATATCGACCCCAACGCCTTCCGGTTCCTGCCACCGGATTTCAAGGGGATGCCCATCGTCGGCAACGGCATCGACGAAGACGACCTGCGGCGGGCGGGCATCGAGGAGGCCGACGCCTTCGTTGCCGCAACCCGGGGCGATAACCGCAACGTTATGGCCTGTCAGATCGCCAAGCACATCTTCGGGGTGCCGAAGGTCGTCTGCCGCATCTTCGATCCCATCCGGGAGGACCTTTACCGACGTCTGGGCTTGATTACCATCTCTCCAACGCTGGTAAGCGCTAAACTGCTAAAAGAGGCCCTGGAACAGTAAGAATGTACATTATCATCGTTGGCGGGGGGAAAGTCGGCTACTACTTGGCCCGGACCCTTATTAACGAGGGTCACGAGGTGCTGGTTATCGAGCTGGACCCCCGCAAGAGCGAGCGCATCGCCGACGAGCTGGGCACGGTGGTCCTCCGGGGCGACGGCTGTGAAGCTTCAACCCTGGCCGAGGCGGGGGCAAGCCGGGCGGATATGCTCATTGCCGTCACCGGTGACGACGAGGATAATCTGGTGGCCTGCCAGGTCGCCAAAGTGCGGTTTAAGGTGCCCCGGACCATCGCCCGGATCAATAACCCGAAGAACGAGCGGATTTTCAAGCGGTTGGGCATCGACGTGACCGTGAGCGCCACCAATATCATCTTGGAGCATATCGGCCACGAGGTCCCCACTCACCGTCTTACCCGGTTGCTGGAGCTACGGGACCTGGGCCTCGAGATCGTGGAGGTCCGGATACCCCCGACATCACCGGTGGTGGGCAAGCGGGTGGCCGAGCTTAGCCTACCAACCCCGAGCGTCCTGGCGGCCATCATCTCCCGGGGCCGGGGCGCCCAGATTCCCAACGCTGAAACGGTGATCCAAGCCAACGATGAAGTTTTAGCTGTGGTGTCGCCCGAGGTTGAAGCGGAATTTCGGCGGGCCCTAACCGGCGCTTAGGGGGACCTGCGATGCCTAAGAAGGTCGCATACCTGGGACCACCCGGAACCTTCAGCGAGGAAGCCGCCCTGGCCTACGACCCGACGGCCGACCTGCTGCCGCTGGGCAGTATCCCGGCGGTGGCCTCGGCCGTCGAGGCCAAGATGGCCGACGAAGGCGTGGTACCCATTGAGAATAGCCTGGAGGGTTCCGTATCCGCTACAGTGGACCTCCTCATCCACGAGTCGAGCCTGCTGATCCGGCACGAGCTGGTCCTGCCGGTGGACCACTACCTGCTGGCCAAACCCGGAACCGACCCCCGCCGCATCCGGGTGATCTTCTCCCACCCGCAGGCCCTGGCCCAGTGCCGCCGCTTCATCGAGCGCTGCTTCCCCAAGGCGGAGGCTGTGGCCTCCTTGAGCACGGCCGCCGCCGTCGAGGAAATGCTGAACTATCCCGACAACGCCGCCGCGGCCATTGGGACCCTGCGGGCGGCCGAGCTTTACGGGGCCGAGGTGCTGGCTGCCCGGATTCAAGACCACCCGGTGAACCTGACCCGGTTCGTGGTCCTGGGCCTCACCGACCACGACCCCACCGGCGACGATAAGACGTCCATCTGCTTTGCCGTGGCCGGGGACGACCGGCCTGGAACCCTCGTGGCGGCCCTCCAGGAGTTTGCCCGGCGTCAGATTAACCTGACCAAAATCGAGTCCAGGCCTTCCAGGCAAGGCCTGGGTAAATATATCTTTCTGGCCGACCTTCAGGGCCACCGTTCCGACCCGGTGGTTGCCGAGGCCCTCGAGGCCCTGCGGGCCCACTGCACCATGATCAAGGTCTTCGGTTCTTACCCGCGGTTTAAAGACGACCTTTAAGCTGGAGGTTCCGGGTGAATCTAGGGCGCATCGACAAACTGGTGGTCGGCGAAATCTTCAGCTCAAACCGGGGCTTCGAGCACCTGCTCTTCCTGTGCGATGAGCTGGGCAGCCGGTTCGCCGGAAGCCCCCAGGAGCGGCGGGCGGCCGAATACATCGCCGAGCAGCTGGGGGAATTCGGCTACGAGCCGGTGGTGGAGACCTTCGAGTTTTTGGGCTGGCAACGGGGTGGCGCCTTGCTGGAGATACTTAGCCCGTTCCGGCGGGAGCTTCCGGCCCTGGTCCTGCCTTACAGCCCCCCGGCCGACCTGGTGGCCGAGCTGGTCTCGGTGGGCCAGGGCGAGGCCGAGGATTTCGCCTTGGTGGGCGACCGGCTGGCCGGTAAGGTAGCCCTCTGCGCCGCCGAAACCACCCCCGCCCCAGGCCGGCGGGCAAGCCACCGGCGGACGAAGTACCGGCGGGCGGTGGAGGCCGGGGCCGTGGGGTTCATCTTCTGGAACCAGAATCCGGGGCAAGTAATAATAACCGGGAGCCTGGCCAGCGACGCCGAGGCCCCGATTCCCGGATTCGGCATATCCCGGGAGTCGGGCCTCTTTCTTTTGCGGATGCTGGAGCGGGGTCCAGTAACCGTCCGCCTTAAAGCCGACGGGGCGACGGTTCGGCTTACCTCCCAAAACGTCGTTGTCGACCTGCCGGGCCGTTCCGGGGAGCTGGTTATCGTCGGGGCCCATTACGACGGCCACGACATATCCCAGGGCGCCCTGGATAACGCCGCCGGGACGGTGGTGGGGCTGGAAATCGCCCGGGCCCTGCGGGCCGCCGTGGACGCCCCCCTGGAGCGGACGATTCGGTTTATCTTCTTTGGCGCCGAGGAGGTGGGGTTGGTGGGCTCCTGGCGGTACGTGGAGGCCCACCGGGCCGAGCTGGACCGGGTCGTCTTCATGCTGAACCTGGATACGGCGGCCCGGGGCCGGCTGGGGACGGAGTACCTGGTCCTTACCGGTTGGCCGGAGCTTGTGGCCTATTTCCGAGAGCTGGGCCGCCGCCTCGGCTACGAATTCGGGGTTGAGGACCGGTTCAATACACATTCCGACCATTTCCCCTTTGCGGTGGCGGGTATCCCCACGGCCACCCTCACCTCTAACGAGCGGGCCGAGGGCCTGGTGGGGCGGGGCTGGGGACATACCCCCGCCGATACCGTGGACAAGGTCTCGCCCAAGGCCCTCCAGGGCGCCGCTATGGTCGGGGCGCGGGTGGTCCTGGCCCTGGCGGCCGGGTCTGACCTGGCCGGCCTGCGCCGGTCCCCGGCCGAGCTGGAGCCCTTCCTGCTGGAGGAGCGGCTCCTGGACGAACTAAAGGAGCGGGGCCGCTTTCCATTAAAGACCCTACCAGGGGACTAACATGGTCGGCGAAGCGGTCGGACTGCGCATTGCCATCGGGGTGGCCATGATCATTATCCTCGCCGTATTCTTGCTGGGCCTCCTCTACTGGAGCTACCGGCGTAGCCAGTTCCAGTAAGGCGGAATGTTGGCCAAGGAACGCCTGGCCTACCGGGTGGGGATCGTTTTCCTGGGGCTTGCCCTCTGCTGGCAGTCCGGCTATCAGCCCCCACCCCTTGCCGTCACCGGCGGGTCAGAGCCGTGGACGCCGCCCCACCCGGTGCTGGGGGTGCACACCCGCCTCACCGACGAGCCCGACTCCCAGAAGGTCCGGCGGACCCTGAGCATGGTCCGGGCGATGGGGGCGGCCTGGGTGGTGGAATACTTCCCCTGGGGCTACCATGAGCCCCAGCGGGGCGTGTTCCGCTGGCAGCACTCCGACCTGGTCATTTCCGAGGCCCACCGCCTCGGTCTGAGACTCATCGCCCGGATCGATTACGTTCCCGAGTGGGCTAGGCCCCCAAACTCCAACGTGAAGTATCTGGACCGGACTCATTGGGGCGACTTCACCCGCTTTCTCACCGCCTTTGCTGGCCGCTACCGGGGGCTGGTCTACGGCTACGTGGTCTGGAACGAGCCGAACCTGGCCGCCGAGTGGGGCTTTCGCCCCCCAGACCCGGCAGAATATGCCGACCTGTTGCGGGAGGCCTACCGGGCCATCAAGGAGGCCGACCAGCAGGCCTTGGTCGCCCTCGCCGGCCTGGCGCCCACGACGGAGCGGTCGGCCCGGGCCGTCCCGGACCTGGAGTTTTTGGCCGGTGTTTACCGGGCCGGCGGGAAGGCGTTTTTCGACGCGGTGGCCGTCCACGCTTACGGGGGAGTCCTCCCCCCGGAGGATCCTCCTTCCCCGGACCGGATAAATTTCGCCCGGGTCGAGCTTATCCGGCAGCTTATGGCGCAGAACGGCGACGGGGATAAGCCCATCTGGATTACCGAGGCCGGCTGGAACGACCACCCTTACTGGAAGGGGGCCGTCTCCCCGGCGGCCCGGGTCGATTACACCCTCCGGGCCCTGACCCTGGCCGAACGGGAATGGCCAAATGTGCAAGTGGTGGCCTTCTGGCTTTTCCGGTTGCCGAGGCCGGCCCGCAATTTCAACGATTACTTTGCCTTTGTCGGGCCGGACTTTACGCCCCGGCCCATCTATTACGCCGTGCGGGCCTGGGCCCTGGGCCAATAGGGCCGGGCGGTGATGTAATATCTTTTTTAGAGCAATCTTGCGCCTTTCCTGGGGGGAACCAGCCGATGATGGAACCCAACATTAAATTCGTAACCCGGACCCGAAGCCACGATTATTACCTGGTGAAAGAGGGCGACCGCTACTATGTTCTGCGGGTGCCCCCGGAGGTGCCCGAGAACTCCAAGCGGCGGGTGGAGGCCTACGGCTATCGGGGCGAGCGGGTGCCCTGGGCCTGCCTGCCCGAGAAGGTGCGGAACTGGCTGGGGCGGGCCCGGTTCGGGCCCGACGGCCACACGGAGTACGTGATTCAGCGGCCGAAGAAAGAGACCAAGCTGCCGATGGAGCTCGCCCTCAGGTAGCCCCCATCACGAACCGATCGGCGGGGATGAAACGGCTCGGTCTTCTTACAGGCGGCGGCGACTGTCCCGGCCTTAATGCGGTGATTCGGGCGGTAGTAAAATCCGCCGTTGCCCATCGCGGCTGGGAGGTGATTGGCATCGAGGATGGCTATGACGGGCTGGTGGGCGAGCCCCGGTTCCGGACGCTCGCCCCGGCCGACGTCCAGGGCATCTTGCCCCGGGGCGGCACCATCCTGGGCACCTCCAACCGGGGTAATCCCTTCGCCGTCCCCATTCGCCGGCCGGACGGGACGGTCTTTTACGAGGACCGCTCCGACCAGGTCATCGAAAACATCGAGCGGCTCCGCCTCGATGCCCTTATAACCATCGGGGGAGACGGCACCCTCAGGATCGGCCTGGAGCTCGTCGAGAAAGGGGTGCCTATCATCGGTGTGCCCAAGACTATCGACAACGACATCGCCGGTACTGACGTAAGCTTCGGGTTTGATACGGCGGTTGAGACGGCCACCGACGCCATCGACCGGTTGCACACAACGGCCGAAAGCCACCACCGGGTGATGGTCCTGGAGGTAATGGGCCGGCACGCCGGCTGGATCGGCCTTCACGCCGGCCTGGCCGGGGGCGCCGACGTCATTTTGATCCCCGAGATTCCCTTCGACCTGAATCGGGTGGCCGAAAAGGTCGCCATGCGGGAACGGGCGGGGCGGCGGTTCAGCATCGTGGTGGTGTCTGAGGGAGCCCGGCCGGTGGGCGGGGAGCCCGTCTTCATCGAGCCCCCCGGAGAGGGTGGGTACGGCCGGCTTGGGGGCATCGCCAACCGGGTCGGGGCTGGCCTGGCCGCCATGACCGGGAAGGAGACTCGGGTAACTATTCTGGGTCACGTGCAGCGGGGCGGCTCACCCACCGCCTTTGACCGGGTTTTGGCCACCCGATTTGGGGTTGAGGCGGTGCGGATGGTGGAGCGGGGCGAGTTCGGCAAGATGGTGGCCCTGCGGGGTCAGGACCTTACGGCGGTTGACATTGCCGACGCAGTGCGGGTTCCGAAGCTTGTGGACCCAGACGGGGAGCTGGTTCAAACGGCCGAGGAGATCGGGATCTCCTTTGGGCGGTAACCCTGACCACCCCAGCGGCCCCGGCGACCCCTACGCTGTCGCCGCGCCCTTCTACGACCTGGAGTACGAGGGCTACGACGCCGACCTGACCCTTTACCTGGAGCTGGCCCGCCGGACCGGGGAACCTATCCTGGAGCTGGGCTGCGGAACCGGTCGGGTCGCCCTTGCCCTGGCCCGGGGGGGCTACCGGGTGGTGGGGATCGACAACTCGCCGGCCATGCTGGCCCGGGCCGAAGCTAAGCTTTCGCCCCAGCTTAAGGACCGGGTGACCTTTGTCCAGGCCGATATGGCCGCCTTCGACCTGGAAGAGTTGTTCGCCCTGGCCATTATCCCACTGGGCACTTTCGGCCACCTGACCTCTCCCGAGGTCCAGCGCCGGTGCCTGGAAACCGTCCGCCGGCACCTGAGGCCCGATGGTCAGTTGGCGCTGGACCTGCCCAACCCCCTCGCCCCCGGCTTTCTGGACGACGACCCGGCCCTAGTCCTCCACTGGGTGCGGGTTGAGGGCGGCCGCACCTTGAGCAAATACATTAGCCGGCGGGTCTACCCGGCCGAACAGCTGGAGCGGTTCACCTGTTTTTACGACGAGACCGGTCCGTGCGGGGGGCTGAGGCGGACGGTTTTTACGTATGAGCTGGGTTTTCTTTTCCGCCGCGAGGCCGAGTACTTGCTGAGCCTGGCCGGCTTTGAAGTGGAGCAGGTCTGGGGCGACTACGACCTGGGCCCCTATCATCTGTCGGCCGAGCGGATGGTTATTCTGGCGAGGAAAAAGGGTTGATTCGGATTGCCCTCGATGCCGCCGGGGGAGACCGGGGGCCGGAGGAGGTCCTGCGGGCGGCCGCCCTGGTAGCCGGCCGCTACGACATCACCCTGGTGGGGCCCCGCGAGCTGGTGGTTTCGGCCGCCCGGGCCGCGGGCGTCGACCTGAGCCCCTTTGGCCTGACCGACGCCCCCGAAGTTGTGGGGATGGGGGAGCCTCCCAGCGAGGCGATCCGTTCCAAGCCCAGGTCATCACTGACGGTGGGCCTTGAGCTTGTTGCCAGCGGGCGGGCCGAGGCCTTCATCTCGGCCGGAAACAGCGGGGCAGTGGTGGCCGGGGCGCTCCTTATGCTCGGCCGGCTCCCGGGGGTGGACCGGCCCGGGGTGGCCACCCACCTACCTACCTACAGGGGGCGGATAATCATCATTGACGCCGGGGCCAACGCCGACTGCCGGCCCCATCACCTGCTTCAGTTCGGGGTTATGGGCAGCGCCTACTACCGATGTACTTTCGGCAACCCGTCGCCCCGGGTCGGCCTCCTTAATATCGGCGAGGAGCCCAGCAAGGGGAACCTGCTTGCCCGCCGGGCCTACCAGTTGTTGAGCGCCTCGGGCCTCAACTTCGTGGGGAACGTGGAGGGGAAGGACCTGCCCTGGGATGTGGCGGATGTGGTGGTTACCGACGGTTTCAGCGGGAATGTGGCCCTCAAGACGGCCGAGGGTGTGGGTGAGATGCTCTTCAAGGCAATTCAGGCCAAGATAAACCAGCGCCTCCGCTACCGCCTCGGAGGCCTGCTGCTGGCCCCGGCCTTCCGGGAGCTTCTAAGCCGCTACGACTACGCCGAGTACGGGGGCGCGCCCCTCCTGGGGGTGCGGGGGGTGGTGGTCCTGGCCCACGGCCGGTCCAACGCCCGGGCCCTGAGGGGGGCCATTGAGATGGCGGCCGAGGCGGTGCGGACGGGGGTGACTGAAGCGGTGGCTCGAGCGGTGGAACAGCTGACGGTCACCGGACCTGGCCTGGGGAGCCGCCTGGGTCCGGATGACGGGGGCATAGGGCCGGGACTATAATTTAGCAGCAACGCCCAACAACGTCGAAGGGAGTCGCAGAAGATGGACGGTCTCGGGCTAGTCGTCCGCCAGGGTTTGTCTTACCGCGGAGGCCTCTTCCAGCTGGCTTGGGTCGCCCACCGAATTGCGGGTCTAGGAACTCTCCTTTTTTTGACCATTCATATCGTAGATACCTCCCTGGTATACTTTGCGCCTGAGCTTTATAACCACGCCATCCAGCTCTACCGAAACCCCTTCTTCGGTGTCGGCGAGATTATCCTGGTTGGCTGTGTCCTCTGGCACGGTCTTAACGGCCTGCGCATCGCCGTAAGCGACTGGTTTCCAAACCTTTGGGCGGCCCATAGCCAGAGACCCCTTCTTCTGGCAACCGTAATCCTTTTCGTAATTTTATTCGTTCCCACCGCCGCCTACATGGCCGTGACCATCGTCGGACGCGGCCTGCTGGGAGGTTAAAAATGGCCACGTCACCACGCGCCGTAAGGGTTGTTTCGCCCACTCGGCCCAGGTTCGACGTCTCGGTCTGGTCGTACATGCGCTGGTCCGGGGTACTCCTGGTGCCCCTGGCCTTTGGTCACCTGGCCATCATGCACCTAATAAATAACGTCCATGTTATCGACGCCTGTTTTGTTTACTACCGCTGGGCACTCGTGGGCTGGCGGGTCTACGATGCTCTCCTCCTCTGGCTGGCGTATATCCACGGCCTGTTGGGCTTAAGGTATGTTATCGACGACTACGTGCACCACCCCGGCCTCCGGCAGGGGCTCAAGGGCCTGGCAGTGGTGATGGGGGTAGTGTTACTGACCGTTGGAAGCATTGCCCTAATCGGTGGGGTGAGGGTAACTGAGCTCCCGGGAGGTTGCTAGCCATGGTCAGTCGCAGTCGGATTCACCGGCATCAGTTTGAGGCGGTAATAGTTGGGGCCGGTGGGGCCGGGCTTATGGGGGCTCTCTATGCCTCCCGGCAGGTGCCAACGGCCGTCTTGAGCAAGGTTCACCCCCTCCGTTCCCACACCGGGGCCGCCCAGGGCGGCATTGCTGCCCCCTTAGGCAATATGGAAGAGGATAAACCCGAATGGTACGTTTACGACACCATTAAGGGGGGCGACTGGCTGGTCGACCAGGACGCGGCTGAAGTTCTTGCCCAGGAATCGGTGGACGCCATCATCGAGTTGGAGCACCTGGGCATGCCCTTCGACCGGACACCGGAGGGAAAGATTGCCCAGCGCCGCTTCGGGGGCCACACCCGAAATTTCGGGGAGGCCCCGGTGATGCGGGCCTGCCACGTGGCCGACCGGACCGGCCACATGATCCTGCACACCCTCTACCAGCAGTGTATCCGGGCCGGGGTCAACTTTTTCGACGAGTTCTTCGTGACCGACCTGATCCTAGACGGCAACCGAGTGGCCGGGGTGGTTGCCCTCGAAATCGCCACCGGGGATATCCACGTCTTCCACGCCAAGGCGGTCCTCTTCGCCAACGGCGGGGCCGGGCGCATCTATAAGATCACTTCCAACGCCCTCAGCCTCACCGGGGATGGTATGGCCCTGGTCTGGCGGCGGGGACTGCCCCTGGAAGACATGGAGTTTTTCCAGTTTCACCCAACGGGGATCTACAAGCTGGGCATCCTACTGAGCGAGGGTGCCCGGGGCGAAGGGGCAATTTTGATAAACGATAAGGGCGAGCGCTTTATGGAACGCTACGCCCCGACCATTAAGGACCTGGCCAGCCGGGACGTCATTTCCCGGGCCATTTACCGGGAGATTCGGGAGGGCCGTGGGATCGGGGGACGGGATTACGTTTACCTGGACCTGCGTCCCGAGACCATCAACCGCTACCGCAGCGCCCCCGGCGGCCGAACTGTCACCGCCGAGTACTTAGAGAGCAAGCTGCCCGATATCATCGAGTTCGCCCGGGTCTACCTGGGAATCGACCCCCTGAAACAGCCGGTCCCCATCCAACCAACGGCCCATTATGCGATGGGGGGCATCCCCACGGACCTGGACGGCCGGGTGGTTCGGGACGCCAACAACACCCCGGTGGAAGGCTTTTACGCCGCCGGTGAGTGCGCCTGCGTATCGGTCCATGGGGCTAACCGGCTGGGCACCAACTCGCTGGTGGACCTGGTGGTGTTTGGCCGGCGGGCCGGCCGGCACCTGGCCGAGTACTGCCGGGGCACGGATTTTCCGCCCCTTCCGCCGGAGCCCGAAGCCTACACCGTGGAGTTGGTGGAGCGGATCCGGAACGGGGGCAAGGAGCGGGCCGCCCCCATCCGGGCGGAGCTTCAGGAAACCATGCAGACCTACGTAAGCGTTTTCCGGGAGGAGGAGGGGCTTAAGGCCGCGATCTCGAAATTAAACGAGCTCCGGGCCCGCTACGAAAACATCGGAGTCGACGATAGGGGGCTGCGGTTCAACACCGACCTGGTGGAGGCCCTGGAGCTGGGCTCCCTCCTGGACGTGGCGGAGGCGACAGCCTATTCGGCCCTCTACCGGACAGAGAGCCGGGGGACCCACTACCGGGAAGACTACCCAAAGCGGGATGACCAGAACTGGCTCAGGCACACCATTGTTTACCGGCGGGGTCGAGAGGTAAGCTTTGACTCTAAGCCGGTGGTAATAACCCACTGGCCCCCGAAGGAACGGGTTTACTGAAGGAGGTGGGCTGCCCGTGAAGGTCAAACTGCGGATTCAGCGGTTCAACCCGGAGCGAGACTCCCGGCCTTGGTGGGCTGAATACGAGGTTGATGTGGAGGAGACCGACCGGGTCCTCGATGCCCTCAACTACATCAAGTGGCACATCGACGGCAGCCTGACTTACCGCCGCTCGTGCGCTCACGGAGTATGCGGCTCCGATGCCATGCGCATCAACGGCTTTAATCGGCTCGCTTGCAAGGTGCTGGTGCGGGATATGGTCGCCGAAGGCGGCGGGACCATCACCATCCAGCCGCTGCTGGCTCTGCCCGTCATAAAGGACCTGGTGGTGGACCAGGAGCCCTTCTTCCGGAAATACCGGCAGATAATGCCTTACCTGGTAAACGACGAGCCCCCGCCGGAGCGGGAGCGGCTTCAGTTGCCCGAAGAGCGGGCCCGCTTCGACGACACCACCAAGTGCATCCTGTGCGCCGCCTGTACCGCCGCCTGCCCGTCCTACTGGGCCAACGGGGAGTACGTGGGACCGGCGGCCATCGTTCAGGCCCACCGGTTCATCTTCGACAGCCGGGACCGGGCGGCGGAGGCCCGGCTTAAAGTGTTGAACGAGTGGTTCGGAGTCTGGCGCTGCCGGACGGTCTTCAACTGCACGACGGCCTGCCCCCGGGGTATCCAGGTGACCCGGGCCATCGAGGAGGTCAAAGCCCTGCTCCGAAGCGGAAGGATCTAACCGAGCTTCCCCCGGGCGCTCTCTTCAAGCCATTAGCGATGGGACCGATTTGTTGGATGTTCCCCAGTGGGGAAAAGTTGAGCGGCTTAGCAATGACCTGGGGCTTGGGATAAAAACCTACGCTTGACGGCCGCTTAGGGGCACAAAGTACGATTCCAGGGCCATCCTCAGAAGCTCAGGGCTTAGGGTCGGCGGAACCCCGGCGTAGTCGGCGATGTCCACCAGGTGCTCTACAATGTCCCGGGGGTGGCAGGCGCGGGGCGAGATGCCGTGGGTCCGGTAGTAAGCGAAGATTAACTCCACCGCCTGCGGGTCGAAGCTTATCCCCTGGGCCGTGCAGACCCGGCGCAGAATCTCGATGTAGCTTTCCGGGGTCGGGTCCGGCACGTAAATCTTGTAACGGATCCGGCGCAGAAAGGCCTCGTCCACCAGGCTGGTAGGCTCCATATTGGTGGAAAATATGACCAGCGGGTCGAAGGGAACCCGCAGGCGCCGGCCCGAACGCAGGCTTAAAAAGTCCTCCCGCCGCTCCAGGGGCACGATCCACCGGTTGAGCAGGTCCCGGGGTGAGAGCTGCTGGCGGCCGAAGTCGTCAATGACCAAGATACCCCCGTTGGCCCGAACCTGGATGGGTGCCTCGTAATAGCGGGTGGCTTCGCTGTAGGTCAGGTCGAGCTGGGCCATGGTTAGCTCCCCACCCACCACCACCGCCGGCCGACGGCAGAGGACCCAGCGCCCATCTGTCACCTGCAGCCCGAAGGTCTCGGGGTCGACCGCAAAATGGTAAGCCGGGTCGTAGACTTTTATGATTTCACCGTCAAACTCGACGGCATAAGGTACCCAGATATAGCCCCCGAAGAAGATGCGGGCCACCGTCTCGGCGATGGAGGTCTTACCATTGCCCGACTCCCCGAAGAGGAAGATGGACCGGCCCGAGTTGATGGCCGGCCCGAGCATGTCCAGAATATGCCGGGGCAGGACCAGGTGGCTGAATGCCCGGCTAACCTCCTCGCGACTGACCCTCAGCCCAAGGATGGACTGAGTTTTAACGGCCTCGAAATAGCGATCCATCGGGACCGGCGCAATCCCGGCGTAGGTGGTTCGGGCGACCAGCTCCGCTGCCTTGTTGTAGCCCTTTTCGGTCAGGGTGTAAGTGTAGCTGGTGGCCAGTACTGAGGCCCCACCGGTGACCTCGACCAGAAGCTGCCGCTTGAGGTTTTCTAAAACCCGTTCTACAACGTTGCCGAAGGGCAGGCCAATCCGTCTAGCCACCTCACCGGCCGTTATGCTGCTGGCGTAGTAAATGATTCGCAGGGCCAGGTCCGAAAGAAAGTCCAGGGTAAGGCCGGTGTCCTTAACTGTGCGGATATCCGGCGGGGAAAAGATGGGCAAGTCGGTGGGATTCCGGCCCACCGGGGTTATCTGGCTCCGCATCGCTTTGCTCCGCAAGAAGATTATATGAGGGGATCGTCCCCGCCAATAGGGTACTTTGGTCCCGACGGCTATAATCCAGGGTGTGGCGGCCTTCGGCACTGAACAACCAACCGGCCCGGATGGGAACGGCCGGCCCCTGGCCTACCGGGTAGTTCGGGGCAGCCTCTGGCTCGCCCTAAGCTCCTATTTTCAGTTGGTCTGGGGATTCGGGGCCAACCTGATCCTGACCCGGCTCCTGGAACCCCAGCATTTCGGGACCTACGCCCTGGCCCTCTTCTGGTTCTCCCTACTTAATCTCCGCCCGAAGCTGGGGATCGGGCAGGCTTTCGCCCAGCGCAAGGAGACAACACCCGAATTGGCGGGCACCCACCTGACCCTGGACCTAACGGCCGGGCTAGTAACCCTTCTGCTGCTGGGGGCGGCCGTTCCCGTCCTTATCGGGCTGGGATATCCGCCTGAGCTGGGGTGGGTGGTGCTGGCCCTGGGGGCGGTGGGGCTTGTAGAGGCCGCGGGGGCCACGGCCATCATCCTCCTGGATAAAAACCTGCTCTTTCACCGTTCGGCCCTGGTCCAGGGGCTGGCCTTCGGCGCCTCCTACCTGCCGGGCTTCTGGGTTGCCCTGAACGGCGGGGGCTATTGGAGCATCGTGGTACAGAACGCTGCCCTGGCGGCCCTTACAACCCTCGGTACCTGGTGGGCAGCGCGGGGTCTGCCGGCCGCGGCCGTACGCCGCTGGCGATTCGACCCCCGGCTTGCCCGGGAGCTTATCCGGTTTGGCCTGGTGGTGGGGATGGCAACCCTGGGAGCTATGTTTTTGACCCAGCTCGACAACTTTCTAGTCGGCACTTTCGTCGGCCTAGCGGCCCTCGGCTTTTACGACCGGGCCTACCGGACGGCCCAGTGGCCGGCCAACCTGCTAAACGTGGTGGTGAACCGGGGCGCCTTCTACACTTACGCCCGCCTCCGGGACGACCCAGCTCGGCTGCACCGAACCGGTACTATGCTCCTTTGGCTTATCCTGATGGGCGGCATTCCCCTGGCCATCGCTGTGGCCATCGCCGCCCCCGAGCTCATCACCGTGCTCTACGGCGACCGCTGGCTTCCGGTGGCCCCCATCCTTCGGCTCCTGGTGGTTTATTCGGTGTGCCGGCCCCTCTGGGACAACGCCGCCTCCCTGTTTACGGCCCTGGGTCGGCCGGGCCTTAACACGGTCTTCACGGCCGCCCAGGCTGTGATCCTCGCCGCGGCGGGCCTGCCCCTTACCCTCCTCTGGCAGACGACGGGCACGGCCTTGGCCGTGGGCCTGGCCTTCGGCCTGGGCCTGGCCCTTACCTACCGGGAGGTCTTGCGCCAAACCGGGATTAACCTGGGGGCTGAGCTGCGGCCGGCGGCCCTGGCGGGAGCCGCCATCGGGGCCGGCTACTGGCTGCTCTCGGGCCTCCCACTGCTGGGCGGCCTCGGGGTTGAAGCCCGCCTCGGCCTCAAGTTTGGGTACGCCTTTGGGGGCTTCTGGCTGCTTGCGGTAGGCCTGAGTCCCCGACTGGTGCTGGGCCGGCTGGGCTACGTCATCCGGCTGCTTCGAGCAGACTGACGAGGTCGCCTTGGAACTTGGGGTCAGGATTTCCCATGCCAGCCGATGGAACCGGGCACAAACTTAGCCCAGGTCGCCGCAGAGCGGGCAGATGCCGCCGACGGGCAACACCCCGAACCAGGCTACGGCCAGCGGCGGTGCATCCTTGTTGCGTCGGGCGGTATGGGGACCGATGGTCCGGCGCGGCGAGCCCGGGCCGGCTAGCCCCCCAGCCTTAAGACCCGGCCTGGCAGAACACCGGTATGCTCGCCCCGGTCGATGACCAGCGTGCCGTTGACCACTACGTACTCGATGCCGACCGGGTACCGGTGGGGGTCGGTGAATGTTGCCTGGTCGATGACGGTGTTGGGGTTGAACACCACCAGGTCGGCAAAGTAGCCCGGCCTGACCTCCCCCCGACCCCGGAGCCGGAGCTTGCGGGCCGTTTTGGACGTCATCTTGGCGATGGCCTCTTCCCAGGTTAAGACTTTCTCCTCCCGGACGTAGCGGCCAAGGACCCGGGGGAATGTGCCGTAGGTGCGGGGGTGGGGCTTGCCAAAGCCCATGATTCCGTAGGGGGCCCGGGCCGAAGAGTCCGACCCGATAACGGTGTGGGGGTAGCGCATCACCGTGCGGACATCCTCCTCGCACATGCCGAAGAAGATGGCCCCGACGTAGCCGCGGTTTAGCAGGAGCAGGTCGAACACGACCGTTAAGGGGTCTTTGCCCTCGGCCTCGGCCACCTGGGCGATGGTCTGCCCCTCGTAGTGGGGTGCCTGGGGCGAGTCGGCGATGAGGATCCCGTCCCAGCCGGCCCCCCGGCTTAGGTTTTCGGCGTTTTCGTACTCCCCGCCGGCCTCCTCGGCTATCCGCCGGCGAACTTCCGGGTCGGCCAGCCGGGCCAAAAGCTTTTCGTTGCCCCCTTCAAAGACCCAGCGAGGCAATACTACCCCCAGGTTGGTGCTGGACGCAACGTAGGGATACTGGTCGCAGTCCACCCGGACGCCCCGGGATCTGGCCCGCTCGATAAGCTCGAGGCTGTCGTTTACCTTCCCCCAGTTGCGCCGGCCGACCGCCTTGTGGTGGCTTATCTGGACCGAGACCCCCGCCTCTTCGCCGACCCGGATGGCCTCGGCCACCGACTCAAGGAGGCGGTCGGCCTCGTTGCGCATGTGGGTGGCATAGATGCCATCGTAGGAGGCAACTACCTTGGCAAGCTCAATGATCTCTTCGGTATTGGCGTAGCAGCCAGGCGGATAAATCAGGCCGGTGGCCAAGCCCAGGGCCCCCTGCTCCATCCCCTCGACCAGCAGCCGCTTCATCTGGTCGAGCTCCACCAAGGTGGGGGGCCGCATTTCGAACCCCATTACGGCCTGGCGCAGGGTGCCGTGGCCGATGAAGGTGGCGTAGTTCTGGGCAATGCCGTTGGCCTCAATCCGGGCGAAATACTCCGCCAGGGTGGTCCAGTCGGGTTCCCGGCCGATACGGCTCAGGGTCCGGACGGCCGACTCCCGGGCGACGCCCATCAGCGGGGCCAGGCTGGTGCCACAGTTTCCGGCCACCTCGGTGGTTACCCCCTGGCGGATTTTGCTCTCCATCCGGGGATTGCCGAACATCGCCCAGTCGGAGTGGGTGTGGATGTCGATGAAGCCGGGGGCGACGTAAAGGTCGGCGGCGTCGATTTCCCGGGCCGCCACCGCCCCGGTCAGGTTGCCCACCGCCTCGATCCGGTCGCCCTTTACCCCGACGTCGGCCGGGAAGCCCGGCCGGCCGGTGCCGTCGAAGACGGTCCCGTTGCGGATGATGAGGTCGAATTCGGCCACGTCTTAGCCTCCGGCCCGGGCCCTTTACTGGTCCAGGGCGGCGCTACCCTTGAGGGCGGCCTCGTAGCGGCGGGCAACGTTGGCCCAGTTTATGGTGTTCCACCAGGCCGCCACATAATCCGGTCGGCGCCATTGGTACTTGAGGTAGTAGGCGTGCTCCCAGACGTCAACCCCCAGGATGGGGATTTTGCCCTCCATAAGGGGGCTGTCCTGGTTGGGCAGGCTGAAGACCTCGAGGCCGCCGTTGGCGTTCACCACCAGCCAGCCCCAGCCGCTACCGAACCGGGCGATGGCGACCTGACTCAGCTGTTCTTTGAACTTTTCAAAGCTTTCGAAGTGGCGGTTGATGGCCTCGGCCAGTGCCCCGGTGGGCTGGCCGCCCCCGCCGGGTCCCATGATGTCCCAAAAGAGGGTATGGTTGGCGTGGCCGCCGCCGTGGTTGCGGACGGCGGTGCGGATATCCTCGGGAACCTCGTTTATGCGCCGCAAAAGCTGCTCCAGAGTCCACCCCTGAAGCTCGGGATGCTTCTCGAGGGCGGCGTTCAGGTTGTTAACGTAGGCCTGATGATGGCGGGTATGGTGGATCTCCATCGTCTGGGCGTCGATGTGGGGCTCGAGGGCGGTGTATGGGTAGGGCATCGGGGGCAAGCTAAAGGGATACGGCATCTGGCAACCTCCCCTCGGTGGTTTTGGTCAATCAATGATAAGCAGGCCGCCTAGAACGTGTCAAACGGACCCCACCTCGCGGCCCAACAAATGTCAGGAAGCCAGGATCACCTGTTTCACAAGAAAGCGGTCGATGCGGCTCAGGGCGTCCCGGATGGTGGCAGCTCGGGCCCAGCCGTGGCCTTCGCCCGGGTAGACGTGGTATTCGACGGTACCACCGGCCGCCCGGACGGCTTGAACCAGGGCATCAGACTGGTCCCTGGTCACTACCCGGTCATCGGCCCCCTGCAGAACCAGGAGGGGCCGCCTGATCTGGTGGGCCAGGTGGATGGGGGACCGTTCCCGGTATTTGGGATAAGCCTCAGGCAGCGGGCCAATCAGGGTGTCCAGGTAGTGGGCCTCCAGGCGGTGGGTAGTCTCGGCCAGGGCTAGCAGGTCGGTGACCCCGAAAAGGTCTACTCCGGCTTTGATCCGGTTGGGGGCGACAGCCAGAAGCATCAGCACCGTGTAGCCCCCGGCGCTTCCGCCCATCACCGCCACCCGGTCGGGGTCTACCAGCCCGGCCCGCACCAGATGCTCGATACCGGCCAGGGTGTCATGGACGTCGTGGACGCCCCAGTTGCCCCGGAGGGCCTGGGTGTAGGCTCGGCCGTAGCCGGTGGAGCCCCGGTACTCGGGACACAGAACGGCCCAACCCCGTTGGAGAAAATACTGTAGGCCCGGGTCCCAGCGGGCTCCCCGCTGGCCGGTAGGACCGCCGTGGATATCCACCAAAAGCGGCGGCCTGTACGGGGTCGGGTCCCGGACCGGCCGGTAAAACTGGCCGTAAACGGTGACGCCTTCTAGGGCCCGCCAACTTATGTGCTCCGGCCACACCAGGCCCAGGTTTTCAAAGCCGGCCGGGGCCCCCACCGCCAGCACCCGGCGCTGGCCGTCTGCGGGATTCACGGCCACCACTTGCGGGGGCACGGCCGACCCAGAATAGAGGCCGATAACCTCCGTTCCGTCTGGGGCCCAGGAGAGGGCGGCAAAACTGCCCGGGAGTTCCGGGTCGCCGATCGGCTGGGGCGTTGCTCCTTCGTCGACACCAATCACTTTAAGCCGCCAGTGACCGGCCTCATTCCGGACATAGACCAGGCGACGGCCATCCGGCGACCAGGCGTAGGTTCTGGCCCCAGGACCCCAGGCCGGCGGTCCAGCCTCAAACTCCTCGGGGACGAGCGGACGGGGATTGCCCCCATCGGGGTCGGCGACCCACAGGTTAAGCCAGCCGTCGGCGTCGCAGAGAAAGGTCAGATACCGACCGTCGGGCGAGTAGCGGGGCTGGGCCACGGCCACCTCGTCGCCCCCAGCCACGGCCCGCCGCTCCCGGGTGGTCAGATCCAGGCAAACGATTCGACTGCCGTCCCAGGCCATGTTGGGCCGGTCCCACTCCTGCCAGACCAGGAACCGCCCGTCCGGGGAGAAGGCGGGGTCCAGAACGAAGTCGGCCCCGGCGCTGGCCCGCCAGGGCCAGCCGGTAACGCCGGGGGCG